>JAVBLH010000024.1:0-50076 GCA_031553635.1 Evtepia sp. | reverse complement strand
GCCTCATTAATCTGTTCATTCGAAACGGCAAGCTTTTTTATTATCTCTTCGATAATGTCCTTTGCTTGATCACTATTTTTTGTAAATAACAACATATCGCCAACGGCAATGTCTTTTACTGCACTTTCGGTAACCGTCAGCTGGTCGCGGTCAAATATGTACGGTGTGAAATATTTTGTAAAAAAGATTGACTCTCCGTCCGATGTAGTTGCAATGCGAACAATATCCGCTTTGGTCGCTGCACCTCCGGATACGTTTGATGCAGCTTGCAATGCCGATTTTATCGCTATTCCCTCTAAGTATTCTTCGATTTCTTGATTGTCCTGAACGTTGCTGTCTATTATCTGTTCTTCTTTGCTTATATCCGGTATTTCAAACTCTAATATAGACCGGTTATTGAGTTCCCGTTCCTTTTGTACAAACTCTTTCTTTTGAAAATTAAAGAAAAGGCGCTCATGTGGATATAGTAAACATTCTACTCTTGGGGCAACAAAGGTAGAAAAAACAGAAAATCGTTTTGCACCCAAACATCCGATAGAAACAACGGTATCATAGTTATCCTTGGGATCAAAAGCGCCGGTAGTTTTTATGTACAAACCATTGTCTAAGACTATATCCGAGGGTAAAAGCGCTTTGAAAATATCAATGTAGAAAGGCTTGGGAACCAATAGAAGTACTGTTCCGACCTGCAACGCATTCTCAAGCACATCTACCAAAGGCTGCATTTTGGGGTTCATGTATTCAATTGTATGAAAGATGGTATCCACCGTGCGGGATATATCTGATAGCAAATCAGCTAATGCGCCGCTATAATCATTTGCAACGCCGGACAAAAAATCCTTTTTCTCAAGTGCCGACAGGCATTCTAAGTTCATTTCATGTCGTGCAATTTCAACCTCATGCAACGGGAACGGTATATTTGAGAAATAATTCATTAGAGAATAGCTTTCAACAATGAATCTTTCGATTTTTTCATCATTTTGTGTATGGTGGCGGATATCCGATATCTTACGGCGAAAAGCTCGATACGCTTCTATGTCAATAATGCTATCAATATCATGCTCGATCAAATCTCGATTAATAATGTTATTAATGAGCAATTCGCTCTCATAGGTAAGGGGCCCACCCGGTGCGGTAGGCATCGAATAGGACAGTAGCATATCTTTGGTACAGGCAAAGACACTTGCATCAGGATAGACTGCACAAAGATTCCCGTCATAATCTGCAATGGGAAGCGATACTAAAGTCTTTTTTAGGCTCCACCGATTTATTATGTCGGGTAGTTCCGACTCGCCGTTTTTAACTGCCTGACCACCCATGATAAGAAAAGCAAAAACTTGCTTTTCTTCATCTGTAAATATAAGTTCTCTTGCAATAGACGCCTTGTTTGTAAATTTCAGTACAGGAGTATTTTTACCCGGGTTGCCACGGAAAGGATATTCATTGCCTTGTGAAAAATAGGATACCGGCATCAAATCGGTTATTCCAATATGCTGAGAACCATTATAACCAATTCTCACTTTATCCACGAATGAATCCGCAAAATCTCTATTACACACGACTACAGCCGATTTTCTCCCAATGCCTGCTACATCGGATTTGCTTTTATTAAAGACAGTTTGCAGAAAATCAAATTTCGCTTTTGAGTCGGTGCGAATCCCTCTACCGTCCAAAATGGTTGCCTCACCATAATAAGGCTTTATTTTATAGAACGATTTTGGCGGCATGGTAACTGTTGTTGGCGTTCTATGTCCTTTTTGAACCGAATCGTATATCACTTGTGCCATATGATCAGCCGTTAAACCAAGAAATTTAGCACGTTTGTTTTCGAAAATTACTATGTCTCCCGGACTCAGTGATTCCACTAACTCTGCCGGGGTTAGTTCATCGTATATGATACAAGACAACGCAACATAAAGGGTCAGCAAAATATCGAATATTTGCGACCCTGTATGATAAATGAGGCTGCTGCTTTTTTCTGCCTCATCTATTAATTCAGCGACATAGCCTGTAAAATTAGACATGATTAAGCCATCTGAGATCAGCTCATCTTCGAACAATATGTCGCATTTTCTTAATAAGCCTAAAACCGGATCATATGGCATACCGACTCCCCCTGTTGAGGCTCTCTCCGTTTGTCACGTACCTGTGACGCGCGTCGCGTGAGCAGCATGGCACGGTATCACCGACGGGTTTCTTCACCACGCGGTCTGTTTTGCTCTAATTATAGCACAAACCGTCAAAAGTATGAAGCAATTCTTTTGCGTTACTGCGCAAAGAAATCTTCATAGCTCATATTCAATACTTCTTTTATCGCATTGATTTCTTCAACTGAAATATGCCGTATCCCTGCTTCGATCTTAGCCAGTGTACCGCGCGAGATGTCGCAATTCACAATTTGTAGTTTTGCCGCGAGCTGCTCCTGCGTTAAGTTCGCGAGATTTCTTGCTTTGCGTATGTTTTCCCCGATAACACTGTCCGACTTGATGTTTTGCTCCAATTCAATCACCCACTTTTGCCGCTCTAAATTCAGAGCAGATTTATCTTGATTATATAAGTGGGTTGTGCTATGCTTGCTCTAAAATTCGAGCAAGGCGGTATAAATGTGCCTGACTATAAAGAAATGTATCTTACGCTCTTTCGTTCAATCACAAAGGCGATTACAATTTTGCAGGAAGCCCAGCAGCAGACAGAAGAAATGTACATATCGGAACAACCACCAGATATAAAAATAGTGGATATTCAAAGGCCCGAAAAGGCTTATTTTGATAAAGAACAATGTTAAACAGCATATATTTTCTTTTTCCCGCTTGAGTGCACCGTAACCGCAAAATAAAAACCCGTCAAGGCCGCGCATAGCGCGTTCATTTCAGCCTTGACGGGTTTTGGTTTGTGGATATAATCTCAGCGGCGGGAAAGACACTACTAATTAGTTACCCTGCATCAGCCCATCAATAATCGCCTGCTGCTGATAGAGCCAATCGGTGTATTCCTTTTCGGGCATCGCTCCATCCTTCACCGCCGTTTTGCGTTCCATGTTCCCGGCCTTGAAGGTTTCAAAAGCGGCCTCTACCGCCACCAGCTTATCGGAGCCGGGGGCCTCCTTTTGCAGCTTCTTCACCTTGTTGTACCAATACATATAACTGTTTTTGTGTTGTCGCTCATAATCAACCGTCTTGGCCTTTTCATCAAATCGCTGCTTGTTCAGTCGCACAGCCTCCCGCTTGCAATCCTCGCCGCAGTAGGTGGGGATGTTAGCGGTTTTGGCAAGGAACAGCCGATTACACAACTTGCACCGCTGGAAATATAGGTGGCTGTCATAGAGGCGCTTTAGGCCGTACATTAAAAGCGGCATGAGAGAAATGGTCGCAAAACCGTATTCGTCATTGGCAAGGTTTCCGGCCCAGAGAAGGCCACAGGGATGCTTGTAATACTCGCTGTCAAAATAGTGCATAGGATATTTCGGATGGTCACATTGCCATTCCATGATGTCATTTTCGATGGCGTAACGGAAAGGCAAAGTCAAATCCTCTATGCGGTCTATGAACCCGTCAATATAAGCTTTATCCTCCGCGCTTTTCAGCCGCTTGGCATAAACAGCCTTTGTCTTGTGGAACTCGCCCCAAAGCCGCGCCGCCAAAAAGCGGTGGCAGATATTGTCTGATTGATACAGCTTTTCTAATAACGATTGTGACGCTCCGAACAGGGGCGTTTTTTTGTTTTCCAGTCCAACCGCAAGTCCAATGCGCACATCGGCCATTTCACTTGACATAGGGCGGAAGCATTCGGCGGCAAATGTGCCGATCTCCCGCTTCTGTTCCACGAGGATCACCGCCTGCTTATATCCGCGCAGATACCGTTGGACTTCGGTCAGCTCACCCATGACAATATGCTCCTTGCCCTTCTCAAAATCCAGATATAGGGCGAGGATGCAGTTGCCGGTTATGGGAATTAAAGATTGATTGATACTCATATCATAAACCGCCCCTCCGATTTTATGGGAATGCAAGTATATACTTTCTTCATTAACTACAGAATACCACGTATATATGGACAAGTCAATAGATTCATGCAATAATATGCTTGTAGGTAATCGCAGAATAAAAACAATAGGTAATATAAAAAAGGAGGTAAGCAAGATCGTTCCATTCAAGAATCTGCCACCCATCGAGGGGATGCCGAACGGCTCCCTGCCGCGCATGACCCCGGCGCAGCGAAAACGCGCCAATGCCCTCATCCGAAAAACCTGCTGCAACTATGACGACGGTAACTGCCTCATGCTGGATGATGGGGAGGAATGTGTCTGTGTGCAGAGTATTTCCTACTCCGTCAACTGCAAAATGTTCCGGCATGTACTGCTAAAAGACAACGAAGGACGTTCACTGGAAGCTGAGATTTTCCGGGATAACACCACAAAGCGGTGCTCTGTCTGCGGCAGAGCATTTCAGTCCACATCCAACAACGCCAAATACTGCGCGGATTGCGCAGAAGATGTTCAGCGAAAACAAAAGGCTGAACACATCCGCAAAAAGAGGTCGGATGTAGAAAAGTAGGCGCTGAGAAACGCCGTAATCATGGGGTTTCTAAGGCTTAAATCAAGGCAGGTAATACCCCAATACCTTGAGGCGGCAAAACGGCCTTCAATTTTTCTACAAAACAGGAAGGAGTGATATCATCCCCCAATACGCCATTATGCGCTTTGCCAAGCAAAAAGGCGGTGCTGGCGCTCTGGAGGCTCATCACGAGCGCACCAAAGAGAAATACGCCAGCAACCCCGATATCGACACCGAGCGCAGTAAGTACAATTTCCATATTGTAAAGCCCACAAAATCCTACTTACAGGAAACCAACAGCCGAATTGAGACGGCAGGTTGCAAGACCCGCAAGGACAGCGTCCGCTTTGTGGACACGCTTATCACGGCCAGCCCGGATTTCTTCAAGGGCAAGAAGCGTGCTGAGATTAAAGAATTTTTCCAGACAGCGGTTGACTTTCTCTCCCGAAAGATCGGCAAGGACAACATATTCGCCGCCACCGTCCACATGGACGAAAAAACGCCGCACATGCACTTGTGCTTTACGCCCATTACGGAGGATGGGCGGTTGTCGGCAAAAGAGATCATCGGCAATCGTGTCCAGCTCACAAAATGGCAGGATGACTTCTTCGCCCACATGGTAAAGTCGTTCCCCGACATAGAGCGCGGGGAATCGGCCAGTAAAACCGGGAGGCGGCACATCCCGACACGGGTATTCAAACAAGCTGTCCGGCTCACAAAGCAGGCAAACCAGATACAGGCGGTGTTAGACAGCATCAACCCGCTTAATGCAGGCAAGAAAAAAGAGGAGGCCACCGCACTGCTACACAAATTCTTCCCCGGCATGGAACGGCTGGAAACGCAGTTTAAGAAATATGGTAAAGAGATTGCCGCGCTGGAAAAAGAGAATACTACCCTCGAAAAGAAGCTGGAAGCCAGCAAACCCAGCGTAAAGGATCAGCTTGACGCCGCCAAACAGCAGCAGGAGATACAATCTCTTCGCCAGTTTTACGCCAGCATTCCGGAGGAATACAAAGCGGCATACCATTCCGCACAGCAAAAATCGCCGCCAACACAGCAACGATAGGAGGATTGATAGGATTCGATAACCTTGCTTCTTCGGAAGCACCGCACCTTGAAAACTGAATATTACGGAGGGCACGATTTGGGCAGACGCAAAAAACTGATCAATAACACCAATATCCCGCGATACAAAGTTGAAGCCATCGCCCGCTGCATTATGCCTGATATACTCGCCTTTTATGAGAGCGAGGAAGGGCAGAGAGAGTTTGCCGAGTGGAAGCGCCAACAGGAAGCGGAAAAGAATGGTGTGGAAAGGAAACCAAAGGATTAACACTGAGGGGCGGCGGCATCGTAAAAACACGATGCCACCGCCCCTTTTTCTTCATTCAGTCTTTCGCTTTTTGCGTGGGCCTCTCGGCTTGGACTCGGGACGCTGTTTCTTACCATTAGGGAAGAAATCATAGTTGAAATAAAGCAATAATCCGAACCCGTCACCGACAGGAATTAGCTGTCGTGATTGGTTCGGATTATATTGGTTTGGTGCGCGAGGCGGGACTTGAACCCGCACGTCCGAGTGGACACTAGAACCTGAATCTAGCGAGTCTGCCAATTCCACCACTCGCGCATATCGGCTGATCTCTCAACCGCGATATTTATCATACCACAGCCCATTTTCCATGTCAAGGCCATTTTCACCTTTTTTACCGCCGATTCTCTCTCCTTCCAAAGAAAAACCAGGCCGGGCAAGGATCGCTCCCTACCCGGCCGCTATTTTTATTTTGTGCCAAAAATTCTGTCTCCCGCATCGCCCAGGCCGGGCACGATATAGCCGTGGTCATTCAGCTTATCGTCCACCGCCGCGCAGTAAATATCCACGTCAGGGTGGTCATCATGAACCTGCTTGATTCCCTCCGGGGCAGCCAGGATGCTCATGAGTTTGATATTTTTCACCCCATACTCCTTCAAAAAGCCTATGGCGGCGGAGGCGGAACCCCCCGTTGCCAGCATGGGGTCCAACACCATCACGTCCCGCTCCTGGATGTCCGGCGGCATTTTGCAGTAATACTTCACAGGCAGCAGGGTCTCCGGGTCGCGAAACAGGCCGATATGCCCCACCTTGGCAACGGGAATCAGGCTTAAAATCCCATCTACCATCCCCAGGCCCGCCCGGAGAATGGGCACGATGGCCAGCTTTTTCCCGGCGATGGTATAGCCCACCGCCTCGGCCACAGGTGTTTGAATGGCCATCTCCTCCAGGGGCAAATCCCGGGTGGCCTCGTAGCACATCAGGGCCGCCATCTCCGAGACAATCTCCCGAAAAACCTTCACGTCGGTTTCTTCCTTGCGCAGGACAGTCAGCTTATGCAGCAGCAGCGGGTGGTACAGTACATGCAGTTTATCCATCTTTCATTCCCCTTTTCCCTGTTTTTCTCGTTCCAATTTCTCTCGTTCCGCCTGAGACAGTCGTAAATAGGTGGGTGTCAGCGCCCCACCGGCCAGGGTCTCGCCCCGCCTATAGTACTCTAAGGCTAACCGCCCCACGCCCCAGGCGCTTTGCATTCGTAAATTGGGCGGGGCCAGGTTTGCTTCCACTCCATGGGCGACTAGAGCCTCCCGGCAGAGCTGCGCCCCGTCGCCCACCACCCAAAGGGGTTGGTTGCGAGAGGTCATCTCCGCCCCCAAGGCAACCAAGGAGACGGCCCTGTCCGGGGTCAGCCTTTTGACCTGCGCCCCGTCGGAGGAAAAGAGCCCATGGTACACCTCTTTTCTGCGGGCATCCATGGCGGCGCAGATCTCCCCTCGAAGGCCCACGGCGTTCCAGGCCATGGCCTCCAGGGTGGAGCAGGCGGCGCAGGGCAGGTCTCGCCCCCAGGCCAGGCCCTTCACCAGGGAAACGCCGATCCGCAGCCCTGTAAAGGAGCCGGGCCCGGCAGCCACACCCAAAAGGTCGATTTGTCCAAGACTCATGCCGCAGGAAGAGAGCAGGCTCTCCACCATGGGTAAGAGGGTCTCGCTGTGGGTCAGGCCCGTGTGCTGAAAGCTTTGGGCTATGAGGTTTTCTTCCTCTAATAGGGCCACAGAGGCCGCCACAGCCGAGGATTCAATGGCAAGTATTTTCACTTTACTCCTCCTCGCGCATGGTGATAATCCTCTCGTCCTCTCCCCTGCCCCGGCGAATGTCCACCCAAACGCAGGGCTCCTCCAAAAGGGCCGCCTGCACCCGCTCGCTCCACTCCACGGCGCAGATGCCGCCCCGGCTTAGGTAGTCCTCCCAGCCGATGTCGAAGAGCTCCTCCGCCGAGGAAAGGCGGTACATGTCGAAGTGAAAAAGCGGCAGGCTGCCTCCCTCGTACTCATGGACGATGGTAAAGGTGGGGCTGGTGACCCGCTGGGTGATGCCCAGGCCCCTGGCCATGCCCCGCACAAAGGTGGTCTTCCCCGCACCCAGATCACCGGTAAAGGCCACCACCGAGGCGGGGGGCAGGCGGCGGGCCAGGGCCTCGCCTATGGCCTCCGTCTCCGCCTGGCTCCTGGCGTAATGTTCCATTTGGCCCTCCCCCCTTTCGTCGTGCCTGGGATCAAAAAATTTTTCTCCCACTCCCCACGGGAAGGATGAAAGCCCCCCGGGATGGGTATCACTATATTTTAACAGGAATGCACCGTTTCTGACAAGCCCCGGGATGAGTTTTTCCAGGGGCACAGGGGAGGGCCTATGACGAAACGAATCAGCCGGGCATTTGGCGACTTTTGGCGGGATGGAGACACCCTGCTGTTCTCCCTCTGCCTTTTGGCGAATCTTGCGGGGCTTTTCCTCATCGCCAGCGCCACCCGCTATGCCCCGGGCCTGGGAAACGCCCTGCCCAAGCAGCTTTTCGCCTCATTTTTGGGCATATGCGCCTTTTTTATCCTCCACTTTATGGACATGGCGCGGCTGGTGGATAAATTTCATACCCTGATCTTCTTCCTGGGCCTTACCCTGCTCCTTTTGCTGATTCCCTTCGGCAACGAGGACGGCACGGGGAACAAGAGCTGGATCAGCATCCCCGGCTCCCCCCTGAATCTCCAGCCGGCGGAGCTATTAAAGCTGAGCTTTGTCCTTTTGCTGGCCTACCAGTTTTGCCGCCTGGAGAAGACGGGGGTCAGCCGCCCCGGCGCGGTTTTCCTCACCGCGGGCCACTGCGCCCTCATGGGCCTTTTGATCTTCCTTATTTCCAAGGATATGGGCATGGTCTTGGTCTACCTCTTTATCTACCTCTGTATGGCCTGGATCGCCGGGGTGCGGGCCCTGTGGTTTTTCCTGGGCTTTGCCCTTCTGGGGGCCGCTTTCTATCTTCTCTGGCCCTCTTTGCCCTCCTATATCCAGATGCGCTTTCTGGTGGTATTTGACCCGGCCCTGGACCCCCAGGGCAAGGGTTTTCAGCAATTGCGCAGCCTTCTTGCCATAGGCTCGGGCCAGCTCTGGGGCCAGGGCTACGGGGCCGGCACCCAAACCCAGAGCAGCGCCTCCTCCGCCCTGCCCGCCCGGCATACGGACCTGATTTTCTCCGTGGCGGGGGAGGAATTCGGCCTTTTGGGCACGGCGTTCATCCTGGCCCTTCTCACCGGCCTGGTGCTGCGCTGCGTTTTCATTGCCTACCACGCCAAGGATCACTTCCACAGCTATGTGGCGGCGGGCTTTGTGGGGATGGTGGGAGTGCAGATCCTCTTGAACGTGGGCATGTGCCTCTATCTGGCCCCGGTGGTTGGCTTGACCCTGCCCTTTTTCAGCTACGGCGGCACCTCCCTCATCACCCTCTACGCCGCCATGGGGATGCTCTCTAACATGTCCATCGGGCGAAAATCCTCCACCGCCAGGGTACGCAGGCTCTACCCCCGGCGGGATTCCCCGGCGCCCCGTGTATAGCAAGGCTTTTTAGAGGGCAAAATATCCACTATATCCAACCCACGACTAAAGGAGGTTTTTTCCTTGACCTACTCCCTATCCTTAAAACGCCTGCTCTGTATGCTTTTGGCGCTTTTCCTCTTGACTGTTCCCGCATATGCCTTTATTCTGGGCACAGAGGAAGATTTAGAGGCCCTCATTCCCGCCCCGGAAAACTCGGCCCCCGTGGCCACACCGGAAAACGCCTCGCCCATTGCCCAGAATCTTTCCTGCCGCACCTATAAAAACGTGGCCTTTGTGGAAAAATTCACCGCTTTCGACCCCGAGGGTGACCCTCTGCGCTTTCGCCTGGTGAAGACCCCGGCCCGGGGTGCCGTCACCCTGGATGAAACCGGCGCCACCTTCACCTACACCCCCTATGAGAACAAGACCGGCAAGGATCGCTTCACCTTTGTGGCGGAGGATGCCTACGGCCGAGTTTCCGAGCCTGCCACCGTTTCCATCGTCATCGAGCGTTCAAAAAGCAAGGTTTCCTATGCCGATATGCAGGGGAACCCCGCCCATAAGGACGCCGTTCGTCTGGCGGAGGAGGGGGTCTTCATCGGGGAATGCCTGGGGGGCGCTTACTTCTTCCGGCCCGACACCCCTGTGAGCCGGGCGGAGTTTTTGACCCTCTCCATGGACACCCTGGAGATCGATACCTTAGACGGGGCCATTACCACCGGCTTTTCCGACGATGCCGCCATCGCCGTCTGGGCCAAGCCCTATGTGGCCTCGGCCCTGAAATCCGGCATGATCACCGGCACCCCCAATGAGGAGGGGCGCATCGTCTTTGCGCCGGGCGCCGCCATGACCAAGGGCGAGGCCACGGTGCTCCTCTCCCGGCTCTTAGAGCTTACCGACGTGCCCACCTCCGCCGCCCTCAATGAGGCCGCTCCCGTTTGGGCCGCCCAGTCCGCCTCTAACCTGGAGGCCGTAGGGGTTCTGGGGAGCTTAGACGGCTTGGAGGCCACCCTCACCAAGGCCGACGCCGCCCAGATGCTCTCCGCCGCCTTAGAAGTCCTGGAATTTCGGGAGGACGCCGGGAGGTTCCACCTGTTTTAAGTTTTTCCTGCCTTGATTAGCCCCCGCCATCAAAGCGCCTGCTTCCCATCGGCCGCCCCTGCGCAGCCGATGGGAAGGGGTATTTTACATATGAGGTGATCCCCATGACCGCGAAGAAAGAGAGCGCCCTCCATGGCTTGACCCTACCCTCCCCCCTGGGCCCCCTGACTCTCTGGGCCGATGAAAAGGCCATCTGCCGGGTTTCCTTCGGCGATTTTGGCTGTCAGGACAAAACGCCCCTCCTGCTGGAGGCCAAGAGCCAGCTGGAGGCCTATTTTGCCGGGACGCGCCAAGAGTTTGACCTGCCCCTTTCCTACGAGGGCACCGCCTTTCAGACGAAGGTTTGGGACTATTTGCGCAGCATACCCTATGGGAAAACCATCTCCTACCGGGACCTGGCCCTGGGGGTGGATTCTCCCAAGGGCTTTCGGGCTGTGGGGGCCGCCAACGGGAAGAACCCCCTGTCCATCTTCATCCCCTGCCACCGGGTCATCAACGCAGGCGGCGGCCTGGGGGGCTACGCCGGGGGGCTGGACAAGAAGACGATTTTGCTGGAATTAGAGCAAAAGTTTGCGCCCTGAGCAGGTTTTCAAGGAAAAATCATAGTTTTAGGAGGAACTACATATGCCCATCATTACCATTGAAATGACCCCACAGGATTATGAAAAGAAGGCCGAGATCGCCAAGGTGTTCACCGAGGAGCTGCACCGGATCACAGGAATCCCCAAGGAGCCCATGGTGGTCTTGTTCCACGATCTTACCCCGGAGCACTGCGCCACAGCGGGAGAAATGCTGGCAGAGAAGTTTAAGCGTGAGCCGCCCAAGGGGTAATCCCCTCGAAGTGAAGGCCCCCACAGCAGCACAAAAGGCCGGATGAACCTTACCCGTTCACCCGGCCTTTTTTGTTTTCGGTGCTGTGCCTGCCTGGGCCGCTCCCTATAAAAAGCTAAACCCGTATTGCAACAGCCCCACCAAAATACTGGCGCAGAGACCGAAGACGATCACCGGCCCCGCCACGGTAAAAAGCTTCACCGCCGTACCCGTTACCATGCCCTCGCTCTTAAACTCCATGGCAGGGGCCACCATGGCGTTGGCAAAGCCCGTGATGGGGACCAAGGTGCCCGCCCCGGCCTTTTTGCCTATGTTGTCAAAGACCCCAAGGCCCGTCAGCAGGGCCGTCAGCCCGATGAGGGTCATGGAGGTGGCGGTACCTGCCGCTGTTTCCTCCAGGCCGCGGTACTTGTAAAAATCTAGAAGACCCTGGCCTATGGTGCAGATAAGCCCCCCGACAAAGAAGGCCCAGACCATATTTTTCCAGATGGGCGAGGGCTTCGCCTTTTGCTTTACATAGTTTTGATACTCCAGATTGCTCATGTCCATGCACATCACCTCGTTTCTGTTTTCAGTATGCCTCCCTTTTTTGCCATCATGTATTCTTTGCCTGATTTTTTTCGAAAATATTTCAATTTATTGTCTGTTTTGCACTATAATCTCTTGACTTTTCTTCTAATTATTTGTATAATAGTGACAGACGAAGGATCTAAGGTTTAACCTGAAAAGAAAGGTCGGTGATTCCCATGTTCTCCATAACAGTTCCCTCCCTGCGATCATGGGAAGGCACCTGCGCCCTTCTTCCCTGATTAAACCCCGCTTCCCGCGAACAGCGCAACTCCCGCAGTACCCGGCACACACCAAAAAGCGCAGTGTTCCCTTCGCGGAAAGTATCGACCCCCGTGGCTGTGCATTTCCAACGCCCTCTTCCCGCAAAGTCAAAATTTTATGAAGAGCCGGTTGGGACCGCCAGAGTATTCAGCCACCATCAATTTCGCAGCATCACCATGTGCGTGTTTATTTTCCATTCCCCAGCGGGCGTCGGTTCTTCCGGCGCCCGTATTTTGATGTCCCGGGCCCGCCTTTGGCCGAGGCGGTCTTTTCTTTCCTTGCATTTTTGCGCCCTTTGTGATAAGCTGATGATACTTATAGGCGTTCATTTGCCGCCTAACACCTTTGAATTACAATAGAAAGTTGAGTTGATGCGTTCTCTTATGGACAGTTCCAGTATATCGATGATTCTCATCCTTGTGGCTCTGGTTTTGTGCTCCGCCTTTTTTTCCGCCACGGAAACGGCCATGACCTCCTTTAACCGTCTGCGCATGAAAAACCGGGCGGAGGAGGGAAACAAACGAGCCAAATTGGTACTTTCCCTCTCGGAGCAGTTTGATAAACTGCTCTCCTGTATCCTCATCGCCAATAACATTGTGAACATCTCCGCCGCCTCCCTGGGCACGGTGCTCTTCACCATGTACTATCACAGCTACGGCCCCACCATCTCCACCATCGTCCTCACCGTGGCCATCCTGATTTTCGGCGAGATCACCCCCAAGTCTCTGGCAAAAGACCAGCCGGAGCGGTTTGCCATGTTCTCCGCGCCCATCCTGCGGGTGTTTCTCTTTATCCTCACCCCGCTCAACGCCTTCTTCAGCCTCTTTTACAAGCTGGCCGCCAAGCTGGTGCGCTCCGGTGAGGACGAGGGCATCACCGAGGAGGAGCTGATCACCATGGTGTCCGAGGCGGAGAGCGAGGGCGGCCTGGAGGCCCACGAGAGCCAGCTGATCCGCGCCGCCATTGAGTTTAACGACCTGGAGGTGGAGGAGATTCTCACCCCCAGAGTTGACATCGTAGCCGTGGAGAAAACCGCCCCTATGGACACCCTCATCCACGCCTTTGCCGAGAGCGGCTACTCCCGTATTCCCATCTACGAGGGCAGCGTGGACAATATCGTGGGAGTCATCCACGAAAAAGACCTTTATGCCGCCCGCCACCGGAAGATCACCGAGTTTTCCGGCCTGGTGAGCAGCGTGCTTTACACCACGGGGAACACGAAGATCTCCGACCTGCTGCGCCTTTTGCAGCGCAACAAGAGCCATATGGCCGTGGTGGTGGACGAATTTGGCGGGACCAAGGGCCTCGTGACCCTGGAGGACATCTTGGAAGAGCTGGTGGGCGAAATCTGGGACGAGCACGACGAGGTTCTGGAGGAATTTAAGCCCCAGGAGGACGGCAGCTATCTCATCGCCTGCTCCGCCGACCTTGACGATCTTTTCGACCGCTTCTCCCTGCGGGGGGATTTGAGCGATTCCTCCTCCATCAGCGGCTGGGTTTTAGAGCAGCTGGGCCGGGTGCCTGAGGAGGGCGACCACTTTACTTACGAGACCCTGGAAGTGGACGTGACCCGGGTGGATAACCGCCGTGTTTTGGAGATACGCGTGGCGGTGCTGCCTCAGGTGGAAGAAGCCTGACGAAAAGGCGTGGGAACGCCGAAATAAACAGAAAAAGGGCTTGCTTCCTGTTGAATACAGGGCGCAAGCCCTTTCTATTCTCTTGTGAAATGCGTCGAATGGTGCTATAATGGGGGCAGTTTTGAAAAAACACCACTGGCGTTATGTTTTCTCCCGCGTTTTTCGGGGGCATTGGTGAAAGGAGATTTTTGAGCATGAGAATAAGAAAGCATGTATCGCGAATCCTGGCAGTTTTATTGTGTTTGACCTTCCTGGTTGGTTTGGTTCCTACAGCCTTGGCTGAAGGTGAATTGACCATTAGCGGAAACGGAACGGTTGAGGTGGGTAGCCAAATAACCCTAAACGCCTTGGAATCCGTGACTTGGAGCAGCAGCCCCACGTCTGTCGCTACTGTCGATACAAACGGGGTCGTCACCGGCGTTTCTGCCGGTACCGCCACCATCACCGCCACTGCCACCTCTGACGGTCGAACTGCCACCAAGGACATCTCCGTCACCGCGCCTCTGCCGGCCAACATTCCTGTCATCGGGGTGGGCCTGAATAAAACCAGCCTTACCCTTGTCAGGGGGGCCAGCGAAACCCTTACCGCCACCATTACCCCCAGCGACGCCACCGACAAGGCTCTCACCTGGAGCAGCAGCGCCCCAAGCATCGCCAATGTCAGCAGCGCAGGAGTCGTGACCGCTTCCTCCACTGTGGATGGTCCCGCCGTGATCACCGTGACCACCCATGACGGCAGCCATACCGCCTCCTGCAACGTCACCGTAGTGCCCCCCGCGCCGACCATCTCCAGCACCGCCTCCACCATCACCGTCAAGCGCACCGCAACCCTGACTGTTAACAACCTGCCCAACGGCGCCACCGTGGCTTGGTCCAGCAACACCAGCGGGGCCACTTTGAGCCCTGCTACGGGGACAAGCACCACTGTAACGGGTGTTTCCCCTGTGGACGCCGTCATCACCGCCGTGGTAACCCCCAGCGGCGGCGGCACCGCCACCAACTTGACCTATGCCATCAAGGTGCAGACGGCCACGGCCTCCGCCATAAACCTGACCATGAAGGCAGGTGGGGTGCTGACCTTTGACCCCGCTGATTTTAACAGCAAGTCTATCGATGTCTACGGCAGAAACCTGAACTATGTGAAGTTCACCCAGCCCTCCACCTCCGTGGGCACCCTCTATTATGACTATGTCAACAGCAGCAGCAGTAAGATCAGCGAATCCAGGGAATACGCCCGCTCCACCAGCGGCACCTACCCCCTGAACAGAGTCTCCTTCGTGCCTGCCTCCGGCTATGAGGGAACCGCTTCCATCTCCTACTCGGCCGTGGATGTAGACGGAAACAGCTTCACCGGCACAGTACGGATCACCGTGGAAGAAGAGAGCACCACCATTCCCTATTACATCGAGAAGGACAAGGTGCTGACCTTCTCCTCCACTGATTTTAACACCCTATGCAGAAGCGAAACCGGCTCCAATCTCTCCTATGTGAAATTCTCCCTGCCCAGCACCTCTAAGGGCGTCCTCTACTTCAACTACACAGACAGCAGCACCTATGGCAGCAGTGTAAGCTCCTCCACCAAGTACTACCGCTCCTCCTCTCCGGAGCTGGACATGGTCTCCTTTGTGCCAAAGTCCGGCTATGTGGGCACGGTGGAGATAGAATTCACCGGGGTGAGCACAGGGAACGACTCCTTCTCCGGCACGGTGTCCATCAGCGTGGGAAAGGGCGCCGGGGATGTGAATTACACCGCTACGCCGGGTGCCCAGATCAACTTTGACGCCAGCGACTTTAACACCTTCTGCAAGGATGAAACGGGCTCCAGCCTCTCCTATGTCAAGTTCACCCTGCCCAGCTCCTCCAAGGGCGTTCTTTACTACGACTATACCAGCAGCACCAGATATGACAGCAAGGTGAGCGCCAGCACCGCATACTACCGCGGCGACACCCCGGAGCTGGACGAGGTAACCTTTGTTCCCGCTGCCAGCAAGGCTGAGGTCATCACCATATCCTTCACAGGCAAGAGCGCAGGGGGCCACAGCATTTCCGGCACCGTAGCCCTGACCTATAACGCCCAGGCCGCCACCACTGCCAGCACCATCAGCTATTCCTCCAACGGCCAGCCCGTTACGTTTTCCAAGAGCGATTTTACCGCTGCCTGCGACGGACGGGGGGGTGCCCAGCTGAGCTCCGTGAAGTTTAGCCTCCCCTCCACCGCCATTGGCACCCTTTACTACAGCTACACCAGCGCCACCACCTATGGCGGGCTGGTCTCCCCTTCCACCGCCTATGACCCAGGCACCTCTTCCAGCTCCCTTTCCAACGTGACCTTTGTCCCCGCCCCAGGCTATAACGGTACGGCGGTAATCGACTATACGGGCACCGATAAGAACGGCGAGACCTACACCGGAAAAGTTTCCATCACCGTGTTCCAGCCCACCCCCCAGTTTACGGATATGAGCAATTACACCTGGGCCCAGACCGCTGTGAATTACCTCTATCAAAGAGGCATCGTGAAGGGCACCACAGACACCACTTTTGGCCCCGGCAATTACTTAAGCCGCGGCGACTTTGTGCTGATGCTGGTCCGGGCCTTTAACCTAAGCGGCACCCCTGTCGAAACCTTTAAGGATGTGCCCAGCGGCGCCTACTATGCCGCAGCGGTCAATGCGGCGAAGCACCTTGGCATCGCCCAGGGTGAAGGGGGCTACTTCCGCCCCGAGGACTCCCTCACCCGCCAGGACGCCATGGTCCTAATCCAGCGCACCCTGGCTGTGAAGGGTAAGAGCCTTTCCGTCAGCACCAACAAGACCCTGGCCAGCTTTGGCGACGGTGCCAGCGTGTCCGATTACGCCAAGGACGCCGTGACCCTGCTGCTGGCTGCCGGCGCGGTGAGCGGAGACGACTTTGGAAACCTCAACCCCCACAATCCCCTCACCCGGGCCGAGATGGCCGTGATCCTCTATCGGGTTTTGACCAAGTAAGAAGCGGATTCTGAGAAACCAACAAAGAAGCACCAGGGAGAATGATCTCTCTGGTGCTTCTCGATTTTCAGATACTCTTTACTTATTCAGCCGCTTTTCGTTTTCTTCCGCCACCAGGGCTTCAAAGGCTTCGTAATCCATGACCCCTAAGTCGCCGCCGGAACGGGAACGGACGGCCACCACGCCGGCCTCCACTTCCTTATCGCCCAGCACCAGCATATAGGGCACCTTTTCCATCTGGGCTTCCCGGATTTTATAGCCGATCTTCTCGTTTCTGTGGTCCGTTTCTACCCGCAGGCCCCGGGCCTCCAGCTTCTCCTTCAGCTGGTCTGCATAGGCGGCGGCCCTATCGGTAATGGGCAGGATTTTTACCTGCACGGGAGCCAGCCAGGTGGGGAAGGCTCCGGCGAAGTGCTCGGTTAAGATTCCGATGAAGCGCTCGATGGAGCCGAAGGCGGTGCGGTGGAGAATCACGGGTCTGTGCTTTTCCCCGTCGGAGCCCACGTATTCCAGCTCAAAGCGCTCGGGCATCTGCATGTCCAGCTGTATGGTTCCGCACTGCCAGGTTCTGCCCAGGGAGTCTTCCAGATGGAAGTCGATCTTGGGGCCGTAGAAGGCGCCGTCACCGGGGTTCACGATATACTTGACCCCCAGCTCCTCCAGGGCGTCTTGGAGGTGGCCAGTGGCCGCCTCCCACTGCTCCACTGTCCCGATATGCTTTTCCGGCATGGTGGAGAGCTCCATGTGGTACTTAAAGCCAAAGTGCTCGTAAATCTCGTTGATGAGGGCGGCGATGCCCTTGATTTCATCCTTCAGGTTCTCGGTTCTCATGAAGAGGTGGGCGTCGTCCTGGGTGAAGCAACGCACCCGCATCAGGCCGTGGAGGGCGCCGGAGAGCTCGTGTCTGTGGACGATGCCCAGCTCCGCCATACGCAGGGGCAGCTCCTTGTAGGAGTGGGGCTGGGATTTATAGACCAGCATGGCCCCGGGGCAGTTCATTGGCTTGAGGGAATAGTCCACCTCGTCGATGACGGTGCTGTACATGTTGTTCTTATAGTTGTCCCAGTGGCCGGAGCGGTGCCACAGCTCCTGGTCTAACATGATGGGGGTGGAGATCTCCGAATAGCCCGCCTTGGTGTGGAGCTCTCTCCAGTATTCCAGGAGCTTATTCTTCACGATCATCCCCTTGGGCAAAAAGAAGGGGAAGCCGGGGCCCTCGTCCTGGAAGAGGAAGAGGCCCAATTCCTTGCCGATCTTTCTGTGGTCCCGCTTCTTGGCCTCTTCGATCTTATTGAGATACTCCTCCAGCTCTTCCTTCTTCATAAAGCTGGTGCCGTAGACCCGCTGGAGCATCTTCTTGGAGGAGTCGCCTCTCCAATAGGCCCCGGTGGCGGAGGTGAGCTTAAAGGCGTTGCCCTTCACTCTTCCCGTGGTGTCCAGATGGGGCCCGGCACAGAGGTCGACAAACTCCCCCTGGCGGTAGAAGGATATCTCCGCATCTTCGGGCAGGTCGGTGATAAGCTCCACCTTATAGGGCTCCTCCTGCTCCTGTGCAAAGCGGATGGCCTCGTCACGGGGCAGGGTAAAGCGCTCTAAGGGCAGCTTTTCCTTAGAGATCTTGCGCATTTCGGTTTCCACTTCCTCCAGGATTTCAGAGGTGATGGGGAAGGGCGCGTCGAAATCGTAGTAAAAGCCGTGCTCGATGGCGGGGCCGATGGCAAGCTTTACCTCGGGGTGCAGCCGCTTCATGGCCTGGGCAAGCATATGGGAGCTGGTGTGGCGATAGGTGTCCTTAAAAACGGGGTTTTCAAAGCTGTAGCGGTTCTCTTCCATAAAAAATTCCTCCTTCGGGGCGGGCATAAAAAAACTCCACCCCTGACGTTTTTCATCAGGGGTGAAGCATAAAACTCCACGGTTCCACCCTGCTTGCAGGTATAAAAAAACCTGCCGCTTTCTGCCGCTGTAACGGGCGGTCCCGGCCCAGCCTACTAAAGTGTTCGGTGGGCAGCTCGGAAGTGGTCATGCCGCGGCTATCTGCAAGGCGCTTTCAGCACAGGGCACCTCTCTCTGGGCAGTGCGTTGCGGTTTCGTCTTCGTCTTCGCTACTTTTACCCAGCTAGTTTAGCACTTATAAGCCCTTCTGTCAAGGCGTCCGAGTGTCTTCTTTTGGGGGAATTTCTGCCTTCTTCTTCGGGCCGCCTGCCTTCCCCTTTCGCGACGGCTTTACATCCCCCGAAAAAAGGCATATAATAAAGAATTGTCGGGGGATTTTGCTCCCGTCCTATTTTTTGAAGGGAGGCGCGGTGCTTGCTTCATAACTTTTTGATCTCTGTTCAGGCGGTGCTGCCGCTCTTTCTCACCATGATGCTGGGTGTACTCATCCGCCTGGGAAACTGGCTTAATGAGGCGGAGCTTCACCGGCTCAACAGCGTGATCTTCAAGCTGCTCTTCCCCTTCACCGTCTTCACCAGCATCTACCAGTCCGACCTCTCCACGGCCTGGCATCCGGGGCTCATCTTCTTTGCCGTGTCTGCCGTTTTGATTACCTATTTCATCTCCCTCTTTATTGTCCCCAAAATCGAGGACTCAAACGCCAGCCGGGGCGCCATGATCCAGGCCATTTACCGCAGCAATTTCGTCCTTTTAGGCCTGCCCCTGGTGTCCAACCTCTACCCCGGGGCGGATTTGGGCATGCCCGCCATCGCCATCGCCGTGTTGATCCCCGTCTATAACCTCTTAGCGGTGATTACCTTGGAGGCCTACCGGGGCGGCAAGGTCACCCCGAAGCGCATCCTCATCGGCGTGGCCACCAACCCCCTGATCTTAGGCTGCATCGCCGGTATTTTAGCCACGCCCTTTACCCTGCCCCCTGTGCTGGACGCCACGGTGAACCAAATCTCCAACGCCGCCGCCCCTATGGCTCTGATTCTCTTGGGGGCCTCTCTGAAGCTGCGGCACAGCCCAAGACTGCGGCGCAACCTGCTGATCTGCACCCTCTGCCGCCTTTTGGTAGTCCCCGGGGTCTTTCTCACGGTGGCGGCGCTGATGGGCTTTCGGGACATGGCCTTTGTCACCCTTTTGGGGGTCTTTTCCGCCCCCTGCGCCGTATCCTCCTACACCATGGCCCAGCAGATGGAAAGCGACGGGGAGCTGGCGGGGGCCGTGGTGGTGACTACCTCCTTTTTCTCCTGCTTTACCATGTTCGCCTGGATCTTTCTCTTTAAGCAGCTGGGGCTATTCTAAAGACGGCGTGAGGCTAACTATCTCCGCCGTCTTTTTTCGTCTTTTATCGACACATCGCGGCATGCTCCGTCATAAGATAGAAAGGCACGGGTTGGGACGCACTCCCCCTCCCGGCCCTGACCAGATTTAAAATGATTGGAGAAGCCAACATGTTTGAGCGTGATTTCGAAAGCTTCTTAGGGAACAGATTCTGTCACTACTGCAACGACTGCTGCCACCCCTGCCCGCCTCACCCCCATCCCCAGAAGTGCGGCTGCGTGCCCCGCCCCACCGAGGACAACTGCTGCACCTTTGTGCATGTGAACTGCGAAGGCGAATATGAGCTGGCCCGTGTTGCCATCGACAACGGCCCCCTCAACAGCGCGGACTATAACTTCGCCGCCTTCAACTTCAATCCCCGGGATATTGACGCCGTGGGCATGCAGGCAGCCAGCGGCACCATTTATTTCTCCAGAATCGAACTGAGCTGCCCCGTGAACCTCTTCCAGATCTTCATGGGCGTTTCCAATGGCGGCGAAGACCTCACCGCAGGCCAGAGCCTGGTTGGCGTTTATGACGGCGACGGCAACCTCTTAGTCCAGACCGGCGACCAGAGCGGCGTTTGGACCAGCACCGGCGTTTATGGCATCCCCGTCACCGCCACCACCCTGGAGCCCGGCAGATATTGGCTGGCAATTATGTCTAACGGCACCCTGCCTCCCGAATTTGTGGCAAGCCAGGCAGGCGCGGCAGCCCTGAATATCCTCCTTTCCCCTCCCAACCTGGCTTACGGCCAGCTGGCGGATCAGACCACCCTGCCCGCCACCGTGGACCCCAGCACCTTCCTGACCCCTCCCATCGGCCAGAAGATGCCCTGGATCGCCCTGGGCTAATAAATCCCGGCCTCAGAAATATTTTTGCGGCGCAGTCAAGGTTTGACTGCGCCGCTTTTATGACATCGTTTTTATTTGAAACGGAAAATGGGCAAAAAAATACCGGGGGCAGCCGCAACCCCTGGTGTTCTCATCACAGCTATCTGCTGCTGACGCTACGGTCTTCCTTTTCGAAGATCATATCGTCGATATCCTTTTTATGCAAGTGAACAGGTTCCTCCTTTCTTCAGTATGGTCTTAGTATACCACAGGGCAGCTTTGATTTCCAGATGTGGAATGACCAAATATTCGGGACGGGCCCCTTCCACTTTTGGCGTATTCTTCACGTTTTAGCACGAAACAGGGCGTTTTTCCAACAAATGAGCGGCCCAGGCCCCTTTGCCCAGGCCGCTTGTTTCCATGTGCTTCCCTGTCCGTTTTCAGTCTCTGATTCCCACAACGCTGTCTACCGGCAGGGACAGCAGGGCTCCTTGGCCTTCTGGATGCCCGTCTAAAAAGGCGGCCAGGCGCTCCATAATGGCGCTTTTTGCCTCCCGGGCGGCGATGATGGCCACGATCTCCTTCTCCCCCTGAATGGGCAGGCCCAAAAACTTGGTGGCCTCCTCTGCACCCAAATGACGGGCGCTGAGGACAGTGCCGCCCCGGGCCCCCGCCTCCTGGGCTGCTTCCATCAGGGCCTGGCTGTGGCCCTGGTTTACCACGGCTAAAATCAAGTCGTGGGTGATATTTCCCATCATGTCGTCCACACCTTTCTCCATGCGTTTCTGTATCTTTTGCGCCTTTTCCGGGTTGCTGCGCAGGTGGGCCGGGGGGGCCATCCCGGTGAGAGGAATGGCAAAGGCGATACCCCGGTTGGGCCTTCCCAGCTGCAGGCGGCTCTTCAGCTCCTCCAGGGTGGCGGCCACGCGCACATCCAGGGTGATGCTGAGGATCACCGCCTTTTCCGTTTGCCCAAAGCCCAAAAGGTCGGAAAGGCTGCGGCCTATGGTCCCCTGGGCGATGCAGCCCAGCAAAAAGTGGCAGTGCATCTCTCGGAGGATACGGGCAGCCTTTTCCTTGTCGCTTCGATTGATAATCAGCACCAGACACTTGGGAAGGGGCTTTTGCACGCAGGCCTCACCCGGTACCGCGCTGCTAAGGTTCATTGGATTCATGGCTTTCCTCCTCCTCTTCCTGCATCATAAGCTCGAAGATTTCATCCACAGCGTCGGGCACATCCCGGCCCGTTTCCGCCTCTACCTGGCGCAGCTTGATCTGGTACAAAAGGCCCATGAGCTGGATGGCGATGAGGGGCGTCATGGCCACCATGGCCACCACGCCGAAGGCATCGGTCATCACGTTGCCCCCCAGGGCCTCGCAGGCACCCATCACCAGGGGCAAGAGGAAGGTGGCCGTCATGGGCCCCGAGGCCACGCCGCCGGAGTCGAAGGCGATGCCCACGAAGATTTTTGGCACAAAGCGGGTTAAAATCAGGGCGATAAGATAGCCGGGGACTAATAGCCAGTAGATGGAAAGGCCCGTTAACACACGGGTCATGGCCAGACCCACAGAGATGGCCACGCCCATGGAGAGGCAAAGGTTCATGGCCTTGCGGGTGATGGCCCCGCCGGTGATCTGCTCCACCTGGACGTTGAGTACGTGAATGGCGGGCTCGGCGATGACGATGTAGTAGCCGATGAGCATGCCTATGGGCAAAAGGAGCCACTTAAAGTCCGTCACCGCCAGCTCCCGGCCCAAGAGGGTGCCCACGGGGATAAAGCCCACGTTGACCCCCACCAGGAAGAGGGTCAGGCCCAAAAGGGTGTAGATCATGCCCACGCCGATGCGGATGAACTGCCGCTTGGTATAGGGCCGCAGCACCAGTTGGAAAACGGTGAAAAACAGCATGATGGGCGCAAGGGCCAAAAAGACCTCCATGCTATAAGCGGGGATCTGCACCAAAAACTGCTGCCAAACGTCCTGCATGGTTTCCACATGGGGAATCACCACGGGGTCGTAGGCCGCCTCCTGGGGGTTAAAGAGGATGCCCAGGAGCATCACCGCCAGGATGGGCCCTATGCTGCACAGGGCCACAAAGCCGAAGCTGTTGTCCTGGGCGTTCCTCCCCCCTCGCGCCCCGGCCAGACCAACGCCCAGGGCCAGGATGAAGGGGACAGTCATGGGGCCTGTGGTCACGCCGCCAGAGTCGAAGGCCACGGCCACAAAGCTGTTGGGGGTGAAGATAGACAGCAGGAAGACCAAGGCATAAAAAATGTACAACAGGGTGGATAGGGACAGGTTAAACTTAATCCGCAGGGCCGCCGCCACCAAAAAGACCCCCACCCCCACCGCCACGGTGAGGATCAGCACCATGTTGGGGATGGCCGCCACCTGATGGGCCAGCACCGTGAGATCCGGCTCCGCCACGGTGATCATAAAGCCCAAAAGGAAGCAAACCACGGCAATGAGCCAAACTTCTTTTCTCTGGCCAAAGGAGCGGCCCACCCCCTCGCCTATGGGCATCATGGCCGTGTCGGCCCCCAGGGTGAAAAAGCCCATGCCCACCACCAGAAGGGCTGTGCCCGCCAGGAACATCACCACGGTGTCTACGCTCATGGGCACCAACAAGGAGGCGATCACCAGCACGATGACGGAGATGGGAAGAACACTGGCGAGGGCTTCTCTAATTTTTTCCTTTAGCCTTTCATTCACGCAAACACCTGCCTTTCTTCCTCTTTATGTGAGGGAACCGGCCCATCGCCAGTCCCCATGGTTTCGCAAAATGCAAGGGGCAAGGCCCTTTTTCCGTCAGGAAACAGATACATTTCTTGTTTTAGGGTACCACAAAAGGGGATTTTTGTAAAGCCGCCACCATTTCATCACATTTTTAGTAACATTTTCATAAATTTTTGCAGTAATATTTGCCTTTTTCAATCCAATGTGCTATGATAACTTTGTATAATTATCTTCTCTCAGCAGTGGCAGTTCCTGGTTGTTTCCCCAAGGAATTCGTGGAAGGGTGTACATATTTGGATATCGGACCTATTCTGTTCGGCATCTCCCTGATCATCGCCATCATCTCCGTTTACCTTCTGGGCGCACTTTGGTTCGGCGAAAAGCGCAACCGCGAGTTGCTGAGCTTTTTTGAGCTGGGCTTTTTGGTCATGCTCTGGATTCTGTTTAACGGCATTTCTATGATCGTCAGTGCGGAAAACTTTGCTTTTGTCTATTCCCTGCGGATGATCTTCGTCTGCTGGATTCCCTTTGCCCTTCTTTGGTTTTTCCTGCATTTTACCGGAAATCCTTTGGCAGGTAAGCGCGCCGTGGCGGCAATCTTACACATTTTGCCCGCCATAGACACCCTCTGTATGCTCACCAACCCCTTTCACCACTTGTACTTTCTGGTGTATTCCAGCGAAAAGGCTGCCAGCGGCCCGCTCTTTTGGATTCATACCGCCCTGGGCTATAGCTGCATCCTGGCGGCCTTTGTGATCTTCTTTACCTTTGTGGTGAAGCACTATGCCCAGAACCCCGCCATTTTAGTAACGGCCGCCAGCACCCTTTTGCCCTTTGCGCTCAACATTATCTTCACCTTCGACCTGATCCCCCTGGCCTATGATCTCACCCCCATAGGCTTTTTCGCCACCTTTGTGGCCTTCACGGGCTACTCCTATCAGTCCCGGCTCATGAATTTCGGCACCGTGGCCTTGGGGGACGTGTTCACCTCTATGAAGGACGCCATCGTCATCTTCGACGCCGGCGGCATTGCCATAAGCGTCAACCCCGCCTATCGGGCGCTGTTTTCTCAGCTTCCCCTGGTGGAGGGAAAAACCGGCCTATCCGACTTTTTGACCAGGCTGGAGGCACTGGCGGAGGACATTCAGCCCCCGGCGCTCTTCCACCGCCTTCGCACAGACCAGGCCGCCTATCCCGAGGGGGAGTTTTCCCTTCGCCACGGCGAGGCTCTGCGTACCTTTGCCGTCAGTGGACGGCGGGTCCTGGCCCGGGGCGGGTATAACGGCTACCTCTTCTCCCTGTCCGACATCAGCGGTTATCGGGCCATGATAGACGAGATCAACCAGCAGAATCTGCGCCTGACGGAAATGAAGGAAGAGGCGGAATCGGCCTCCCGCACCAAGAGTGCCTTTTTGGCCAACATGAGCCACGAGATCCGCACCCCCATGAACGCCATTATCGGCCTCACTGGTCTGGTGCTGAAAACCCAGACCACGGAGCGGCAGCGGGGCTTTTTGCTCCAGGTGGAGCAGTCTGCCAAGTCCCTGCTGCGCATCATCAACGATATCCTAGACTTCTCCAAAATCGAAGCGGACAAATTGGAGATCGAAACCCACCCCTTTTCCCTGGCCCCTGTGCTCCAGGAGGTGGTCACCACCGTTTCTCACAGCATAGAGGAAAAGAGCATTCAGTTTACCACCCAGGTGGATGAAAAGATCACCTTTGACCTGCTGGGCGATTCCCTGCGCCTGCGCCAGATCCTCCTGAATATCACCAACAACGCCGTGAAATTCACGGAACAGGGCACCATCTCCATCCTAGTTTCCTTAGACAGCGAAACTGAGACTGACGCCATTTTGCGATTTTCCGTTGCCGACTCGGGCATAGGCATGACCAAGGAGCAGGTGGCCCGGATCTTCACCCCCTTCGGCCAGGCAGACAGCTCCACCACCAGAAAGTATGGGGGCACTGGCCTAGGTCTTGCCATCAGCCAGAACCTGGTGGAGATGATGGGCGGGGTGATCTGGTGCGAAAGCCAGGTGGGCGTGGGCTCCATCTTCTCCTTTACCATACAGGTAGGAAAGGTCACGGAATCCAAGGTCGTCCAAAGTGAGCACGCCCCCCCGGGTGCCTATACCATACCAGAAGCCCTGCGGGGCGCCCGCATCCTGCTGGCGGAGGATAATGAGATCAACCAGATGCTGGCCTTTGAGCTGCTGACCGCTGAGGGCTTTCTGGTAGAAATCGCCGGCAACGGGCGTGAGGCCATAGAAAAGCTGCAGGCCGGCGACTTTGCCCTGGTGCTGATGGACGTGCAAATGCCGGAGATGGACGGCATTATGGCCACCCAGGAAATCCGGGCCCACCCGGAATACGAAAACCTGCCCATCTTGGCCATGACGGCAAACGCCATGCTGGGAGACAGAGACCAAAGCATCGCCGCCGGGATGAACGATCACCTCTCTAAGCCCATAGACCCTTACCAGATGTTCCACACCATTTGCAAGTGGCTTCTGGTGTAAATGCTCCCTGGCTTTGTCTTCGCGCCACGCAGTGTATAACCTCCCTTGCTCTTAAAAAATCTCAAGGTATTGGTGGTATTCCAAAATGCAGCTAGAAAAACTCGAAATGATGTATGCCTTTTCCGAGCTCATGGATATACGGCGGGTGGTCTTTTGGGAGTATTCCCCCAAAGATGTGTCACTGCGCTTTCACAGCGGCCCCTTTGCCGAACACCTCATCAATGAACTGGTAGGGCAGGAGATGCATCCCCGGGACGCCGTTTCGGCTGTGTTCCACCCGGAGGACTACGGCCCCATTCTCCACGCCATCACCAACCTCTCCCTCCATAAGGGCGCGGTGCATTTGCCCTGCCGTATGCGCCACCAGGACCACGAATCCTGGATAGGCGCCACCCTCTCCGCCATGGTGGTTTCTGAGGACGGCACGGTTTTGGGCTCCATCAACGCCGTAGAGGCCCCCCAGCCCAGCCGCCAGACCACCAATTCCGCTGTGCTGAACCGGGTCATGCTGGAGCACGCCCCCACCGTCTGCATGATCTTTGACGAAAGCGGCGATCCCATCGAATGTAACCAGTCTGCTTGCACCCTGTTCAGCCTGCCGGATAAGCAGAGCTTTTTGCAGAGCTTTTACCGCCTTTCCCCGGAATATCAGCTGGACGGCAGCCGCAGCGAGGCCTCGGCCAGGCAGCGGGTGCAGCATGCGGCGCGCCACGGGCAGATCACCTTTGAGTGGCTGCACCAGGACCTCCAGGGCCGGCCCATAGACACCAAGGTCACCCTGGTGCCCGTGATGCTGGACGGCAAGCGCTGCGTCGCCGCCTATGTGGAGGACTTTCGCCCCACCAACGCCATGCTGCGAGCCATCGCCGAGCTGCGCTCTGAGGTGGACATCGGCCGAGACGTGATGCTCAATGCCGTTCCCTTAGCCTGCGACATGTGGGACGAGGACATGAACATGGTCTACTGCAACCAGGCCTGTTACGAGCTTTTCGACCTCTCCAGCGTGGAGGAATACTGTGATAAGTTCTATCTCCTCAACGCCCCCATCCAGGAAAACGGGCGGGAATCCGGGGAGTATGCCAATGAGCTGGTGGAAAAGGCCAAGGAGTACGGCGAGGTGACCTTCCCCTGGCTCCACAGGAAGCTCAATGGGGATCTGATCCCCGCCAAGGTCACACTAAAGCAGGTGGCCTACGGCGCCGGCCACCGCATTGTGGGCCACATCTACGACCTGCGGGCCGAGATCGAGGCCAACGAAAAAGCCGCCGAAGCCAACCAGCGCAGCCAGATCATGACGGACATGAACCCCGTTGCCACCACCTTTTGGGACAGCAAAAACACCCTTATCGACTGCAATCAGTCCGCCCTTCACATGTTTGGGGTTTCCAGCGTCCAGGAGCTGAAGGAGCGCTTTCATATGCTCTCTCCGGAGTTCCAGCCCGATGGCAACCGCAGCAATGTCAGCTTCTATCTCCAAATGCAGCGCGCCTTTGAGTTGGGGCAGCTGGAGCTGGATTGGGTCCACAAAAACACCAGGGGCGACACCCTGCAAACCGAAGTCATCCTCTTCCGGGTGGAGCTCTCTAAGGAGCAGTGCGTGGTGGCCTATATCCGCGATGTCACAGCGGAGAAGAATATGCTTTCCGTGATGCAAAAGGCCAAGGAAGCGGCCGAGGCGGGCGACAGAGCCAAGAGTAACTTCTTAGCCAACATCAGCCACGAGATCCGCACCCCCATGAACGCCATTATCGGCATGTCGGAGCTCCTGCTTTACGAACCCCTAAGTGACAAGCAGCGGCGCTATGTGGACGACATCAACGTCTCCTCCAAGAGCCTTTTGGGCATCATCAACGATATTTTAGACTTTTCTAAGATCGAATCCGGCAAGCTGGAGCTGGTGGAATCGGATTACCACTTCCGCAGCCTCATCGATAACATTGCCTCCAGCATGAAGTTTATCGCCCACAAGAAAAACTTAGACTTCATCATGAAAATAGACGAGGGCCTGCCCCCCTGCCTCTACGGAGACGAGATCAAGCTGCGGCAGGTGCTGACGAACCTACTGTCCAACGCCATCAAGTTTACCAAGGAGGGCCACGTTTCCCTCTCGGTGTCCGGCATCGGGCTGGAGGGGCGCAATCCCAAGCTTTCCTTCCAGATCGCAGACACGGGGATAGGCATCCTGGAAAAGGACTTTGCCAAGCTCTTTAACCCCTTTGAGCAGCTGGACAAGGTGGAAAACAAGAACATCGAGGGCACTGGCCTTGGCCTGGTTATCACCCAGAAGATCGTCGAAATGATGAAGGGCACCATACAGATCTCTTCCACCTATGGCGAGGGCTCCTGCTTTACCGTTACCCTTCCCATGGTCATCAGTAACCGGGCCCCCGTGGAGATGGAAGACAACACCTTTAACTTCCTAAAGGCCACCCAGGCCAATGTGCTGGTGGTGGACGATGTGGAGGCCAATCTCCGGGTGGTTTCCGCCATGCTGGAAATGTCGGACATTATCTGCGACACGGCCCAAAGCGGCGAAGAGGCCATACGCATGGTCCAGGAAAAGGACTACGACGTGGTCTTTATGGATCACATGATGCCTAAGATGGACGGCGCCGAGGCCACCCTGCACATCAGGGCCCTGGGGGGTAAGTTCCTGAGCCTGGTGATCGTGGCCCTCACGGCCAACGTGGCCACAGGCGTGAAGGAAAAGATGATCTCCTACGGGATGAACGATTACCTCTCCAAGCCCATAGACAAGGCCCTTTTGAACCATATTCTGTACAAATACCTGCCCCAGGAAAAAATCGTGGAGTATGCCAACAAGCCGGAAATGGCGGAAAGGCTGGAGCTCTCCGCGCCCCTGCAAAAGGTGCGCCTCTTGCCCGGCATGGACCTGGATTCCGCCCTCTCCCGCCTGGAGAACAGGCAGGACATTTACGAGAGCACCCTCCTCTTCTTCATCAAGCAGTCCCCCGCCTTGAAGCGAAAGCTTTTGGGGATTTTGAGCGAGCGGGATGTGAAATCCTTTGCCATCGAGATCCACGGGGCCAAGGGCTATCTCAGTACTTTAGGGGCCATGGCCCTGTCGGAAAAGGCCAAGGAGATGGAGTTTGCCGCCAAGGATGGCAATATGGACTTCTGCGTCCAGCGCTTTGACGCCTTCTACCAGGGGTATGAGGACTTCGAGCTGGCCCTGATCAAGATTTTTACCCCCGACCAGGAGCAGGTAAAGGGCGAGGCCAGTGTTCCCCATCTCTTAGAAGACCTGAAAACCGTAAGGGCCGAGCTGGAGGACTTCCGCCTGGATGTTCCCGAAGAAATCGTTTCCAAGTATGTGGCCACGGCCTTTGGCCCTGAGATAGACCACTGCCTGGTGACCCTTTTGGAAAAGATCATTCAAATGGACTATTTCGGCGCGGTGGAAACCATAGACGAACTATTCCAAATCATTGAGAATCTTGTTTAGCGGGGAGAATCTGTTATGAGAAACGACCTATCATTCGCCACAAAGCTGCTGCTGGCTATCGACGATCTGGACACCCGTGAATTGACCCCGGCGCAGATCGAGCGTCTACCCGGCTATGCCGAGTCATATCTCATGCTTACCGAGGAGCTGTTTTCCCGCTTTCGCCCGGAAAACGTCATGGAATCGGCAAGTACCCTTATCGACCACCTGTCCCGCCTCATCACCATCCTGATGGGGCTCTCAGCCAAGGCCATGGCCCTGGAGGCCAGCCAGCTGATCTCCCTCCTGGAAAGCCAGGATGCAGACAGGGCCACAGGGGCCTACTACCTCTTGGCGGAGCAAGCCGAGGAGCTGCACCACAAGCTGACCCTCTCCATCGTTCAGCGCACCTCCAACGGGCAATATGTCCGTTACGATTCCGGCCCCAGAGAGAGCTCCACCCTCCATCGGGCCCTGAAGGACTACGACGCGCCGCCACCACCCAAGGCCGCGCCCCCGGAACCGGTGAAGGCTGCGCCCAAGGCCGAAACTCCACCCCCTGCCCCCAAGGCCCCCCCGGCGGCGGCTCCCAAGGCGGCAGCGACACCTGCGACAGCGCCTAAGGCGGCAGCGCCGGTGACTCCCCCGGCCGCGCCCAAAGCAGCGCCGGTAGCTCCCGTGGCAGCGCCGACGGCTCCCACAGTTGCGCCCGCACCGGCTCCTGCCCCGCCTCCTCCGGCTGCCCCCACAGCGGAAGCCGCGCCCCAGTCAAGGATGGCTACCCCGCCCCTAGACGAGCGCTCCATCGGCTTTATTTTCAAGCTGGTAGACAACTTTCAGCTGGTGGAGGCAAACCAAGCCCTCTCTGAGCTGACCCAGGTCTCCCACGGGACGGAAAAGGACGCCCTCTTGCAGGAGCTCCGGCGTAATCTGGACAAATTCGACGCCTATACCGCCCAGAAAACCCTCTCCTCCCTCCTCACCGTCATCACCGGCAGCGCCACCGCCATCATCTCGAAGCCGAAGATTTTGGCCATAGACGATAACGTAGGGGTCCTCAACACCCTAAAAGCCATGTTAAAGGATCGCTATGAGCTATACTGCATCCCCAAGCCCTCCATCGCCCTGCGGTTTTTGCAGTCTCATGAGACGGTGAATATGATCCTTCTGGACATCGAAATGCCGGAGATGGACGGCTACACCCTTCTCACCGCCATACGGAAAATTCCGGGCTACAAGAACACCCCCACCATGTTCCTCACCGGCAACGCCACCAAGGATTACCTCTACAAGGCCATTAAAATGTCCGCTGTAGACTTTATCAGCAAGCCCGTGGACTTGGATACCCTCCTTAGCAAGATCGAAAAGCATATTAAGTAACCCAAACAGAACACGCGCCGGAGGCTCCACGGAGCTTCCGGCGCGTTTTTTTGATAGGGGTGGTGCGCTACTTTAGTTGGCATCGAGCGGCGGGTTTTCCGCCGTTTCCCCGGTGTCCCCTGTCCCTTGACCCTCCTGGGGCTCTTCCGGCGGGGGAATCTTCGGGGCGCCTGCAATCAGGAGGGGCTTGTTGCTCATGAGTACGAAGGACAGGATGAACATGGCGGCGCCTGTGCTCAGAAGGAGCCATTCGATGGCAACCACATCGGCAAGGGGGCCAAAAAAGAGCATACCCAAGGGCATCAGACTGCTGGAGATCATGGTCATCACCCCAAACACCCGGCCCAAATACTCCGGGTCTACCCGCTCCTGGAGCAGTACCATGGATGGGGTGCTGCAGATGGGCATGGCAACGCCGAACAGCCCCATGAGACCCAGGTAGAACCATAGCGGGATCGGAAGGCCCAGAACAAGGGTGCAAACCCCCATGGCAACGGAGGCGACACCTATGCTGTGTATTTTATTACGAAAGCCGCCCCAGGAGGCGATGAGGATGCCGCCCGCCGCCATCCCCACGGAAAAGGCCACTTCTATGGCCATCAGGTAGAAGGCGTCGTCCCCATAATTGCGGGTAACTTGCAGGGGCGTCAAAAAGGCCACGGGGGCAAAGAGCAGGTAAAATCCCCCCAGAATCAGAAACAGATTCCGCAGGTAAGGGGCTCTGGCCACATAGGAGATCCCCCGGCGCAGCTCGCCAAAGTAGTCCGAGGGCTCCTCACCCAGGCGGCGCTCCATGGGGGGCAGGCGGAAGAGCACCAGAAGGATACCTATGCCTATCATAGCTGTTACCACGTCGATAAAGAAAATACTGTAAAAGGGCGCGGTCTTTAGCAAGAGTGCTGCCAGCATGGGGGCCACCAGCATGATCACCGACTGTAAGGTACCGTTGATGCCATTAACCCGGGTCAAGTGCTCCTCGGGGACGATGGAGGGCAAAATGGCCCCCACGCAGGGCATCTGCACCGCGCCGCCCAGGGCCCGGATGCCCATGGCCACGTAGATAATCCACAGCTGGTCATAGCCGAAGTAGATGGCCAGGGCTAAGATCAGGGTGGTGATGGCGATGCTGCCGTCGGAGAGGATGATAAGCTTTTTTCTGTCATAGCGGTCCGCCCAGACCCCGGCAAAGGGGGCGAGAAAAAAGGTGGGTAAAAAACCGCAGATAATGGCCAGGGTCATGTAAAACCCCGACTGGGTCACCAGGGTGATATGCCAGGTGATGGCATACTGCACCAGGGCAGAGCCAAAGAGTGACACCACCTGGCCTCCCAGGAAAAATGATGTGTTTCGTTTCCAGTGTTGCATGGTTTCCTCTTTCTGTTTGGAAGGGGGAGACGGCTTCCTCCTTCGTATCATGACGGAAATCTGGCGTGAGTCTTCGCATTCTATCATAGTTTGCTCCCTTTGTCTAGGAAAAGACCTTGGGACAGTTCAGAACACGTAAAAAGCCCCGGCGCAGCAGCATTTTGCCGCACCGGGGCCAGTGATTTTGCCCTATATCAGGAGTTATACACCGCCAAAATGGCCTTGTAGGTCATGTAGCAGTCCAGCTTAGAAACTACCTCGAAGGGGGAGTGCATGGAGAGAACGGGGACGCCGGCATCTAGAGTATCAATGTTTCGATCTGCCATATAGGCCGCCACGGTGCCGCCGCCCCCCTGGTCTATCTTCCCCAGCTCCGCCGTCTGCCAGAGGATCTCGCCGTCGTTTAAGAGCTTGCGGAAGTAGCCCACCACCTCGGCGGAGGCATCGGAGGCTCCGGACTTACCCTTGGAGCCGGTGTACTTGCTCATGCAGATGCCGTAGTTGAGATAGGCGCTGTTCTGCTTCTCAAAGACTTCAGGGAAATTGGGGTCGAAGGCGGCGGTGACATCGGCAGAGAGGCAGAAGGATTTTTCATAGCAGGCCCGCTCCGAAACCCCCTGGGCCTCGCAAAGGTCCTTCATAAAGGTGTCGAAGGCGGCGGACTTCATGCCGGTGACCCCCATGGAGCCCACCTCTTCCTTGTCCGCCATGATGCAGACGGCGGTGTGCGCCGGGGCCGGGGTTTCTAAAAGGGCCGCAAAGCCCGCATAGGAGCAGACCCTGTCGTCCTGGCCGTAAGCGCCTAAAAGGGAGCGGTCCAGGCCCACGTCTGTGGCCTTCACCGCGGGAACGGCCATGAGCTCGGCGGAGATGAAGTCCTCCTCCACGATGCCGTATTTCTCATGCAAAAGGTCCAAAACCGCCAGCTTTACCCTGTCACCCCCCTCGTCGTCCTTGAGGGGCAGGCTGCCCACCAGGAGGTTCAACTGCTCCCCGGTGATGCCCTCGTCCAGGGTCTTCTTCCCCTGGTCGGCGGAGAGGTGGGGCAGCAGGTCGGTCACGGTGAACACCGGGTCTCCCGGTGCGCCGCCGATGGAGACGGTTTTTGCAGAGCCGTCCCGCAGCACCACCACGCCCTGGAGCTCCAAGGGGATGGTGACCCATTGATACTTGCGCACGCCGCCGTAATAGTGGGTTTTCAGGTAGCCCAGCTCCTTTTCCTCAAAAAGGGGGTACTGCTTTAAGTCCAGGCGGGGGGAGTCGATATGGGCGGCGCAGATGCGAGCACCCTCATCCAGGGGCTTTTTGCCCACCACAGCCAGCATCAGGCCCTTGTCCCTGTTCACTCTGTAAACCTTATCGCCGGCCTGGAGGGAAGCGCCTCTTGCTAAGGGGCGAAACCCATGGGACTCGGCCCGGGCCACGGCAAAGGCCACGCAGCCCCGCTCGGTTTTGCCCTCGTCCAGAAAGGCCTTGTAGCCCTCGCAGTAGGAGAACACGGCCTTTTGGGTCTCGGGGCTCTGTTTGTCCCAGCCGTGCTTGCGGGTGAGAAGCAGGGCCTCTCTTTTCTCTTTGTTCAGCTTCTTTTCCATGGGTTCCTCCTTATTTTTCACTTTTTATCAAGCTTTGAAACTGCTCCAGGGCACGGGCGGCAAAGGCCTCCAGGCTGTCCGCCTCCCGGTTTTCCAAGAGATAGTCGCAGTGTGTACGGTAATATGTTTCGTCCTTCTGGGCCTCGACCCGGAGCCTGGCATAGTCCTCAGAAATCCCTTCCCGAGCCATGATGCGGCGGATGCGCAGCTCTTTTGGGGCGATGATGCCCACGGTAAAGTCGCAGATCTCCCCCAGGCCGCTTTCCAAAAGGGCGATGGCGTCTATGGCGGCAAGGGTTTTTCCCTCTCGTCGGGCCTCTTCCAAAAGGGCCTCGATCTCAGCCAGCACATGTCTGTGGGTGAGGCGGTTTAAGTCCTCCAGGGCCCCGGGGTCGCCAAAGACTAGCTTTCCCAGCTTTTTGCGTTCTAATCGGCCCTCTTCATCGTAAACTTCTCCAAAGCGTGCCTCCAAGTCAAGGCGAAGGGCCGGGCTTTTCTCCGTTAAGCGGTGGTAGACCTGATCGGCGTCTATGATGAGGGCGTCTAGGGCACGGAGTGCCTCCAGGGCTGTGGTCTTGCCCGCCCCCGTGCCGCCAGTGATGCCTATGATGGTGAGGGTCTTCTCCTCCAGGGCAGCGCAGATTTCCTCCTGAGACAGCGCGCCTTCCCGCAGGATTTTCAGCGCCCCCTCGGTTAAATCCACGATGGTGGATTCCAAGCCCACCTGACAAGTTCCGCCGTCCAGAACGGCGTCTATTCTGCCCTCTAAGCCCTCTAGCACTTCCCCCGCCGTCTTGGGGCTGGGCGCGCCGGAGAGATTGGCCGAGGGGGCGGCGATGGGTCTGCCGAAGGCCTCGATGACCCTTTGGGTCAGGGGATGGTCGGGGCAGCGCAGGGCCAGGGTTTTGCCCCCTGCCAGCACTTGGGGTGTTACCTTGCCGCCGTCGGGCAGGACTAGGGTAAGGGGCCCAGGCCAAAAGCGGCGGGTCAGGCGAAAGGCAGCGGGCGGAAGATCTTTTGTCACGGTTTTCCCCATGGTCATGCCGGTGACCAACACGCTGAGAGGCTTTTCCTCGGGGCGTCCCTTGGCTTCGAAGATGGCTTCCACAGCTTCCGCGTCGAAGCTGTCTGCCCCCAGGCCGTAGACCGTTTCTGTGGGTAGGGCCACAAGGCCGCCTTCTTCCAAAATTTCGGCTGCCAATGCGGCCTCCTGCGGGCTTAGGCGGCGGGTTTTCCGGGGCTTCACTGCTCCCCCTCCCCGGCCCTCAGCCTTTCGGCCTGCTCCGCCATGGTAAGGCCCTGTATGATCTCCTCCAAGTCCCCGTTCATCACCTGGTCCAGCTTATAGAGGGTCAGGCCGATGCGGTGATCGGTGAGGCGGCCCTGGGGAAAGTTATAGGTGCGGATGCGCTCGTTTCGCATTCCTGTGCCCACCTGGCTGCGGCGCTCACCGGCCAGGGCGCTCTGCTGCTCCTCCACCTTAGCCTCGTAGAGGCGGGAGCGAAGGATCTGCATGGCCCTGTCCTTATTTTTATGCTGGCTGCGCTGGTCCTGGCATTCCACCACGGTGTTTGTGGGCAGATGGGTGATGCGAATGGCGGACTCGGTCTTATTCACGTGCTGGCCTCCCGCCCCGGAGGAGCGGAAGGTGTCGATCTTCAAATCGCCGGGGTCAAGGTGAAACTCCACCTCGTCCACCTCGGGCAGCACCGCCACGGTGACGGTGGAGGTGTGGATGCGCCCGCCGGACTCCGTTTCGGGCACCCGCTGGACACGGTGGACGCCGCTTTCGTATTTTAGCTTGCCGTAAACCTTGTCGCCCTCCAGGAGGAAGGATACCTCCTTCACCCCGCCAATCTCTGTCTCGTTGAGGTTAAGCAGCTCCACGGTAAAGCCCTGGCGCTCGGCGTACATGGCGTACATACGGTGGAGTGAATGAGCGAACAGGGCCGCCTCTTCCCCGCCCACCCCGGCGCGGATTTCTACGATAACGTTTTTGCCGTTGTTGGGGTCAGAGGGCAGAAGCAGAACCTTTAGCTCCTGTTCTAAGCGCACCAAATCCTCCCGGGCGGCCTCTGCCTCCTCCCGGGCCATGTCCCGCAGTTCGGGCTCTGCCAGCAGGCCCTCTGCGTCTTTTAAGTCTTTTTGGCGCTTTGTAAAGCTTCGATAGGTCTCCACCAGGGGGGCCAGCTCTTTTTGTTCCCGGTTCAGCCGGGTGACAAGGGCGGGGTCTTCATAAGTTTCCCCCTGGCCCAGCTGGGTTTCGATCATCTCGTAGCGCAGGTCGATTTCACGCAGCTTGTCCAGCATATTAAGCGTCCTTACCCTTGGCTTCGGCTTTCTCCTCGGCCTCGCGGCGCTCGTAGTCGGCCACCAGGGCGTCCCACTGGCGCATCATGATGGCATATTCCGCCATGGCTGCCTGCTCGCCCACCAGCACCTCGTCCTTGTCGCTCTCTAAAAGCTCCTTTAAGAGCTCTTCCTTAGAGCCGGGAACCTTAAACTCCTCTGCCCCCTCCACAGGGCCCTTTTTCTCCTGCTCTTCTAAAAGCTGAAACAGTTCTTGTAATTTCGGATCGTGCATATCTTCACCGGGCCGTTTGGCCTTTTCCTTTCCTGCTGATTAAAATTTTCCAAAGGGGAACATGGGTGGCTTGGGATCTTCGTCTTCGCCAAAGTGGGCCACCAGGGCGTCTTCGATATCCTGGAACATGGAGAAAAACGCGCCGAAGTTTTCCTGTTGGGCGTTGGCAAAAGGGGATTCCGTGACACCCTTTTCCTCCTCCTGCTCCTCCTGTGCGTCCATGTCCTGCATAAAGCTAAGCATTAGTTCATCCATCATCAAAATCACTCCTTTCTACTCCTCTTGGGCTCCTTGTGCTTCTAGTTCCTCCGTCAGGCTCTCCCACTCTACAAAGAGGGCCTCATATTCCTCTTGGAGGGCGGTCTCCGCTTCCATCAGTGCCCCCAGGGCCAAATAATCGTCGCCTTTTTCCACCTGGGCCCGCTGGTTTTGGGCCTGTTCTTCTTCCAGCTTGGCTAGTTTGCGCTCCAGGGCCGCCAGGTCTTTTTTTAGCTGCTTGGTGCCGCCGCCCCGCTTTTCCTTGGGTGGGGATTTTTTCTCCGATTGGCTTCCCGGTTTGGCCGGAGGCTCGATTTTCCCCCTGGCCCGCATGGCCTTGTAGCTTTCGTAGTCCCCCCGATAGTCGGACATCACCCCGTCCTCCAGAGTCCAGATGCGGTTGGCGAAGCGTTCGATGAAGTATCTATCGTGGGAGACGAAAAGTAGGGCCCCCTCGTAGTCCTCCACCGCCTCCTCTATCCACTCTCGGGACGCTAAATCCAAGTGGTTGGTGGGCTCGTCCAAAATCAGCAGATTGATGCGCTTGTCCATGAGCATACAAAGGCGCAGGCGGCTCTGCTCCCCGCCGGAGAGGCGAGACACGGCCTTAAACACGTCTTCCCCCTGAAACTGAAAGCCCGCCAGGCGGTCTCTGGCCTCCTGAGGGGTGCAGCCGGTTTCGTAGAGCATGGTGTTCAGGAGGCTGCGCTCCGGGTGGGCAAAGTGAATTTGCTGGGGCAGGTAGCCTATGTTCACCGTGGGGCCCCTCTTAAAGCCGCCCCCGTCGGGCTCGCACTCCTTGGTGAGGATTTTCAGGAGTGTGGTCTTCCCCGCCCCGTTATCACCCAGAAGGGCGATGCGGTCCCCGTCTTCCACGGCCAGGTTCAGGTCGGAGAAGAGGGTCTGCTCCCCAAAGGTTTTGGTAAGCTTTTCTAAGATCAGCAGCTCGTCCCCGTGAAACTGCTTTTCCCCAAAGCGGACAGAGAGCTTGCGCTCGGTTTTGGGCTTATCGGTTTTCCGCAGCCGCTCCATGCGTTTTTCCATGGAAAAGGCCCGTTTATGAAGCTTATCGTTACCCATAAAGGCCCAGAGATGCAGCTTGTCCGCCGCCGTTTGAAGCTGCTGGATTTTCGCCTGCTCCTTTTCGTACTGCCGCAGCTGCTCTAAATAGCGCCGCTCCTTTTCCAGGGCGTAAAAGCTGTAGTTACCTTGGTAAAACTCGGCCCTACCCTCCTTCAGCTCGATGCAGCGCTTTACCACCCGGTCTAAAAAGTAGCGGTCGTGGGAGATGGCCAACACCGTCCCCTTATACTTATCCAGATACTCCTCCAGCCATTGGGTGGCGTTTAGGTCTAGGTGGTTGGTGGGCTCGTCCAGAAGAAGGATATCCGTGTCCACCAGCAGGAGCCGGGCCAGGTTGATGCGGGTTTTCTCCCCGCCGGAGAGATCCCGAAAGAGCCGTCCCCGCATATCCCCGGAGATGCCTAGGCCGTTTGCCACTTTCGATAGGCGGGTTTTGCGCTCATATCCGCCGCCGGCTTCATAGGCGGCCTGGAGGGCATCGTAGCGGCGCAGGTCGCCAGGGTCCTGAAGTTTTCCCTCCAGGGCCTCCATGGCCTCCTCCAGGGCGAAGAGCTCGGCAAAGGCCGTTTCCAGCACGTCCTCCACCTTGTAGTCCGGGGGGTAGACGGGGATCTGGGAGATAAGGCCCAAGCGCTTTCCCTGGGGGATGGTCACCTGGCCACTGTCCGGCATGGCTTCTCCTGTGAGGATGCGCAACAGGGTGGTCTTCCCCGCGCCGTTTTTTCCCAGGATGCCCACCCGCTCGCCGCTGTCGATCTGAAAGCTGAGGCCCTGGAGGACGGGTTTCCCCAATTCGTATTCTTTTTTCAGGTTCGAAACGGCAATCTCTACCATGGCGCTTCCTTCTCTGCGATGCAGCACGCCGCCTGTAATCACGGCTTGCCCTCTGTGGGGTTTTTATGGTATGATACCTCCAAACTATTTACACAATGAGGAGGCAACTTTTCATGGATGCAATTTTATGGCAGGAAAAATCCCTGTCACTTTTAGATCAAAGCAAATACCCCCGGGAAGAGGTTTGGCTGGACTGCCCCGATTATGAAACCGTGGCGGCCCTGCTAAAGACCCCCCAAATCCGGGGCGATGCCATCGTGGCCAGCGCCGGGGCCTACGGGCTCTGTCTAGCGGCCCTCGCCTTTGAGGGAAGCGGTAGCTTTTATCAGGATCTGACCCGGGCGAAAAAGGCTATCTTAGATAGCCGGCCGAAGTGCAAGGCCCTCCAGGACGCCATGGGCCGCATGGATAAAGCCTATGAGGAGTATCGCAACTCCCCGGAGCTCATCACGGCCCTGTTGGCTATGGCGGTAACGGTGCACAGGCAGGACGTCATCGCCTGCCGCTGGCAAAACCGCAACGGGCGGGACATCATTCCCGACGAGGCCAACATCGTGGTCTCCTGCCGGGGCAGCATCTTCCACACCGGCAGCCCCTTTGGCCCCTTGGGGATTTTGAAATCCGCCTCGGCCAAGCAAAAGATCTCCCAGGTGTTCCTCTGCGAGAACCGCCCCGGCTTGGAGGGCGCCAACTTAGTGGCCCACGAGATGGTGAAGAACAACATTCCCACCACGGTGATTCCCGACCACGCCGCCGCAGCCTTAATGCCTCGCCGCTCCTGCGACATGGTGCTCCTAGAAGGCCTTTCCCTGGCAGCAAACGGCGATCTTCTGGCCGGGCCGGGAACCTATGAGCTGGCCATAGCGGCCTACTTTCACAGCATTCCCGTTTACGCCACCCTCCTCACCACGGATATAGATCTGAGCGTTCCAAATGGAGAGACTTTTGCGAAGAAGGATGGGGATGTCTCTGCCCTTTCGCCGCTGCCTGAGGGGGCTTTGGCCTGGACACCGGAGACGGATATGATCTTAAATCCCCTGCTGACGGGCATCATCACCGAGCGGGGCATTATCTTCCCGCCCTTTGAGGAGACCATAGGTGAAACTTTAGCTAAGCCCGTGGGCACACCCGCTCTAATTCTTTGACCAAATCTTCGAATTCCATACCCCGAGAGGCCTTAACCAGTATGGTGGCCCCTGGCTTAGTCAGGTCCGCCAATATGGTTTTGGCCTCTTCTTTTGTGGGGAAATAAAACACGTCGGGAATGGAAGAGGCCTTTGCCGCCTCGTAAATATTCCGGGCCAATTCTCCCACGGCCACTAGGCAGTCTATCCCTCTTTTACCGGCGCACTGGCCTATGCCCTGGTGGAGGGAGGGGCCTAACACCCCCAGCTCCAGCATATCCCCCAGGATGGCCACCTTATAGCTGCTCTCCGTGGTGGAGAGCACCTCAAGGGCCGCCCGCATAGACTGGGGGTTGGCATTATAGGTGTCGTTCAAGATGGTAATGTCACCTTTTTTGATGACGTTCATCCGCATCTTGGTGGGGACGAATTTGGCGATGCCGGCGGCGATTTCTGCCCCCTTCATACCGAAATGCTCGCCCACCACCGTGGCCGCCAACACCGCGTAGGCCATGTGGGCCCCCAGGGCGGGAACTTCGGCGGTGAAGGTCTCCTGGGGGGTTTTTACCTGGCAGCGGATGCCGCCTTTCATGGGCTCCATCTGGGTCACCTGATAGGGCCGCTCCCCCTCCACGCCATAGAAGATGGCGTCCAGCTTCAGCTTACCCTCCAGGGTGGCGAGATACTTGTCGTCCCCGTTGAGCACGGCCAGGCCACCGGGCTGCATGTGGGAAAACACCTCAGCCTTGGCCTTTAGGATGTTTTCATAGCTACCCAGATTTTCCATGTGGGCGGCGCCGATATTGGTGATGAGGGACACCGCCGGCTCCGTGATGCCGCAGAGGTATTCGATCTCCCCCAGGGAGCTCATGCCCATTTCCAGCACGCAAATCTCCACTCTCTCCTCCAAGCGAAAGAGGGTCAGGGGCAGACCGATCTCGTTGTTATAGTTCCCGTCGGTCTTCAAAACGCGAAATTTCTCTCCCAATACTGCCGCCACCATGTCTTTCGTGGTGGTTTTCCCCACGCTGCCTGTGATGGCGATGTAGGGGATGGGAAACTTTTGACGGTAATACCGGGCTAAATCACCCAGGGCGTCCTGGGTGTTTTTTACTTTTACATAAAAGTGGTTGGCAAGATAGAGGGGCAGCTCTCTGTCTGTGATGCAGCCCACAGCCCCGCCCCGCAGCGCTCCCTCGATAAACTTGTGTCCGTCTGTCCGCTCCCCGATGAGAGGGACGAAAAGACTGCCGCTTCGCACGGAGCGGCTGTCTGTCTCCACAGAGCAAATTGGGGTGTCTCTGTCCTGATAAAGGCCCAGCAGCTCGCCACCGGTGGCCAGGAGCAGCTCTTTCAGGGTGATGGCTTCCATACTTCTCTCTCCTTACCTCTCTCTGGCTTCTTGGGAGGCGGCGATGATGCGCTCACACAGCTCCCCATAGCCTATGCCCACTGCCGCCGCCTCCTGGGGAACCAGACTGGTGGGGGTCATGCCGGGCAGGGTGTTGATCTCTAAAAAGTAGGCCTCGCCGGCATCGTCCACCATAAAGTCGGAGCGGGAGTACACCTGCAGGCCCAGAGCCCGGTGAACAGCTAGGGCCATGGCACGAATTTTCTCTTCGATTTCAGGTGCAATGCGGCCCGGGCAGATCTCCAGGGTGGCCCCGGGCTGGTATTTGCTCTCGTAGTCGTAAAAAGAAACCTGGGGCACGATCTCCACCGTGGGCAGGGCACGATCTTCCAGAACGCCGCAGGTGAACTCCCGGCCCTCGATGTATTGTTCCACCATCACGGTGTTGTCATGTGTCAGGGCGTTTTGAAGGGCCGCCTCTAATTCCTCGCGGCTTTTTACAATGAAGACCCCGTGGGAAGAGCCGCTGCGAAGAACCTTTACCACGCAGGGGACTTCTAAGGTCTCCATAAGGCCCGCGATCTCCTCTTGGCGGAAGGTAAGCATCTGCCAGCGGGGGGTTTTCACTCCGGTTTGGGCGATGACCCGCTTCGTCAGGCTCTTATCCATGGCAATGGCGCTGCCTAGAAAGCCGGAGCCGGTGTAGGGAATGCCCAAAAGGTCAAAGGCCGCCTGGATGCGCCCGTCCTCGCCGTAGATGCCGTGGAGGGCTAAAAATACCATATCCGCTTCCCGGCAAAGCGCCAGAACCCCGGGGCCGAAGAGGCTGGCGCTCTTGTCCTGGCGGGAGGCTTTCACCGCCTCCAAATCCGGGGCCTTTTTGTCCACCACCCGCAAGCGGGCCGGCACCTCGGCTTCGTAAAGGTCCTGGGATTGCCCCTGGTAGCCCTCCAGGCCCAGGAACATATCCACAAAGGCCGCCCGGTGCCCTCTCTCCCGCAGGGCCGTGCAGACCATGTAGCCCGTAGAGAGAGAGACATTACGCTCGGGGCTCAGGCCTCCGGCTAACACAACAATTTTCAAGGTCATTCCTCCTCCTTCTCCCCTTCCATGGCGGAGGAGAAGGTCATTTTTCTCTTATCCTATGTCAAGGCGGCAGGGGCGGCCACAGGTTTTCCCGGTTTCGGGCCGCCTTTTTCCTTTTTTTCACCCCTTGAGGTAAATTCTGGTGAAAAGCTTCGGCGATTATTGTATCACAAAAGCGGAAAAAGCACAACACTTGTCCGCCGCGCCGGGGCTTCTTGTCTTATAAATCACAAAACAAAAAGCGCCACTTGTGTAAGCGGCGCCTTTTGCTTTTTTCATTAAGTAACTTACTTCATGATAATTGCTTCGGTGGGGCAGCAGTCGATGCAAGCGGCGCAGTCGATGCAAGCGGCCTCATCGATAACATACTTGGTGTCGCCCTGGGAAATCAGATCCATGGGACACTCCTCAACGCAGACGCCGCAGCTGATGCAGGCATCAGTGATGGTATAAGGCAATGGTAACACCTCCATAATATTTGTATCACTAGTCATTCTACCACAACTTTTTCAAATTGCAATGCTAATTTCTACAATTTTACCTGTCTAAATTCCAGGAGAGCGGGGCATATTTTTCATAAACACCTTCTGTGGCTCCACCGATGAAAGGCGGTCTTTTTTATGTTGCAAAAAATAACTCCCGAGGCCATGGGCAGCCTTACGCCCCTGTTGGAGGGCGCGCCTTTGAGCGCCAGGCACGAGGCCCGCCACCTGACAGGTATGCAAGAAGCCCTGGCCCCGGTTTCCATTCCCAGTCCGGAGAAAGGAGAGGCCCATGATGCCCCACTGGATGCGGAAATTTAATTTTTCCCGAGCGGGGAAGTACGAAGCCCGGGAAAAGGGCGCCGCCGGACCCAAATCAAGGGCCGGCAGTGGCGATGGCCCCGGCCGGGAGGAGGGGGAAGGGCTACCTTCAAATCCTTTGCGGGGCGCGCCCAACCAATCCCAGACCCTGGAAGCCAACCTCCAGGGGGACGGCAGCGCCTACTCCGCGGGCAAGCCCCGAAACGAGGCCTACTCCAGCCCTGAGCTGCGGCTTTTGGAGCAGTTTTCCCAAGACATGGTCCAAAAGGCCAGAGACGGCGGCTACGACCCTGTCATCGGGCGGGAAGCCGAGATCGCCCGCACCATACAGATCCTCATCCGCCGCTCGAAAAATAACCCCGCCCTTTTGGGGGACCCCGGGGTGGGGAAAACCGCCGTGGTGGAGGGCCTGGCCCTGCGGATGGCGGTGGGTCAAGTCCCCGAGCAGCTGCGCACCAAACGACTCCTCTCCTTAGACCTCTCCTCCATGGTGGCGGGGACGAAATACCGGGGGGAGTTTGAAGACAGGGTCAAAAGCATCCTCCGCGAGGTGCGCAGGGCCGGTAATATCATCCTCTTTTTAGACGAGCTCCACACCTTGGTGGGGGCCGGCTCCGCCGAAGGTGCCATAGACGCCGCCAATATCTTTAAGCCCCCCCTCTCCCGGGGGGAAATTCAGATGATAGGCGCCACCACCCTGGAGGAGTACCGCAAGTATATCGAAAAGGACGCCGCCTTAGAGCGGCGCTTTCAGCCCGTTACTGTGGAGGAGCCCACCTGCGAGACCGCCATCCAGATTTTGGGGCAGCTGCGGCCCTGCTACGAAGCCCACCACCGGATCACCATCGCCCCCAAGGCCATAGAGGCGGCGGTGCAGCTCTCCCACCGCTATATCCCCGGACGGCGGTTGCCCGATAAGGCCATAGACCTCATCGACGAGGCGGCCTCCCGGGTGCGGATGGAGAGCTTGGCGGCCCCCGGCGAGCTGAAGGCCCTGGAGGCTAAGGTGCTCCTGGCCTTTCAGGATAAGGAGCGGGCCATACGCAGCCAGGACTATGAAAAGGCCGCCATGCTGCGCAACGCCGAGATGGATTTTCGCCGGGAGCTGGAGGCAAAGCGCCATAAGTGGCAGATGGAGACCTCGGCCCAGCTGGTGACGGAGGAAACCGTGGCCCAGGTCTTGGCCCAGTGGACGGGCATCCCCGCCGCCTCCATGACCAGAAGGGAGCGGCAGTATCTTCTGCGGCTGGAGGAGGTGCTCCACCGCCGGGTTTCTGGGCAGAAGGAGGCGGTCTGCGCTGTTTCCGAGGCGGTGCGAAGAGGCCGCAGCGGCCTGAAGGATCCCAAGCGGCCCATCGGCACCTTCCTCTTCTTAGGCCCCACGGGGGTGGGGAAAACAGAGCTGTGCAAGGCCCTGGCCGAGGCCCTCTTCGGCACGGAAGATGCCCTTTTGCGCTTTGATATGACGGAATATGCCGAGGCCCACTCCATCTCCCGGCTCTTAGGCTCGCCCCCCGGCTACGTGGGCTTTGAGGAGGGAGGGCAGTTAACGGAGCAGGTCCGGCGGCGGCCCTACTGCGTGGTGCTCTTTGACGAGCTGGAAAAGGCCCACCAGGACATTTGGAGCATCCTTTTGCAGATCATGGAGGACGGGATTTTAACGGATTCCAAGGGCCGCCGGGTGGATTTTCGCAGCAGTGTGGTGGTGATGACCTCTAACGCAGGGGCCGAGCGCTTGGGTCGTGGGGTGAGCTTGGGTTTTGCCCCAGCCCGGGAAGGGGACGCAAAGCCAAAAGAGAGCAGGGACGCAACCCTCTCGGAGCTGCGCAAGACCTTTCGCCCGGAGTTTTTGAACCGCTTGGATGAGATTATCGTGTTTCAGAGTCTCAGCCAGGAGGAGATGGAGGCCATCGCCCGAAAAATGCTGGAGCAGCTGGCCAGACGGGTGGAAAAATTGGGCTTTCGCTTCGACTTTTCCGGGGAGAGCCTGCGGCTGTTGGCAAAGGACGGCTTTGATCCCGCTTACGGCGCCAGACCCCTGCGGCGCATTTTGCAAAGCCAGGTGGAGACCCCCGCCGCCCAGATGATACTCTCGGAGCGTCTGCCCCCCGGGGCTACCCTGGCCCTTTCTGTCCAGGCGGACGGACTGTCTCTGGAGTGCAGGCAGATCTAGGGGTTTTTGTCTCCCCCTGACGCATTCTTTCTTTTTTGCCACGGATTGCGTTCTTTTCAAAAAAATTCCGACGAAATGGCTTTACATGGTCATTGCGCCGGAATTTTTTTCATTTTCCCGCCGTGACTTCTGGCAGCGGAGGCAGATATTTGAGGTTGTATTTCCCTAACGCCTCTAGTATAATGGGCTGGTATGAATGATGAACTATTTTATGGCTTGGGCGGCGCAAGTTCCGCCATAAACCAAGAAATCAGAGGTGATGTCATGGCATTACATATCGGAATTGACATCGGATCTACCACTGTAAAAGTTGTTGTCCTTGATGAAGAAAAAAAGCTCCTCTTCCGCTCCTACGAGCGCCATTTTTCCAAGACCCGGGAGCGCACTTGCGAGACCCTGCGCTCTCTCCACCAGCTTTTGGCGGGGAAAGACGTGAAAATGCTCATCACAGGTTCGGCCGGCCTGGGGGTCTCCCGCCAGAGCGGCATCCCCTTTGTCCAGGAGGTGTACGCCACCGCCGCCGCCGTGCGCACCTTTATCCCCGGCACCGATGCAGTCATCGAGCTGGGCGGCGAGGACGCGAAGATCATTTTCTTTGGAAAAACCTTGGAGGAGCGGATGAACGGCTCCTGCGCCGGGGGCACGGGGGCTTTTATCGACCAGATGGCCACCCTCTTAAACGTGACCACCGCGGAGCTGGACGAGCTTTCCCTGCGTCATGAAAAAATTTATCCCATCGCCTCCCGCTGCGGCGTTTTTGCTAAGAGCGACATTCAGCCCATTTTGAACCAGGGCGGGCAGAAGGAGGACATTGCCGCCTCCATCTTCCAGGCGGTGGTGGATCAAACCGTGGGCGGCCTGACCCAAGGGCGGGAGCTGACGGGGAAGATCGTCTTTTTGGGCGGGCCTCTCCACTTTCTCCAGGGCCTGCGGGCCCGCTTTGTGGAAACCTTGAAGCTCCCGGCGGAGGATGCCGTGTTCCCCCAGGACGGCGACTGCTTCGCCGCCATTGGCGCCGCCCTCTGCGCCGAGGACTATCCCCCCCTGCCCTTCGACAAGCTCCTCTCCGACCTGGAGTCCTCCCAGGATCAGGTTTTGGCTGTGGACGCCATGCCGCCCCTCTTCTCCGGGGAGGAAGAATACGAAGCCTTTCGCAAACGGCACGACGCCATGTCTGTACCGCAGATTTCCCTCTCCGACTACAGCGGCGACGCCTATTTGGGCATAGACGCCGGCTCTACTACCACCAAGATGGTGCTGATCGCCCCGCAAGGAGAACTCCTTTACACCTTTTACCATTCCAATCAAGGCAACCCGGTTTCCATCCTCTTAGAGGAGCTGCGCCGCCTGACCGCTGCCTGTGGCGACCGTATCGTCGTGAAGGGCGCGGCGGTAACGGGCTACGGCGAGGATTTGATTAAAAACGCCTTCTGCTGCGACTTAGGCCTGGTGGAAACCGTGGCCCACTACAACGCCGCCCGGCACTTTGACCCCAAGGTCGACTTTATCATCGACATCGGCGGCCAGGATATGAAGTGCTTTAAGATCCGAAACGGTGCTGTGGACTCCATCCTCTTAAACGAGGCCTGCTCTTCGGGCTGCGGCTCCTTTATCGAGACCTTTTCCAAGGCCTTAGGCTACGATATCGCCGCCTTTTCCCAGCTGGGCCTTTTGGCCCAGTATCCGGTGAATTTAGGCTCCCGCTGCACGGTGTTTATGAACTCCTCGGTGAAGCAGGCCCAGAAGGACGGAGCCAGCGTGGCGGACATCTCCGCCGGGCTTTCCATCTCTGTGGTGAAAAATGCGGTGTACAAGGTAATTCGCGCCGCCAGCGCCGACGATTTGGGTAAAAACATCGTGGTGCAGGGGGGCACTTTCTTAAACGACGCCGTGCTGCGGGCCTTTGAGCAGGACTTAGGCCGCCAGGTGATCCGACCCACCATCGCCGGTATCATGGGGGCCTTTGGCGCTGCCCTAGCTGCCCGGGATCTGGGCCTTGAGAAGTCCACGCTATTGGACGCCGCGGCCCTTGAAAACTTCACCCACACGGCCAAACCCGCCACCTGCAAGCTTTGCAGCAACCACTGCGCCATGACCATCAATCAGTTCGACGGAGGACGGCGCTTTATCTCCGGTAACCGCTGCTCCCGCCCCGCCGGCCAGGAGAAGGTAGAGGCTCCCGACCTCTTCCGCTATAAGTTCGAGCGTTTGCGGGCGCTGCAGGGCCAGGGAACAGGCACCGGCGCCAGAGGAAAGATCGGCCTGCCCTTTGGCCTGAACATGCTGGAGAACCTGCCCTTCTGGTTCTGCTTCTTTACCCACCTGAATTTCGAGGTGGTCCTCTCCCCCGCCTCCTCCCGCAGCCTTTATCTGGAGGGCCAGCGCACCATCCCCTCCGACACGGTTTGCTACCCCGCCAAGCTGATGCACGGGCACATGGAGTGGCTGGTGAAGGAGGGGGTCTCCACCATTTTCTACCCCTGCATGTCCTATAACTTCGACGAAAAATCCGGGGACAATCACTATAACTGCCCTGTGGTTGCCTACTACCCCGAGCTGCTGGCCACCAATGTTCCCAACCTGGGTAAAGTAAATTTCCTTGCCCCCTATTTCGGCCTGCACCGCCCTCTCGACTTTGAAAAAAAGGCTGCGAAGTACTTCAAAGAGCTCATGGACATCCCCCCCGGCGAAACGAAGCTGGCCGCCAGAGAAGCCTATCAGGACTACTACGCCTACCGCCGGGAAATTCAGCGGGTGGGCAGGGACTATATCGCCAAGGCCCGGGAAGCGGGTAAGCCCATCCTGGTTCTGGCGGGGCGGCCCTACCACATTGACCCGGAGATCAACCACGGCATCAACGACCTGATTACCTCCTTCGGCTTTGTCCTCATCACCGAGGATGCCCTCTCCCACATCATGCCCCCGGAATCCCGCCGGGTTCTGAACCAGTGGACTTACCAGAGCCGCATGTACAACGCCGCCCGGTACTTAGGCACCCAGCCGGACATGCAGATGATCCAGCTGGTCTCCTTCGGCTGCGGCATCGACGCCATCACATCCGACGAGCTGCGGGACATTTTGGAATCCTACGGTAAGCTCTATACCCAGCTGAAAATTGACGACATCTCCAACCTGGGCGCGGTGAAGATTCGCGTGCGCAGCCTCATGGCGGCCATGGAAGCCAGAGCCCGAACTTCGGCCAACTAGCCCTTTGCATTCGGGCTGACCCTTATGAATTCGTGTCAGATCGTCTTAGACGATCGGGAGCTGTGGATATGACAGAAAAATTACGCTATGCCCCTTCCGGGCGCGTCCTCTTCACCGAGGCAATGAAAAAAGACTACACCATCTTTATGCCCCAAATGCTGCCCATCCACTTCGGCATGTTCCAAAAGCTCCTGGAGCTGGAGGGCTACCGGGTGGTGCAGCTGAACAACAGCAGCCGAAACGTGGTGGACGAGGGACTGAAATACGTGCACAACGACACCTGCTATCCGGCCCTGCTGGTGATAGGTCAGTTTTTGGACGCCATCAAAAACGGCGGCTATAACCCCCATAAAGTGGCCTTTTTCATCACCCAGACCGGGGGCGGCTGCCGGGCCTCTAACTACATTCATCTCCTGCGAAAGGCCCTGGAGCGGGCGGGGATGAGCTATGTCCCCGTGATCTCCATCAGCTTCGGCCTGGAAAAAAACCCCGGTTTTAAGCTGAGCCTCTCCCTGCTGCGGCGCATGGTCTATGCCATGATGTACGGCGACCTCATCATGAACGTGGCCAATCAGGTCCGGCCCTACGAGGTGAAGCCCGGCTCCTCCGATGCCCGGGTGGAGGCCTGGTGCCAAAAGCTGGTCAGCGGCTTCCAGGCGGGAAAATACATGCGGCGCAAGTTTATGCCCGCCCTCTTCGACGATATCTGCCGGGACTTTGCCGCCATTCCCGTTTCGGGCCCGGAAAAAATCCGCGTGGGTGTGGTGGGCGAGATCTATGTAAAATACTCCCCCCTTGGCAACAACGACCTGGAGAAATTCCTCCTCTCAGAAGGGATGGAGCCCGTGGTTCCCGGCCTGACAGATTTTATCATCTTTAAGATCTACAACCGCGAGGTTGACGTGGATATCTATGGCGGCTCCCCTTTTAAACGGTTTCTGATGCGACTCATGAAGCGCTATGTGGAGCAGTCCCAGCAGGACATGATCGCGGCCTTAGAGCGCTCCAACCGTTTCCGTGCACCGGGGCCCTTCTCCCAGCTTCATGAGCTGGTCCAGGGCTACATAGGCGACGGGAACAAGATGGGCGAGGGCTGGCTCCTCACTGCCGAGATGCTGGAGCTGATCCATTCCGGCACCCCCAACATCGTCTGTGCCCAGCCCTTTGGCTGCCTGCCCAATCACATCGTGGGTAAGGGCATGATACGCAAGATCAAGGACAACCACCCAGAGGCCAATATCGTCGCCATAGACTACGACCCGGGCGCCACCAAGATCAACCAGGAAAACCGCATTAAGCTGATGCTGGCCAACGCCCGGCGCCTGCAAAAGGAGGCCCAGCTGCCCCAGCCGGAGGCCACTGTGCAGGCCCCTGCCGAAGCCAATGCCAACGGCGACGCCATCTTAGTCTGACCCTGAAAAAAGCCGAAAGCCGCGAAGGAATCTGGTTTCCTTTGCGGCTTTTTACTATTGCTTTTCCTTGTATTATAGAGTAGTAGTTTATAAGCCCCTCTCCAAGGGCATGTGCTACACTGTAAGGGATGCTGTGGATTGGTTTAATTTTCCTACCACAAGATGGTTCACGAAAGGCTCCAACCACAGCCCTTTGCAGTAT
>JAVBLH010000020.1:0-6585 GCA_031553635.1 Evtepia sp. | reverse complement strand
CAATACTGCAAAGGGCTGTGGTTGGAGCCTTTCGTGAACCATCTTGTGGTAGGAGAATTAAACCAATCCACAGCATCCCTTACAGTGTAGCACATGCCCTTGGAGAGGGGCTTATAAACTACTACTCTATAATACAAGGAGCTTTTTATGGAACTTTCCCTCAGACCGTGGCAACTAGAGGACGCAGAGGCCCTGGCCGCATTCTTCAATAACCCCCTTGTCCATGCAAGCATACGCGACAGGCCCCTGCCCTACACCAGAGACCACGCCCGCGAGTTTATCCAAAGCATCTTAGATGCGCCCACCGGCACCCAGTATCAGCGGGCCATTTGGGCCGGGGGCCTTTTGGTGGGCAGCATAGGGGTCTCCCGTATGGAAAACGTGGCCCGGATCACCGGGGAGATCGGGTACAGCTTGGCAGAGCCCTATTGGAACCGCGGCATCCTCACCTGGGCCGTGGGGGAGTTTTGCCCTTGGGTCTTTGCCCACAGCGACCTGATTCGCATCGAGGCCGGGGTGTTTGACTTTAATTTGGCCTCCAGCCGGGTTCTGGAGAAAAACGGCTTTCAGCTGGAGGGCACCATGCGCAAGGCCGTCATCAAAAACGGCATCGTGCGGGATTTTCGGCTCTACGCCCTGCTGCGGCCGGAGCAGTAGCACAGCAACAATAAAAGACGGACGAAAGGCCCGGCCTTCGTCCGTCTTTTATTGCGCCGGGGCTCGCGTCCGGGCAAAGAAAAAACCAAGGCGCCACGCACCTTGGTTTTTTGATTGACCTTACCAGCGAAGGGGAAAAGCCCGCAGGAAGAGATGGCCACCCATATAAAATATTGCGACGATGGCGAGCATCACCACGCAAGCGGCAGCTACCCCGAAAACCACACTGCCGCGCTCCTTCCCGGGCGGGTCCTTTTTTCGCCACCGCAGAAGCAGTAGCCTGTTGACAAGAATAAAGAGCAGGAGAATCATGCCCATGATGCCTAAGCCGAGCCATCCTTGGGCCGATGGTAAATTTGTGGAGATCAGCAGGCCGATGAAAAAAGGCCAGGCCAATAGCACAGCCATCAAAATATTCAGGGCCAGAACTTTACCTATGGTCTTTTGGAAGAATCTGCACCCCTTCTCCCTCATACGGTAGCCTCCTGACAGGGAAAGCGCCGGAGCACCTCTCCCACTCGTCTTATCACTTCATCATAGTTTTCCGCCCTATGGGGAAAGAGGCAGCCGCTGCAATCCTTCACGCCCCCGGCGAGCACCTTAAACGCCCCGCCGCAGTCTCGCCCCAGGGGATAGAGGGGGCAGAAGCAGAAGAGGCAGTTGAGCGCCTCCAGGTCATGGCAGGGGTAATGGGGGCAGTCCCTATGGGTGAACCAGGGGTGGTTCTTTTCCTTTTTTTCCATGATAAGCCTCCCTAGCTGCCTTCCAGGGCTGCGCGGATATCCGCCTGCATCTGCTGCCAGGCCTCCTCGTGGTTCACGTAGTAGAGGGGGCAGGCCTTCCCAGTCACATCGTAGTGGCGGATGACCTGCTCCGGGTCTAAGTCTCCCTTTTCGCAGAGCCAGGCCACCAGCTTGATGAGAGCTTCGTAGGTTTTCTCGCTAAACTGCCCCTCTTCGTCGGGGTGGCAGACCTCGATGGAGATGGTGTCACGGTTTCGCTCACTGCTGGCGGAGGATTTTTCCTCCAGGGGCAGGCACTGGACGATCTCCCCCTCCAGGCCGATGACAAAGTGGGAGTTTACCTCTGTGCCGGGGTTGGCGTAGTAGTTGCGGTTTTGAATGGCGCTGGTGTTGGGGTTACCCACATAGTGGATGACGATGCCGCCGAAATCCTCCAGGAAGCTGCCCCTTCTGGAGTCGCAGTCCTTGGGGAGGATGTGGGCGTCTACCCAGGGGGGCAGCTCCAGCCGGGCCAATTGGGCTACCCGGGCGTTTTCGATGGAGGCCAGGTAGGCCCTGTGCTCCACCACCCGGTTCACTGCCAGGAGAAGGAGCACCAGGAGCAGCACGGCCCCCACCAGAATCAGCGGTTTGGGTTGGCCACCTCTTGCCACCCGCTTTCCGGCGGCCTTCGTTTCCTTCTCCGGTGTTTTTGTTGTGGTCATGGCGTGCTCCCTTCTCCATGGGCGGCTTTCTCTACTAGGAAAAGGCCCCACATTTGACCTGCAAACATGGGGCCTTTTACATTCATGCTATTCCGTGCCTGCGCCGTCCGGTGGTGGTTCCGGCGGCGGCGGCGTGGGCGGGGTTTGCTCGCCGCCTGCGCCGCTTCCGTCAATCCCATTGCCGCCAGTGTCGGGTGGTTTGTAACCGGGCCAGGTGGCGGGGTCCTGGGGATTAAAGCTGGGGTCTGTGGGCCAGGAGTCCGGGTTGTTGATGTCGAAGGGGATGGGCTCCGGCTTCTTGTGGGTGGTACAGCTGCTGTTGGGGACGTCCTCCTTGAAGATTTTGGCCCAAACAGCCGGGCAGTATTCGTTGGCACGTAGCCCAGTGACGGAGCAGATGCTCACAGTGACCAAATCGTCGCCGCCGGGCTTTTTGAACTCGCCCGCCTCAAAGTATTTGTGCACCCGGGACATTACCTGCTTCCAGAGGTCGCAGGAGGGGTTGTGGGAGAAGCTGCGCATGGGCTCCAGTTGGTCGTAGCCTGTCCAAACCGCGGCGGTGTAATAGGGGGAGTAGCCCACAAACCAGAGGTCATTTCGGTGGGAGGTAGTGCCGGTCTTGCCCGCCAATTCCTGGCCGGGGAAGCTGGCCCTGGTGCCTGTGCCCCGCTGGATGACGCCCTCCAGCATGTTATTCATATAATAGGTGGTCTTTTCTTTCAAGGCCACCTGCCCGGCGGTATTGCGCTCTAAGAGAACATTTCCATCGTTGTCCACCACCTTGGAGTAGGTGCTGGGCTCGTAGTAGGTGCCGCCACGGGGGAATACGGAGTAGGCCGCCGCCATCTGATAGGTACTGACGCCTTTGGTCAGGCCGCCCAGGGCTAAGGGGCCTGGGGCGATATCCGTTAGAAACTTATCTCCCACGTTTTGCCCTTTCACCAGCTCGATATGGAAGCGGTCCTTCATAAACTGGTAGCTGGCCTCCAGGGTCACGTACTTTTCCAGCACCTTTACCGCTACGGTATTGGCCGAGATTTCCAAGGCCTTGTTTATGGTCATCTTACCGTAATAAGAACCATAGGAGTTCACAGGCCAGCCGTCTCGCACGGGGCTGTCTACCTCTGTGGTGCTGGGGGTGATGAGGCCCATGTCCAGCGCGGGGCCGTACACAGTGAGAGGCTTGATGGCGGAGCCCGGAGGACGCAGGGCGCGGGTGGCCCGGTTATAACCCCGGTTGGTATCCTTCACGCCCATGCCGCCGGCCAGGGCCACCACTTCGCCCGTGCCGTTATCCACGATGGTGATGGCGGACTGTAAGGGCTGGCCGTTGGGCGAGGTGTAGGGCAGGTTATTCCTATCGCCATAGACCGCGTCTACAATGCTCTGGACGTTGGGGTCCATACAGCTGTAGATTTCCAGACCGCCGGAGTAAACCTTGTTGGCGGCAACGGTTTCGGAGAGGTTATAGGTCTCCATCAGGTCGTCGATGACCTGGTCGATGACAGCGTCCACATACCAGCTGTAGATGGTCTGGGGTCTGCTCTCGTCCTCGCCCCGGACAAAGACCAGCTCTTCCGCCAGGGCCTGGTCATACTCCTCCTGGGTGATGTAGCCCTGATCCTCCATGTTCCAGAGAATCAGCTTCTGCCTGTCCTTATTCATGTCCTTAGCCGTCTTCACTTCCCCTGTGTCGGGGTCGGTGACGGTGACTCGGGAGTAGGGATTGTAGCGGGAGGGGTTGTTGGTAATGCCGATGAGGCTGGCGCATTCTGCCAGGCTTAAGTCCTTCACGTCCTTGCCGAAGTAGGCGTAGGAGGCGGTATAGACGCCGTTACAGCCTTCACCGAAGAAGATATAGTTTAAATACCACCCCAGGATCTCTTCCTTTTGGTAGGTGTCTTCCAGCTCCAGGGCACGGAAAATCTCCTGGATCTTGCGCTTTACCGTTACCTGGTCGTCCTTGGTGATGTTTTTGATCAGCTGCTGGGTGAGGGTGGAGCCGCCCTGGATATCCTGCCCGGTAAACATGCAGATGACGCCCTTGGCCGTTCGAATCCAGTCTACGCCGTTGTGCTTGTAAAAACGCTTGTCCTCTATGGCAACAGCCGCGTCCTTTAAGTCTTGAGGGATGTCCTCAAAATCTACCAGGATGCGGTTCTCTTCGCCGTGGAGGGTTTGCATGGGGATGTTCTCCCCCGTGTTTCGATTGGTGTAATACATGGTGGTAGTGAGGTTCATATCCAGGGCGTAGTCCGCCAGATTCAGGCCGGAGTCGGGGATGATGACTACCTTAATATAAAGCGCCGCCATACAGGCGATCATGGCGCCGGTGACAACGGCGATAAGGACCAGGGTGCCCAATACCCGCAGGATTGGCCCCCCCACCTTTTTCTTCTTCTTTTTATGTTCAGCTTTATTGCTCAAGAGGACACCTCCGCATAGGCTCATGGTAACAAGATTCGGTAGAGCATCTTCCATTTGGCAATGCTCCGCCCGGGCGATATAAAGATTCGCCTTCGACTATTATATCACAGCTTCGCCATTTGGCAATGGCAAGATTTTCGCCCAATTCGAGGAAATGCGACCATAAGTTTTTCCCCCTTTACTCTTGCATTTTGAAACGCTTCGGGGTACAATAGATTCAAGAAAAGGAAGGAGCTTTGGCCTATGAGTGAAAACTTTGGTTCCGACTTCATCACTGTTACCGATGAGGAAGGAAATGAAATAGAACTGGAACACCTGGACACCGTGGAGTATAACGGCAGCACCTATCTCTCCTTCTTCCCCACCGAGCAGGAGGGCGAAGATCTCCCCGAAGAGGAGCAGGGCCTGATCATCCTGAAGGTCATCGAGGAGGGCGGCGAAGAAATCCTCACCACCCTGGAGGACGACGATGAATTGGACGCCGTTTATCAGCTCTTTATGGAAAATCTCTTCGACGAGGAAGAGGCAGAAGAGGAATAATACTTACCCTGCGCGGTGCGTGACCTGGCCCTTTTAAACCCACATTTCTGAAACGGGACGCTCACTCAGCTTGCGGATTGCAGGCCTCCCGACCCCTGGTTGGAAGTTGGAAGCAGTAAAGCACGCTGGAGGCAACCCACCTGCCGTTCGTGCAGGTTTTAATTGGGTCGGCACGGCCGAGGCGGGGGACCTGTATCGAAATATCAATCCCTGTAAAGGCGGCATCCTTGTCAGTCATTCGGCTTTGACAAGGGTGCCTTTCTCTTTGCTTTTGGCCAAGTTACCTTAATAAACGAAATCCGGCCGCCCTTTGTTCCCTGGGCGACCGGATTTTTTTATTTGAGGATAACAGCCCCTTCGGCTGCTGGGAGGGTGGTCTACCCTTGGGCCTCCACCAGCTTTCCCACCAGGACCAGCCTGCCGTTTTTAACGCTGTAATCGCAGGTGCAAAGGCTCACCAGTCTGTCCTCCATATTGACAGGAACCTGGGCGGAGAACACGGATCGGTTTTGAATGTCCGTGATATAGGCGCTAAACTCCTCTTCCCCTAAAAAGGCCATGGGGGGGACCTCATAGGTGGAGTTTACCACGTAGCCCGCAATGAGCTGAAGGGTATAGTCCTTTTCCTGGGTGTAGATGGAGAGGGTGGGGTGGTCCAAGTAGAACTGCGGATCGCGGTATTGCTTCAGACTGCCGAACATCGAACCCGACTTGGTTTCATGGCCGTAGATCAGGGTGTTGGGGTCGGTGAAAACCGCCTGGCTGCGAAAGTCCATGAAGATGGAGCCTAAGCCGTTTTTGCTGCCGTCAGGCAGATGGGAGAGGTAGAAATCGTTGTCTCTTCCCTGCACAATGGGGTAGTTCAGGGGTGTGCCCTCAGAGCGAATCCATGCGACAACATCGGGGCAACGCTCCCGCAGTGCGTTGAAATCCAAATAGGGCTGCCATTCCTCGGGGCGCTGCTCCTGCGGCGGCTGGGCTACTCTCGGCTGAACGTCAACGGACAGGGAGGCGTAGTACGCCTGCCCCTGTCCGTTGTTGTAAAGCTCTAACCCAAGACCGGCTGCACAGAAGGCAACTGCCATGAGGCTGATTGCCAGGAAGACTTTGACGATGCGTCCTCTTCCCTTGCTGCGGTCTTTGATGTTTTCCATGGTCTTACTTGCTTTCGTTCTTGCGGTACACCAGAACGCCCATGCTGGCTGCGGCCACCAGGGAGACGCACAGACCGGCGATCCAGATGCCTGCCATACTCTGAAGGCCCGTCTTAGGCATCAGGCTGCCCAGGGGAACTTCTTCGTCCAGGATCTCTTCGGGCATGTCGGCCAGGGGGACTTCCTCGTCCAGAAGCTCTGCGGGGAGGTCAGCTAAGGGAGTGGGGTCGTCGCCGAGGTCGGTGTCGACGCTAGGACCAGGACCAGGACCAGGACAAGTACAAGGACCAGGACCAGGACCAGGGCCAGGACCAGTGCCAGGACCAGTGCCATCGCCTAGTACAGTGACGGGGGTATCAA
>JAVBLH010000038.1:0-45353 GCA_031553635.1 Evtepia sp. | reverse complement strand
TGTCCCAGCTTTTTCCGTCCTTCCCATTTGCGCCGCCTTCTACTGAAACGTAGAGGGGCTGGTCATAGGGCAATTCATAAGCGCCGATGTCCACAGCGCGGCCCCATACCCTGGGGTTGCCTGCCAGATCTGTGAGTTGGGCGGGGGTGTAGCTCGGGTCACCTGCGTCAATAGCCGGAGAGCCAAGGGGCAGGGTGCCGTCGGGGTTGACGATGGTGACAGTTGTGGGGGTGTTATCTGAATTATTGACTCCATATTTTGTTGTTCCATCAATGGAGTAGGAGTAGGTGGGGGAGTCTCCCCGGACATTACCACCCGTATTCCCGCTGATGATGGTGTGGCTGATGGTGGGGCTGCTGCTGTGGTTGTACATCCCGCCGCCGTTGCCTTGAGGGGCCGAATTGCCCGTAAAGGTGCAGTTGGTAGTGGTGGGGCTGCTGCTGAAGTTGTACATCCCGCCGCCGTAGATGGTGGCCTCATTGCCCGTAAAGGCGCAGTTTGTGATGGTGGGGCTGCTGCTGGAGTTATACATCCCACCGCCCATGCGGTGAGTGGTGGTCGTGGAGTCATTCGCATTCCCCCCGGAGATGGTGACGTTTTGGAGGACGGCGGTGGCGTTGAGGTTTGTGGTGTCGGGATGATAAAACACATGGTAGGCGTTGTCGGTGTTATCATTTTGCGTGCCCAAATCCCCCGAGAGGATGGTCGCGCCGCCTCTGGGGGTGCTGCCCGTTTCTGTCCCTGCAAAGCCCCCGATGACGGTGACGCCGTTGCGGAGGGAGAAGTGGACGAGTCTGGATACTGTTGCGCCGGTGCTATTGTTAGGATTCGTAGTAGGCACATAAGTCCCCTCTGCAATGCGCACTTCGCCGCCAGCGGTCTTGCAGGCCTCAATAGCCACCTGCACGTCTGCAAAGGCGGTATCCCAGGTTAGGCCATCTTTCGTTTCTGAACCGCCTGCTTCTGTCACATAAAAAACCCCGGTCCCCTCTGCTGCGGCGGGGAAAACAAGCGCCGGCCCCAGGGTCAACAAAAACGTCAGGGTCAGGGTCAGGGACAAAAACCGTCTTGCCATAAAAAAGCCTCCTCATGGGCGCAGACACCCGCCGCGCCGCTTCTCTCCACAGTGTAGCGCGTTTGGGGCGGAAAGGCAAGAAAAAACGGGACGAATTTGTGCAAATTCGACATATTACCAAGAAAAAAACAGGCATCAAATTGGAACAAATCACATGTTCGCATCAAAGGGCAGGCGGAAAGGCGTCTCCAGGGCGATACCGGCGCTTCCAGTCCTCAAAGTCCCAGTCGAAGAGAAAGCGCTGGGCGGCGCGGTAGCCGTTTTGAAACAGGGCCCGGCTCTCCGCCTGGGTGAGGTCGAAGTCCGTGGCGCTGATCTTCTCCCGCGCGCCCCCCTCCTGCACTTGGGTGGAGATGAGGATGGTGCGGGCCAGGTCGCCGCCTGAGGTGGAGATGTGGTAGGAATCGTGGGCGTCCAGCATGGTTTTCAGGAGAGCCACGCCGTAATCCGCGATGGTCTTGATCTGGCAGGTCTCCGTGCCGCAGGGGCCCTTGCCGTCGTCGTCGAACTTAAAGCCGAAGGTGGGCCGCAAGAGGGCCTCGCTGCCGTCGTCTAAGAGCCAGATGGGGTAGTTGCTCAAAAGGCCGCCGTCTACGATAAGGTGCTCCCGTCCGGCGGCATCCCGCAGGAAAAAGGGCTCGAAATAGAGGGGGATGCTCATGCTCATCCGCACGGCCTTGGCGATGGGGTAGGCGTCGGGGTCTATGCCGAAGTCTAAAAGGGCCCCCGGCAGCACCAGCATTTTTCTGTCGGAAAGATCCGAGGCGATGGCGTGAAAGCGGTAGTCGTAGCGGCCCTGGCCCATGCCCGTGCGGATGTGGCCAAAGGTCTCCTTTCCCTTGCGGCGCAGGAGCTCCGCCATCCAGCCCTCGAAGTAGTCCGCGCTGTAAATGCCAAAATTGAGGCCCAGGCTCAGGCTTTTTCCCAGGGGGCCTAAGCGGTCTAAAAACCCCTCCTGCTGAAAGCGGGTGTAGTCCAGCTTGTCCAGCTCCGCCCTGATCTCCCCGCTGGTATAGCCCACGGCCAAGAGGGCCGAAACGATGGCCCCGGCGGAGGAACCGGCCAGATGGGCGAAGGTGTAGCCCGCCTCCTCCATGGCGGTGACAGCCCCCACCAGGCCTATGCCCTTTACCCCGCCGCCTTCGAATACCGCGTCACATAACAGCGCCATACCTGCACCTCCTGTTTCTTAGTTTATACGAGGCGGGAGGGCGGGATATGCCACCGGGGTCAGGGCGCGGGCAAAAAAGGCGAAAAAATAGGCAAAAAGGAGGGGCATTTTGCCGCCTGCTGTGATACAATGAGAGCATCTGATTCCCGGGAGGCGACATTGTGCGATTCTGGAAAAGCTATCACCCCTTTGCCATGACTACCATCCTGCTCTGGGCCCTGACCTACGTGCTCACCCGGCAGGCTTTGACCTATTTTTCCCCCATGTCCATGGGCTTTTTGCGCTTTGGCGTGGCCTCGGTGGTGATGGCCCTGGTGGGCCTGGTGATGAAAATGCCCCTGCCGAAAAAGGCAGATCTCCCCTGGTTCCTCGCCGCAGGAGCCGCGGGCTTCGGCCTTTACATGATCGTCTTTAACTTGGGGGCCAGCTTGGTTACCGCCGCCACCTGCAGTGTCATCTTGGCCTTTGTGCCCATCGTCACGGCTTTCTTGGCCTCCCTGGTCTTTGGGGAAAAGCTGACAAAGCTCCACTGGCTGGCCTTTGCCGTGGAGTTCGCCGGGATTCTGGTACTGACGGTGTCCAACGCCGTGCTGTCCTTTAACTGGGGGGCCGTGTGGCTCCTGGCGGGGGTAGTGCTGATGAGTGTGTATAACCTTCTCCAGCGCAGGCTCACCAGGACGTATACGGCCCTGCAGGTCTCCAGCTACAGTATTTTTATCGGGGCCCTGATGCTTAGTATCTTCGCGCCCCTGGCCATAGGGGAGCTGCGGGTGGCCCCGGTAAATCAGCTGTGGAACGTGGTGCTTTTGGGCATCCCCTGCAGCGCTGTGGCCTATATCACCTGGGCCCAGGCCTTTGCCAAAGCGCCCCGGACTTCTCTGGCCAGTAACTATGGCTTTTTCGCCCCCCTGCTCACGGGGATTTTGGGCTTTCTCATGGTGGGAGAGGTGCCCGATCTGGCCACCTGGGTGGGCGGCGCACTGATTCTCACCGGGGCCTTTCTGTTAAACTTCCGCGAAATGTTCCCCAAAAAGCAGGCGGTGGCGGCAGAGACGACGGAAACTGCGGAAACGGCAGAGGCTGCGGAATCGGCGGACTCGGCGGAAATCCAGAAATAGCAAAAGGACGAGGTTTCCCCCGTCCTTTGTGGGCGCTGCGCTGTGGCATGAGCTAGGGCGCAGCGTCCATATTGTTGCTGGTGAGCTCCATATAGGCCTCCAGCTCCTCCTTGGAGCGGGGGGCGGCGGGGATGAGGCCTGTGGCGTCCATGGAGGAGCCGGTGTGTATGGTCTCCAGGTCCAGGTGGGAGAGATCGCCCTTTTGATGCAGCTTGTTCTTTTTCGGTTTCATGATAGCCTGCTCCTTTGGCTCAGTGGTCGTTCCCGGGCTTATGGCGGGAGGCGGACTGTTTTTTGCTGTTTGGGCCCTTTCCGTCAGGGCCGCTCTGGGCCATGGTGGGGCCGCCCTTGGCCTTGGCCTTACGGACTTCTTTGGGGTCTAATTGACTGTCTTTTGCCATGTTAATCACCTCAGGGGTAGTATTTGCCCATTTGCGGGATTTATCACAGGAAGCAAAAAAACAGAGCCCCGCAGCCCTGGAAGGAGGGCCGCGTGGCTCTGTTTGCAGGTTGCCTAAAACCCCGCGATCAGCGCCGCCGGGTTGGCATAACCCAGCACGGTGAACCAGGCCAAAAGCAGCATCCCGCAGGTAAAGACCACGGGGAGCTTGGGGTAAAAAAGCCGCAGGGCGCAAAGGACAATGGCCGCCGCCAGATAGAAGATGAACCAGGCGGAGAGAAGCCGCAGCCAGGTCATGCCGTAGGCGGCGATATAGAGCTGCAGCCGCACAAAGCCCGAAACCAGGATGATGGCCGTGGCGCCCAAAAGGCCGGACAGCAGCCCCTGCATCCACCTGCTCACCTGGCCGGAGAAGAGGCAGAAGCCGAAGATCAAAAGGTTCAGGGCGCAAACGGTTACCATCTGGGAAAAGCCTTCCCGGGCGTAGGTGGCGTAGGTCATGCCGTCGGGCAGCCCCGCCTGGGCGAAGAGGTAGGTAAACTGCACGGAGCAGAAGAGCACATAGACCACAAGAAGCACAGAGACCACAAAGCCTAAGACCATGGGGGCCATCTTAAAGTTTTGGATGGCCTTGTTCTCATAACGTTTGGCCATGGCCTCGCCCTCCTGGGCGCTGTTCCAGAAGAAGGAGAAAAACAGCAGGGTGGCGATGAAGATCACCAGACCATGGCCCAGGAGCTCTGTGGGGATGAAGCTCCCCAAGGCGGCGTGGAAGAAGTAGGAAAAGGCCATGTCCGCCTTGAGTAGCAGGGGGACGATCACCGCCAGCAGGACGCCGGAGAGGAAGACCGCCAGAAAAATGTTCTTGGCCAGGGGCTTTTTCTCCATCCGCAGGGCAGAGCCTGTGGCTCCGAAGAAGTGGGGAATGGCGCTGAGGGGGGCGATGAAGAAGCCGCCCAAAAAGGCCAGGATCATACGGCACACCTGCTTCACCTGGATCCTGTGGGCGAAGATCTGGGCGTGGGTCATCAAAACGGCGGGAATCACCACCAAGGTGAGCCCGGCATATTCCGGGCAGTCGAAGAAGAAATTCCAAAGGCAAATTAAAACAGTAAACCCGGCAATGGCCCAGAGGATGAGATCGCCCCGCAGCCGCTGCCAGTGATAGGCGGTGAAAATGACCAGGTAGCAGAGCCAAAAGGCGGCCCAGAGCTGCAGGAGGACCCGGTCCGGTTGGAGAAATCCGACGGCGATCAGGCGGTCGAAGAGGATGCCAATCACCAGGGCCAGGGGCACCAGGAGCTGTTCCCTCTTGGGGTAGGCTCTCTTTTCCTTTTTTACAGGAGGGGTGCCGATAGGGGGGATGAGGGGGGCGATTTCAGGCGTATTGCCCGATGGGGTGGAATCAGTCATCGTCGTTCATATCTCCTTCCGTGTATTCCAAAATGTCGCCGGGTTGGCAGCCCAGCTCCTTGCAGATTTTATCCAGGGTGGAAAAGCGTATGGCCTTGCCCTTGCCATTTTTCAGGATGGAAAGGTTGGCCTGGGTGAGCCCCACCCGGCTGGCCAGCTCCGTAAGGCCCATTTTCCGCTTTGCCATCATAATGTCCAGATTGATGATAATCATGGGGACACCTCCTAAATGGTCAGCTCGTTCTCCTCTTTATAGCCCACGGCTCGGGCAAAGAGGAGGGCGACGGTGAAGACCACCAGGGAACAGATGAGAAAGGCGATGCCGCAGACCAGGGTCAAAAAGGTCACATAGGAAAGGCACTTGAGGAAAAACAGCAGGGAGATTACCAGAACCATGGCGCCGATGCGCCGCAGGGCCCGGACATTGCGCCGGATAAAGGGGTCTTTGGGTATGGTGTGAAGCACTAAGATCAGGTCCCCCACCACAAAAAGCCCCAAAGCCCCCACCGTCATGAGAAAGGTGAGAAGGAAGATGCGATAGGGCTCCTGGACGTAATAGGCATCGTAAAGCAGCATGGCATACTGCTCCAGAAGAAAGGGCAGGGTGACCACGGTAAACAGGCCCACAAAAAACACCACATAGAGAACGATGCGCAGGGCCCGGGCCACAAGGGGTTCCTTCATGAAAAAGCCTCCCGTCGAGATAGGTTGCCCCTATCCTAGCATAAATAAAACTGCAAATCAATATAAATTTATCGAAAAACGATAAAATATTATTGATTTGCAAAGGAACAGCAACTTTTTTCTCTGAAGGAATCATCCACAAAGGTTGATTTTTAAGGAAAAATCAGGTATAATAGATAAATAGATGCAGGTGAGGAGCCGTTTCCCTGCAAAAGCATTCCTGGCTTCCACCCAAAACCTGTGCAGGCTGCCGTCTTTTTGGAAGTCTCGGCAGCCTGACAACACAAATAAAGGAGAACAATCATGCAGAAAAAGTTACTGTCCCTGTTACTTACCCTAGCCCTCTTGTTCGGGATGGCCATCCCCGCTTTTGCGGCAGAGACCGAGGCTAAGGTCGCCGCTGACAAGCTCAACGAACTGGGCCTTTTCCAGGGCGTGGGCAACAACGCCGACGGCACCCCCAACTACGATTTAGACCGTACCCCCACCCGCGCCGAAGCCGTGACCCTCTTAGTCCGCCTTCTGGGCAAGGATGCTGAGGCAAAGGCCACCACCTATACCCTTCCCTTCACCGATGTGGCAGCCTGGGCTAAGCCCTATGTGGGCTATGCCTACGCCAACGGCCTCACTAAGGGCACCGGCGAAACCACCTTTGGCAGCAACGACATGGTGAGCGCAACCCAGTACCTCACCTTCGTCCTTCGCGCCCTGGGCTACGAATCCGGCACCGACTTTGCCTGGGATAAGGCATGGGAAAAGACCGACGAGCTGGGCCTCACCGCCGGTGAATATACTGCCGACGCCGCCTTTGTCCGCGGCGACGCCGCCATCGTCTCCGCCGCCGCCCTGGAGGAAACCCTGAAGGACGGCTCCAAGACCCTTCTCACCGTCATCGAGGCCAACCTGGCCCAGGCTAAGGCCGCTGCCGATGCTCTGGCTAAGGCCGAGGAGCTGGCCGCCGCCGCCAAGAGCTTTGAAGCCAAGGTAACCATGAATATGGACATGAGCGCTTCTGTCCAGGGCGAGACCGCAACCATCAGCATGAATATGCTCATGGACATGATCGCCTTTGCTGACCCCATGAAGCTGAAGATGCTGGCCACCATAGACATGGGCGAGGCCGGTAAGGACACCATGGAAATGTACATGGTGGAAAAAGACGGTAAGGCCACCATGTACATGAACGTGGCCGGCACCTGGCAGTCTATGGAAATGGACATCAGCGCCATGGAGGGCCAGGCTCCCACCACCGACATGAACGCCCTTCTGGCCGCCGGCGGCAGTGTGCGCATGGCTGGCGAGGAGACCATCAACGGCGTGAAGGCCACCAAGTATGTCAGCGTTATCTCCGGCAAGGCCATTGAAGACGCCGTAAACGCTACCGGCGTGCTGGGCTCCCTCAACGACATGATGCCCGCCGAGGCCGACATGGACATCGACTGGGCCGCTTTGTACAAGAACCTGGGCGATATTTCCTATGCCGTTTGGGTGGACGCAGCCGGCTACCCCATCCGTTATGAGATGGACATGACCACCATGGCCAATGCGATGATTACCAACATTATGGCCCAGATGGGCGAGACCGGCGTCTCCATGAGCTGCAGCAAGATGCTCATGATTATGGATTACTCCAACTACAACAAGGCCACCGACTTCCAGATTCCCGCCGCCGCCTTGCAATAAGATGAAGTCACCCTTAGAAAAACCTTAACGCAACAGCAACAACAAGAGAGCATGGAGCGCACCGTCGCTTCGTGCTCTCTTTTTCGCCAAAGGGGTCCAAATCCGGGAACCCCGGGGAAAATCAAACGTCTAACCCAGTGTTTTAACAGGAAAGGAGGCCCACCATGAAAAAAATTACCTTAACAATCCTCGGGTTGCTGCTGCTCTTTGCTTGCGCCGCCTGCAGCCCAAAGGAAGAAGGCCCCGAAGCCTTCGTCTTCACCCGTGAAAACTTTCCCCGGCTCAACGGCTCCACCTCCACAGCGCCCCTGGGAGAAGCGGTAGCCTCTGTCCTGCTGGGAGAGACCCGGGAAGAAGTGGCCGATCTCATTCAATTCGACAAAACCACCCAGGCCTACCGCGCGCTGATTAGAGGGGATTCCGACCTTCTCATCGTGGGTGAACCCGGCCCTGCTGTCTATGAGGAAAAGGGTAACTTCCAGTGGGATATGGCCCCCTTCGCCACCGACGGCTTCGTTTTTTTGGTCAGTGAGGATAACCCGGTAGATAGCCTCACCATAGACCAGATTCGGAGCATCTACACCGGGGAGATCACCAATTGGAGCCAGGTAGGTGGCGAAGATCTGGCCATCATCCCCCTCCAGCGAAATGCCGAATCCGGCAGCCAGATCTTGATGGAAAAGTTAGTCATGGACGGCCTTCCCCTGATGGCGCCCCCCATGAGCTATGTAATCCAAACCATGGGCGGCCTGATGGAGGCGGTGCGTGGCCTGGACGGCGCCCCCGGGGCCATAGGCTATTCCGTTTACTACTACGCCGAGGAGATGAACATGGCAGGGGGCCTGAAGCTTTTGGAGATCGCCGGCATCGCCCCTAACCCCGAGACCATACGCAGTGAGGAATATCCCCTGCTGAATCCCAAGTATGTGGTGATAAGCCGGAGCGCTCCGGAGGACGCCCCGGCCCGCATCCTCTATCATTGGCTCCTCTCCCCTGAGGGCCAGAAGCTGGTGGCACAGGAGGGCTATGTGGCGATAGAAAGCGAGGGGAACTAAGATGAAGAGGCTATGGTTTCTCCCCCTGGCCCTGCTGCTTTTCCTGACTGCCTGCGGAGGGGAGGAAGAGGCAGAATTCACCCCCGAGGAACAGGGGGGCAGGGCCATCGTCACCGACTGGTCAAAATTGACCCCTTACCAGGCCACGGAGCCCCTCTACACCCGCTGGTATGAGGACTATACCGACAGGCTGATTCCCCTGGAGGGGGGCTATGGCAGCGAGTTGATCCCCTTTGCCGGGCTGCGGATTTACAGCGACTGGCCCGCAGCGGACGGCTGCCTGCACGGTCTGATGACCAAGGACGGCGTCATTGTGGCAGACCCGGTATTTACCAGCGTGATGCGGCCCCAGTATTGGGTGGATGAGTTAGTGAACCTCCCCTTTCTCAGGTTGGAAAAGTCTGGTGTTGCCATAGGCGCGGAGGGTGAATTATTGCATCAGTATGCCGTTGCCGCCATTGACGGCAGCTGGTGCACAGAGTTTCAATACTACGCCACCTTTGCCGGCCCGGAGCATATGTTCCTGACGGGAGCAGAGGGCTGCGAGGTCTTGGCCTTGGATGGTAGCCGCACCCCCTATACCTGGGAGGAGCTGGGCTTTTATGACGGCGCCTGCCCCTATTGGGCCGCGGCTGCCTCTATGGACAGCGCGCCGGTTTGGGTGGAAGGGAAACTGATTTTGGAGTCCTTTCCCGATGGCTGGCGTATGCTGGATCTTGCCACAGGGGAAGTGACCACTGTCACGGTGGAGGGCGGCCATCAAGAGAATTACCACATCTATTTCGGGGAAGGGCTGACGTCTTTCCAAAAGGATGGCCTTTATGGCATGGTAAACATCCGGGGAGAATGGGTTATCCCGCCCCGGTATCAGCATGACCTAAATTTTTATCAGGGCTATGCCCAGGGGCAGCTTCCAAATGGGCGCTATGTACTCCTGGACCCAAGTGGAAAAGAGCTGTTAAACTCCGCGTGTCAGCTGCGTCCCGAGGTTTGGGAGGAGGGCGTTTACTTTCTGGAAATGGGCTATGAGAATGACGAGCAAACCTATGAGCGGGTCTTTGACCAGAACCTGCAAGAGGTAAAAACCTTTGAGGGCATGGAGCCCAATTGGGTGGGCGGCGGCTGGTTCTGGGACAAGGAGGGTGGCCGCCTCCTCCGAGGGGATGCGGTGATCCCCCTGCCCAAGGCGTGCCGCGGGGCGAACCTTTACATCTCCACCTTCGACGAATTTGTTTTGATCCGATACAAGCCTGATGGAAGCGGCAACCCCGTGGGCGCAGACTTTGTCCTCTCCCATCAAGGGGATGTGCTCTACACAGCGCCGGAGAGGGCAATCCTGACCGAGTGCATTGACCCGGCGTCACCGACGCCTTATCTTCACCTCTTCCAGGAGGGCCTGATTTCTCTCCTGACGCTGGAGGGGGAGGTTCTGATCTCAGGCCGGGAAAGCAGTTGGGGAACAGGGATATCCGCAGAGGACGGCCTCCTCTGTAAGCAAACCCCGGAGGCGACGGAGTTCTACACCCCGGAAGGAGAGCTTTTCTTCCGCTACCCCATCTGGAACCACGCGGGGGACTGATTGCGTCAGGACCCAACATCAGTAAAGCAAAATACCTTGCCAGAAAACAAACAAAAAATCCCCGGTGAGTCTACTCACTGGGGATTTTTCTCTTGCTGAAGCCTGTTAAGATTTTTTGCCCGGCATGGTGGGCATGTCGCAGCGGTGCAGTACCCCCCGGGAGAGGAAGAAGCAGCCCAAGGCGGTGAGGAGCTCCCAGGCCGAGAGGATGCCCATGCCCACCAGGGTGCCCTGATCACCACCCATAGAGAAGCCCACCATCAGGGCTGCGATGAGCCCCGGGGCCATAATCACCAGAACCGCCAGGGAGTAAAGCACCATCAAAAGCCCTGCATTGATCTCCGTGCCCGTCCAGCGCATGGACAGATAGTTGATGCCGATGAGGAGGAGGGAGAAGAGGGTATAGACGGCAATAGCCCCCAGGATCACCAGAATCGGCTTTCCCATGATGAGTCCCGCGCCGCCAAAAAGCAGCAGGCTTTGCACCAGCACCTTGGCCACAGGCTCGCCGTTGCTCCAAAGGATTTTGGAAAAGGAGGAGGTGGGAATCAGGTAGATATAGTGGAGATACAGCTCCCGCAGGCCCTGGCCCATGGCGATGAGGAAGATCTGCATCCACATGAGAATTTGCAGGATGATGAGGATGCTGTCGTCCTGCCCCATGAGAAAGGCCACCCCCCAGGCCGCCAGGATGGTGAGGGCCTCGGTCCAGGTGAAAAGCCCCAGGGCATTGCCCCGCAGGGACTGGCGCAGGTGGAGGGAAAAGAGGGCGGAGGGCCCCTTGCCCCCTATGCCTGTGTTGGTGACCTTGATTTTCCGGTTACTGGCGTTGGCGGCGGACATTTGCCCCTCGGCCATGGCCCGCTTTTTCTCAAAGCCCGTTTCCGTGGCGACTAACACGTCCTCATAGTAATCGGCCCGGCCCAGGGCGATGTAAAGAAGCAGCAAAAGGCTCGACAGGAGAAAAAGCCCTACATAGCCAAATCCCCCCACGAGATTTCCGCCGATGAAGAGGAAGCAGGCCGCCGCCGCCCAGCCCGCCACGGGGAAGAAGGTCAGAAGGGGAGAGCGCAGCACGGTTTCCATAGCCACAAAAACGCTGCCGCTGCTGACATAGGTTATGGCCAAGAGAACCGCCGGGGGCAGGAGCAGGAGCACAGCCACGATTCGAACCAGGCGCTTGCGGCCCGGGTTGCCGTTGGTGAGGCTGTAGATCACTAAGGACAGGATGGAAAGGAGCATCACCGCCAGCATGTAAAGGGCGAAGATGATAAAGATGCCCGATAGGCCCACGCCGAAGGTCTGCTTGAGGGTAGCCCCCTGGAAGAAGATGAAAAACCCCGCTAGGAAGGAGTTTTTCGCCATGCGGGTCAGGCCGTAGAGGAGGATTTTCTTAGAGCTCACCGGGGAGACGAAGAGCAGGTTCACATCGTTCATGTCAAAAATGGCGTCCCCGTCGGAAAGGCCCTTTTGGAGGGAGATCCCGCAGAACAGCAGGATGAAAAGAAAAAGGATGCCCTCCAGCCAGATGAGATCGGAAAAGCTTTCGCCCCGGGAATTGCCCTGGAGGGTCAGGATAAAAAGCCCCACAAAGGATACCAGAACAAAAAGGTAGAGCCCCAGCTTTCCGGGCTTATGCCGCAGCTCTAAAAAGCTGTTTTTCAAGCTGCGCCGCAGGATGAAAAAGAGACTGGTCACGGCGCGTCACCTCCGGCCTCCCCTTCGGTAATGGCAAAGTACAGCGCCTCCAGACCCCCTTGCCCCTGGGCCTCATCCCTATGGCAGACCCGGGCGATGCGGCCCTTCATCATGATGTAGGTTAGGTCCCAGTTTTCCTCCATGCTCTCTATCATATGGGTACTCACCAGCATGGCGCAGTTTTGCTCCTTTAAGAGAGCCAGGGTGTTCTTCAGCTCCCGGATGCCGTGGGGGTCCAGGCCCACTAAGGGCTCGTCGAAGATGATGGCCCGGGGCCTGGGCAGGAGGGCGCAGCAGACGCTGACCTTTTGCTGCATGCCTTTCGACAGCTCTTTTCCCAGCTTGTTGCGCTTATCCGCCAGGTCAAAGCGCGCCAGCAGCTCTTCCGCCAAGTCCTCCCATTGGCTTAGGCGGTAGGCCCTGGCGATGAACTCCAGGTGCTCATACACCGTGAGCATGGGGTAGAGGGCGGGAAACTCGGGGATATAGCCCAGCATGCCCTTGGCCTCGGTGCTGTGGGAATCAAAGCCCCCGATGGAGACCACCCCATCGAAGCGCAAAAGGCCGCAGATGCATTTAATCAGGGTGGATTTCCCCGCGCCGTTGGGCCCCAGCAAAACAGCCAGCTGTCCCGGTGCCACATGGATGGACACGTGGTCATTGGCCAGGTTTTTTCCATAGCGTTTCGTGATGTTTTCCGCATGGATCAAATCGGTCACGTCCTTTCAAAAAGCGGGCGAAGGAAAGGGGGTGCTTCCTCGCGAAGGTGGGTAGGTACTAAGGGGTTCATGTGCCTATGGGGAAGAGAATCTCCGTTAACAGCTCCTCCTCCGGGGTCTCGGCGGGGTTGTTGAGATAGATCTCCCACATGGGAGCCTCGCCGTAGGGAAGACCCTGGGCCTTAAACCAGGCGTCCATCTTTTCATAGAAGGCGTTGAGGCCGGTGTAGGGGCCCTTGTACATCCCCTGGGCCATGGTGGCCTTGAGGGCGGGCAGGGTAAGGGCCTGGATATCCCCAGAGGGCGGCAGCAGGGTCTTTACGGCGATGCAGATTTCCATGTTCATGCTCTCCATGGTACACTCCCCCACATAGCGCAGGAAGGAGCCGGTTATCTCCCCGCCCTTTTGCAGAATGTAGCCGAAGAGGGCGTCGAAATCCTGTGAGATTTCCTGGACCCGGGCGTAGGGCAAAGTGCGGGAGATCATCATCACCGGGGTCTCGGGGATGGTTTTGGTCAGTACTTGAAATTCCATGGGAATCTCCTTTCCTATCATAAGCTGAGAAGGTGAGGCGCATTAAGAGAGGCCACCTTTCATTATGCCCCAAAAGCTGGGAAAGGTCAACGAAAAGGGCGGGATGTGGGCCGGAGGCTGGAAGAAATGCCCAAAATTGCGCAGCAAGAGAGAGAAGGGTTTGCACTGGCCCTTCTTTTTTGCTATACTACTCTAAATAGTTTTCTACGACGGAAGAAACACGGAGGTACGCTATGGCGAAACGGGAGCTGACCAAGGAGCTGCTGGGCGACACCCTGAAAAAGCTGTCTGCGGGCAAGCAATTAGACAAAATCAGCATCAGCGAGATCGTGGAGGCGGCGGGCCTGAATCGCCAGACCTTTTACTACCACTTTCAAGACAAGCAGGAGCTGATCTGCTGGATGTTCGACACAGCCGTGGCGGAGCTGACAGATGCCAAGGAGGACGGCACCCTTTTAGACGACGTGGTGGACTACCTCTACCGGGAGCGGGCCTTTTACAGCGCCGCCCTCACCTCCGAGGCGCAAAACAACCTGCGGGAGCACATTTTCCAGGTGTACCGCAAGAGCTACACCGAGGAGATCCGCCAGGCCGCGGGGGAGGGGGCCATAGACCCGGCGGTGATGGACCAGCTCTCCCGCTTTTTCTCCAACGGCCTGACAGGGAGCCTGGTGCAGTGGGCCCAGGGGGGGATGAAGTATGAAAACGTGCGGTTTATCGAGGAGTATCCGCCCTTTACCAAGGAGCTTTTGCTCTTTGCGGTGGATAAATACGCAAAACGCCCCTGCTTCTGAATGGGGGCATGACATCTGCGGCGTCTTTTTAGGCGCCGCATCTTTTATGGGCCTTATTCTACTGAAAAAAAGTGGACCTGACTCCAGACAAAGGAGTGCGCCTGTCTAAAAACCAGACAAATGGGCCCGAATGTGTAATTTTTTGACAAAAACTTTCGATTGACCATGGCAGCAGGGCGAGGTTTCTGTTACCGTATTCCCATTGAATCTTCTCCGCCGGGCTAGAGAAAGACCCCGACGGAAACTTGCTTTTCAAAGGAGGAAACGGCGTGAAACACTACTATGAGGAGGTATCCGCGGTGCTCAGTGCCCAGGATACTTCCCCCCAAGGCCTGACACAGGAAGAGGCCCAGAACCGCCTGGCAGAAAAGGGCAAGAACCAATTGGAGGCGGGCAAACGCACCTCCAACTTGGTACGCTTCTTCCTGCAAATGAAGGACCCTATGATCATCGTCCTCATCGCCGCCGCCATCATCTCCGGCGCCTTTGGCGAGATGGCCGACATGGCCATCATCCTGGTGGTGGTGCTGCTGAACGCCGTCCTGGGCGTCTTCCAGGAGAGCAAGGCGGAAAAAGCCATCGAGGCCCTACAAAAAATGTCTGCTCCCCATACCAGAGTGCGCAGGGCCGGGGCCGTCTGCCAGGTAAAGTCTGAGGATTTGGTCCCCGGCGATATCGTCCTCATGGAAGCCGGCGACGCGGTGCCCGCCGACCTGCGCCTTTTAGAAGCCGCCAGCCTGAAGATCGAGGAGGCGGCCCTCACCGGGGAATCTGTCCCCACGGATAAGACCGCAGACGCCCTGGGCCAGGAGGCCGACGAAGTCCCCCTGGGCGACAGGGTCAACATGGCTTATATGGGCACCAACGTGGTCTACGGCCGAGGCGAGGGCGTGGTCATTGCCACCGGCATGGACACGGAGATGGGAAAGATTGCCCATATCCTGGCAGACACCAAGGAGGACAAGACCCCCCTCCAGAAGAAGCTGGCCTCTCTCAGTAAGGTGCTGAGTATCGCCGTGCTGGGCATCTGTATCTTCATCTTTTTCTTCAACATCTTCCAGAGTGGCGGCTTCCAGGCAGGTCATGTCTTTGAGAGCCTGATGACCGCCGTGAGCTTGGCTGTGGCCGCCATCCCTGAGGGCATGGTGGTGGTGGTCACGGTGCTGCTGTCCATAGGCGTCACTAAGATGTCTAAGCGCAACGCCATCATCCGCCGCCTTACCACCGTGGAGACCTTAGGCTGCACCCAGGTGATCTGCTCCGACAAAACCGGTACCCTCACCCAGAACAAGATGACCGTGGTGGAGTTTTACGGGGACAAGACCCCCCTGTCCGAAGCCCTGGCCCTTTGTAACGACGTTTCCTTAGACCCTGCGGGCAATCTGGTGGGGGAACCCACGGAGCTGGGCCTGGCAAGCTTTGCCCTGGCCCAAGGTGTTTTCAAGCAGGAGCTGGAAAAGGAAATGCCCCGCATAGGTGAGGCTCCCTTCGACTCGGTGCGCAAGCTGATGTCCACCCTCCACGCCATGAAGGATCAGAGCTGCCGCCAGTATACCAAGGGCGCCCCGGACGAGATCCTCAAGTGCTGCACCCATATCCTGACAGAGGGAGAAGTGCGCCCCCTGACCCCGGAGATCCGCGCAGAGATCATGGCCCAAAACAAGGCCATGGCAGATAAGGCCCTGCGGGTTTTGGGGGCCGCCTTCCGGGTCTATGTGGAGGCCCCCGCCCTCCTGGCCCCGGAGGGCCTGGAGCAAAACCTTACCTTCCTGGGCCTTGCGGGGATGATAGACCCCATACGCCCCGAGGTGAAGGTGGCGGTGGACCAGTGCCGCAGCGCAGGCGTCCGGCCCGTGATGATCACCGGTGACCATAAGGACACCGCCGTGGCCATCGCCAAGGAGCTGGGCATCATCCAGGACGCAAGCCAAGCCCTCACCGGCACGGAGCTCTCCAAGCTCTCCGATGCGGAGTTTGAAAAGGTCATCGCCAACGTTTCCGTCTATGCCCGGGTTCAGCCGGAGCATAAGGTGCGCATCGTCAACACCTGGCGCAAGCTGGGGAAGATCACCGCCATGACAGGGGACGGCGTTAACGATGCCCCGGCCCTGAAATCCGCCGATATTGGCGTGGGCATGGGCATTACAGGGACAGACGTCACCAAAAACGTGGCCGACATGGTGCTGGCGGACGATAACTTCGCCTCCATTGTCTACGCCGTGGAGGAGGGCCGCCGGATTTATGAAAACATCCGCAAGGCCGTGCAGTTCCTCTTAGCCTCCAACCTTAGTGAGGTGGTGGCGGTCTTTGTGGCCACCCTCATGGGCACCCAGATCTTCGCCCCCATCCACATCCTCTGGATCAACCTGGTGACGGACACCTTCCCGGCCATGGCCCTGGGCATGGAAGAGGCGGAGTCCGACAGTATGCAAAAGCCCCCCCGCAGCCCCAAGGAGGGCATCTTCGCCGGGGGCCTGGGGATAGGGGTTCTGTATCAGGGCCTCATCATCGCGGGGCTGACCCTCTGGGCCTTCCTCTTAGGCAATGCCCAGTCCCACGAGATCGGCATGACCATGGCTTTTCTCACCCTCTCCCTTTGCGAGGTGTTCCACTCCCTGAACCTGCGCTCCCGAACCAAGTCCATCTTCCAAATGGGCGGACACAATCGCTATCTATTAGGGGCTATGGTGCTTTGCCTGATGCTGACCATAGGGGTATTGTACATCCCCGGCCTCAACACTGTGTTCCACCTGGTGGCCCTCTCCGCCGGAAACTTCTTCGCCGCCTTTGGTATCGCCCTCCTTGTATTACCCATCGTGGAAGTGGTAAAATTAGTGCAGAGGATGGGGCAGAAGACGGAGGGGTAAAGACATTTCATAAGGGAATTTTCAACAAAGTAGAGAACAGAAATCGTCCCGGCTGCCCACTATTATTAGGTTGGAGCAACCGGGATGATTTGTGTCCTATGTGGTATTTTTGGCAGTTCTCACTTGTCATTTATAGATAATATGTTATGCTTTCTCTAGAGTTAGAAAGTATAGTTGGGAGAAATGATATGAAATGTATGATTACTGCTATAGCAATTCTTGGCATGCTGCTAGCCCTCGCGCTGCCTACCATGGCAGCACCAGGAGATGATGCTCTCATTCAAGCGAACAGCCTGCATGCCCTCGGCCTCTTACAAGGTGTGGGCAGCGACCCCCAAGGAAGTCCCCTATACGAATTGGAACGGGTTCCCACTAGAGTAGAAGGTCTGGTTATGCTTCTGCGAGCTATGGGGAAAGAGGCTGAAATTAAAGGTGACATTTGGGAGTCCCCGTTTCAGGACGTACCCTCTTGGGCCCAATCTTACGTGGGATACGCCTATGAAACTGGGCTAACCAAGGGACTTTCTGCCCAGCAGTTCGGCGCGGCTGAACCATGTAGCGCCGCGAACTATTTCACCTTTATGTTGCGTGCCCTGGGGTACGTTGATGAGGGTGGGCGCGACTTTACCTGGTCCGACCCTTACAGCATGGCGGAGCTGGTAGGCATCTTTCACTACGGTGTAAAGATAGAAGATTTCCGGCGAGGAGATGCCGCCATGGTGACCTATGCGGCACTTACGGCGCTTTGCAAGGGAACGGAAACCACCCTCCTTGCGTCTCTGGTGGACTGTGGCGCTGTGGCCGCAGGGGTGGCCGAGTCCAGTAGACTGCTAAAAATGGGGCCGGACCCGAGTTCTGACTCCTTCTCCCTTACCCAAGATGACACCTTTCAGACAAGTGGCATGGTGGCCTGGGACGGTACAAACACCTACTTGCTTGCCAAGATGAATGAAAAGACCCCTCACGGGTATGATGTCTACAAGATTTATCATCGAGATAGTGTGGGCAAGCTGACGGAGCTTTACAACACAAGAGAATCCGGCTTGCGTTTGAGCGATTTATCCCTACACAATGGAAAACTCTATTTCTGCGCTAATACCAGTTTGGCAAAGAATATAGTCAACCCACGTTATGAATTAGTGGAGTTCGATCCGGCTACCCAGGGGTATCAGGTCATCTATACTGCACGCTATTTCTCCCAATATTGGTGGTATGATAATACCTTTTATGTAATGCTGATGACCAAAGACTCTGAGGATATCAATAGCGAGCGATATGCATTTGCTAGGGTAGATGGCAAAACAAGTGCCACACCCCTAATCGATAATTTGACTTTTTCCGAAATGGCTAACTTCATTGCATATGGGCAGCACGGAAAGATATTTTTCAGCACTGTAAATAATAACTATTTAAGATATTTGTGGACTTATGACCTTGCGACAGGAAACGCGGCACCTGTGTTGAAAGAAAAAATGGGGCTTGGCGTTTTTGCGGGGGATGAGTTGTTTTACATCAACTTTGACAGTAAGGAGATACGCCACACCTCCCTAAAAAACCCTGCAGAATCCAAAAAAATTCTTGGATTAACAGACCAGGAATATGGAGATTTTTTCCTTCATCGCGGTGCCCTATATTTTAAGGATTGTAGCACCAATCAACTATATAAAATAAGCCCTAACGGAACCCGTGAGACCGTTCTGCGGGTGCCATCTATCAACACGAAGTGTGGCTTCTTTGGCGACTTTGTGATAACGCCACCTGCGGGGATTTTAGACAGCCTTGGTAAAGACGTTTCCATTTGGTCTCTGGACGACTTAGTGAAAATGTTGTACCTAGAGTGGCTCGGTGAGCCTGTTGCATAGGGTAGAGGGCAGAAGTTCTCTTCCTGTGTCACAAATGCCCTTGAGTCAAGAGTGAGGATGCTATCGATCACCGTCCGCCAAGCAGAAGAAAAAACATTAAGAAAAAGGAAAAAATACCATGGAAATCCACATTAAGCCCGGCAAGTATCAACACTTTAAGGGCGGGGAATACCAAGTGCTCTACACCGCCAAGCATTCCGAGACCCTGGAGGACATGGTGGTCTACCGGGCCCTCTACGGGGAAGGCGGCCTCTGGGTGCGCCCTGCCGCTATGTGGACGGAGCAGGTGGAATGGCAGGGGGAGACCCTGGCGCGATTTACGCCCCTGGAAGGATAAGGACATCAAACAAGCACAGCGCGGCTTTATTGCTGCGGACATAAAAAGTCACCGCCCCCGAAGAGTAACTCTCGGCGGCGGTGATTTTTTATCTTCGCGGGAAATGCCCGGAAAGGTCGGTCTACTGCCCTCTGGGCCCAATCCACTTGTCCAGGGTGGCATAGAGCACCTCCGGGTCTATGGGCTTGGTCACATGGTCGTTCATGCCGGCCTCCAGGCTTTTTTCGTGGTCGCCGGACATGGCGTGGGCAGTCATGGCGATGACGGGGAGCTCCCGCAGGCGCTCTGCCTTTCGAATCTCACGCACAGCGGTGAGGCCGTCCATCACCGGCATTTGAATGTCCATCAGCACCAGCTCGTAGTCGCCGGTCAGGAGCTTTTGCAGGGCCTCCTGGCCGTTGTTGGCGATGTCCACCCGGTAGCCCGCCATTTTTAAGATCTCCTCGGCGATGATCTGGTTGATCTCATTGTCCTCGGTGAGGAGGATGGGGCGCAGGCTGGCCAGGTCACGGGGCGCGTCGCCAAGGCTTCCGTCGGCGGCCAGGCCGCCAGGGGCGCAGGTCGGGCCGGTGCAGTCCTCCTCCATCAAATCAAACTGCACGGTAAGTTGGAACTGGGTGCCCACCCCCGGCTCACTGACGCACCAAATATCGCCGTGCATCATATTTACCAGCTTTTTGCTGATGGCAAGGCCCAGGCCTGTGCCGCCGTATTTTCTGGTGGTTGAGGTGTCGGCCTGGGTAAAGGCGGAGAAGAGGCCCTTTACCTGCTGCTCCTCCATGCCTATGCCCGTGTCCTTCACGGTGAATTGGAAGATCACCTTACCGCCGCCCCGGGTGGTTTCCCAAAGGGAGAGGGTGATGCCCCCCCGTTCCGTAAATTTAATGGAGTTGCCCACCAGGTTAAGAAGCACCTGGGCCAGGCGCAGGGGGTCGCCCATGAGGTTTTTGGGCAGGTCGTCCTGGGCCTCGATGTGGAAAAACAGCCCCTTGTCCGCAATACTTTTCTGGAAGAGGTCCGTCATCTGCCGCAGCACGTCCTCCAGCCGGAAGGGGACACGCTCCATCTCCAGCTTCCCGGCCTCAATTTTGGAAAAGTCCAGAATATCGTTGATGATACGCAGGAGAGTCTTGGCCGAGGTTTCCGCCTTGGTGAGGTAGTCCGCCTGCTTGGGGGTTAGGCCGCTGTTTGTCTCTGCCTGAATCAGGTGCAGCATGCCCAAAATCGCGTTCATGGGGGTGCGGATCTCATGGCTCATGTTGGCTAAAAACTCGCTCTTAGAGCGGGCGCTGTCCTCGGCGGCGTCCCGGGCCAGACGCAGGTCGGCCTCTACTTGGCGGATCTCTGCCATCATCTTCTTATACTCCCGCAGGTCACGGGTATAGCCTGCCACGATGTAGGTATCGCCTCTTTTCACCCGCACCAGAGAGATTTCTGAGGGAACGGGCTCGCCGTTTAGCTTCTGGTGCATCCACTCAAAGACCACGCCGCCCTCTTGAAAGGCGGTGGTGATGTAGCCTGCGGCCAATTCGGCTGAGGATCGGCCACAGGGCTGATATTCGGGAGAAAGCTCGAAAAAGCGCTCTAAATACTCCTGTTTACTGGAGAGGTCAAAGAGCTTCACGGCCTCCTCGTTGCAGTCGATGTTGTTAAAGCTTTCGTCCCAGAGGTTGCAGCACAGGGGAGTGGCGTCCAGCATAATCTGAGTGCGCTCGTTGGCCTCGCTGGTTTCCGCCACCATCTTCTTATACTCCCGCAGATCACGGGTGTAGCCCGCCACGATGTAGGAGTCGCCCCGCTTGACCCGTACCAGGGTGATCTCGGAGGGAACGGGCTCGCCGTCCAGCTTTTGGTGCATCCATTCGAAGACGGCCTTACCCTCCTGAAAAGCCTGGTTGATGTAGCCCGTCGCTTTTTCCGAGGAGGGACGGCCGCATGGCTGAAACTCGGGGGAAAGCTGGAAAAAGCGCTCTAAATACTCCTGCTTGCTGGAGAGGCCGAAGAGCTTCACCGCCTCCTCGTTGCAATCGATGTTGTTAAAGTTCTGGTCCCAGAGGTTGCAGCACAGGGGGGTGGCGTCCAGCATGATCTGGGTGCGCTCGTTGGCCTCCCGCATGGCGGCGGTCATGCGCTTATACTCCCGCAGGTCCCGGGTATAGCCCACCACGATGTGCCCCTCGCCCCGCTTGACCCGCACCAGGGTGATCTCGGCGGGGATGGGCTCGCCGTCCGGCTTTTGGTGCATCCATTCGAAGACTACCTTTCCGGTTTCAAAGGCCTCCTTGATGTAGCGCGCGGCCTTTTCCGAGGAGAGGGTCCCGTCGGGCTGATATTCCGGGGAGAGCTTGTGAAAGTTTTCCAGATAGGCCTTCTTATCCGGCAGGTCAAAGAGCTTGGCGGCCTCCTGGTTACAGTCGATGTTTTTGTAGTCCTCGTCCCAGAAGTTGCTGCATAGGGGGGTGGCGTCCAGCATGATCTGGGCCCGCTCGTTGACCTCGTTCATCTGATCCTCAAAGGACTGGAAGGCCAGACCGTCCTGAATATCCTGGGTGCTGCCCAAAATGTAGCCCTCCCCGGGAATGCCTGTGGCAAAGCTTTTTCCAAAGCTGCGCACCCAACGCCAGGAGCCCGACTTTTTGCTCCAAACCCGGTATTCAATGGTCTTCTTCATGCCGGGGTTTTGAAGCATCTCCTGCAGCTCTGCCCCGATGCGGGCCCTGTCCTTTTCGTGGCAGGCGGAGATCAGCCCGAAGAAATCCGTGGTGGTTTCCTCCGGCGGAAGGTCAAAGACCGCGCTGGTGGTGGGGTCCATGTGGATAAGGCAGCCACTCTCCCCACAGGTGATTTCCCAGCAGCCTATGTGGGAAAAATCCAGGATGGTTTCCATGATTTCCTGACGGCTAAATTGGAACTGATGAGACGATAACATAAAAGTACACCTCGTTTGTAAACTGGCGCAGACCCTACCACGGAAAAGCCTAGTGATATACTAGGCATTAGCTCGAGTCCCTATTATACACGGAAAAAATAGAGAGCGCAACGATGGGTTGATGAAATACCAAGAAAAATAGTAGTTTTTTAGCAATTGGAAAAAAACAGTAGCTTTTTGTAACAAAAGGACATATAATACACATCAAAAAGCGGCATCCATAACACCGATGGAGGGAATTGCTTGGAACCTGTTACCTTAGTGTGGGCAGCGCTGTCAGGGGCACTGGCCCTCACCTCCGGGGGCCTGTTTTCCGCCCTGAAGAAGCGGGAGGCGAAAATCCGCCAGCTGGAGCACACCGCGGCGGTGATCGAGTCTGCCCCTTACTACATCGCCTACGACAATATCTATCAGTCGGATCTTTACGCCAACCCGGCAGCCTGCAAAATGGCGGGCTACCCGGCCGGCCAGGCCCTTTCCAAGGATGCCACCCACGATGCAGAGGGGCTGCGCGTTCTGATGGAGGAGGCCTTTCCCGCCGTGGAAAAAACGGGCACCTGGGTGGGTGAAAACCAACTGCTCCACAGCAGCGGAAGCCTCATCGACGTGCAGCAATTCATCTTTCCGGTGCGCAATAAGGCCGGAGAGCGCATTGGTATGGGTACCATCATGCGGGACATTACCCAGGAGAAAAAGCTGCGGCGGGACCTGGATATCCGCTCTGCCATCGTCGATTCCTCCACCAACTTCATCGTTGCCCTAGACAGAAACAACCGGGTGATCTATGCCAATCCCGGCGTTTATAAAATGTCGGGCTACGAGAGGGAAGAGCTGGGACTTAACTTCACCTTCCACGACTTCCATAATGAAGAGACCTGCCGTGCGATTCAAAAGGTTTTGGATCAGCTGCCTGTGGGAACCGCCACGGAGATGCAGTCGGAGCTGATCCGCAAAGACGGCGAGATCATCGACGTATCCCACAAGATGTTCGCCATAGGGGACGAGGACGGCGAGAAGATCGGCGTGGGCGTGGTGCTGGGGGACATCACCGAGCTAGTCCAGGCGAAAAAGCAGGCCGAGGCCGCCAACGAGGCCAAGAGCCAGTTCCTCTCCAACATGAGCCACGAGATCCGCACCCCCATGAACGCCATTCTGGGCATGACCAAGATCGCCAAAAGCCGCGCAGACCCCATGGAGATCCTGGAAAGCCTGGACAAGGTGGAAAAATCCTCCCAGCACCTTCTCAGTATCATCAACGATATTTTGGACTTCTCCAAGATCGAATCGGGTAAGCTGGAGCTTTACCACGAAACTTTCGACCTCTACCAATGCCTGGACGCCATCATGGACATGGCCGGGGTGCGGGGGGATGAAAAGCATCAACTACTGACCATGCATCTGGACGAACGCATTCCCAGATATCTCCACGGCGATGCCAACCGCCTGACCCAGGTGCTGATGAACCTACTGTCCAACGCGGTGAAGTTTACCGACGAGGGGGGCAGGGTAACCCTAAAGATCTCCCTGGCGGGGATGGAGGAAGACGGCGTGTTCCTGCGCTTTTCCGTGGCCGACAGCGGCATAGGCATCAGTGAAGAGCAAAAGGGGCGGCTGTTCCACTCCTTCGAGCAGGCGGACAGCAGTATCACCAAGCGCTTTGGCGGCACCGGCCTGGGCCTTGCCATCTCCAAGCGCCTGGTGGAGATGATGGGCGGCTCCTTAGAGCTGGACAGCATTGTGGGTAAGGGCAGTACCTTCTACTTTGCCATCCCCTTCGACTACGGAGAGGCAGATGCGGTGAAGCTGGAGGAGGAGACCCAAGAGGACGGCGACTTTACGGGCTTTACCATCCTGGTGGCGGAGGATATCGAGATCAACCGGGAGATTTTGCGGGTGTTTTTGGAGCCCACGGGCCTGACCATGGAGGAAGCGGCAGACGGCAGGGTGGCAGTGGAGATGTTCCGGGAGAACCCCGGGCGGTACGATCTGATCTTCATGGATATCCAAATGCCCAATCTGGACGGATACGCCGCCACCGCCGAAATTCGGGCTATGGACCTGCCCGAGGCCCGAAAGATCCCCATCATCGCCATGACGGCAAACGCCTTCAGCGAGGATATCCGCAGGTCCATAGAGGCGGGGATGAACGGGCACATCAGCAAGCCCATAGACTTTGACGAGGTGCTGAAAAGCCTGCAAAACAACCTGCCAAAAGCTTGAAACGCTCTCCTAGGCGGAGGACCAAAGGATACGAAATCGCCTTTGCTCCGCTGAACCGAAAAAAAACACCGCCGCCATACCACGAAAACCACGTGGTATGGCGGCGGTTTGTTGTTGCTTTTTGTAGCCTATTGGTAGAGGTAAATACCGTCCTCCGCCTGAATCAGGCAGGCCGTAGGGCCTAGGGTGAATTTGTAGTATTCCAAAGCGGTACCGGGGAGCAAGTCCTCCCCCGAGAGGCTCAGTATGGTGGAATACCCATCGGGCTTTACCTGGTAGATGTAGCTGTCCATCAGGGTGTAATAATAGGTTCCGTCAGAGGGCAGACGGGTGACGATCTCGCCTTTGGTGTTTAGGATCCTGTGGCAAAATGCGCCGTCTACCTCACGATAGGCATAAAGGAGGCCGCTGCTGTTGACCTCGCCCAGCTGGCCCGGGGCCATGGGGATGACTTCGTTGCCGCTCTTGTCGATGAGGGCGGAGGTTTGCCAGTTGTCGCCGTAGTTGGAAACTACGGCGAAGCCATTGTGAAAACGCCCGGCATGATCGTAGGCCATGGGGATGACCATGGTGCCGCTGCGGTTGATATAGCCCCACAGCAGGCCTTGTTCACGGTAAGCATAGAAGGGGGCCAAGCCCGCGGAAAAGCGCTCGATGATGCTATAAGAATAGGTGGGCTGCACCTCTGCCCGCAGATCCAGCACCGTGGTGTCGTTGTTGGGGGCCACGCCATTTGTGAGCACCATACCGTCGGAGAGAAGTGTGTCATAAGCGACGGTGGGGCCTAGCTCCCGGATCACAGCCCCGGTTTTGTCGATGACGCACATGACATTGTCGGCGCAGCGGGTCACCAGGGCAATGCCGTCTTCAAAGTTGGTGCCGTTTCGGTAGAGGGTGGCGCTGGGGAAGAGGGCACGGCCCTCTGTATCATAGTATTGGGCCGAGTGCCAAAAGAAGCTGCCCTGTGTATTGTCCAAGAACCTGGCCTCTGAAATCATGCCATCCTGAAGAGTGGGATGGTTGAGATTGTAGTCGGAGTCCAAGACCAGAAAAGCCTTGGCCCTGTCTCCCTCCAGTTTATAATAATAAAAATGGTTGTTTTCGTCATAGCCGGAGAGATGGAGACCGTCAAAGTCGGAGATATATTTGGGGGCCGCATCAATAAGGAGCTTGGTCAACGGTTTCTTCCAGGCATCCGGCTCATAGGCGGCAGGGCTGAAGCTTACCCGCAGGGCAGGGTCTATGATTCGGGCAACAATGGCCGCCACCTCGGCCCGGGTGATGTGGCCCTGGGGGGAGAAGGAGCCGTATGGATTCAGCCCCGTGAGTATTCCGGCATTGTAGAAGTAAAGGGCATTCGCCTCCAGCTGGCTGCCGGGCGTCAGGTCGGGGATTGCGGTAATTTGATTGAGAGGCGGAAACATCTCAGGAGGAAACACCTTGCTCATCTGGGTGAGAAACTGCCCTCGGGTACTCATTTCCGCAACGCTCCACTGCTCCAGATAGATAAGGTCGTGGGCGGTGGCATATTCCCAAATTGGCTGGAACCAGTCATACTCGTCGGCGGGGATGGGCGGATTGCCGTAATAGGTCTGGTGGAGCCGGGCGGCGATGGTGAGGGTTTCCGCCTGGGTAATGGTGGCCTGGCCGTCAAAGCCCCCGGCCTTTCCGGTGATGATGCCCACCTCCTGGCAGAGCTTTGCGTAGGGATAATACCAATTGGCGGCGGTGACATCGGGGTAGGGAGCGTAGTCCTGGGATTTCGAAAAGGGATTCTCAGCGGCGGCGCTCAGGGCGGGGATCGTCAGGGCGCAGAGCAAGGAAAGGGCCAGCAATAGGGTGCCGAGGCGTTTCATAGGTTCCTCCTTCCGGGTGTGGGGCGGTTGGGGTACTGTGGTCAAAAACCCAGGGGCTTATCCCCATGATAGGCCCGAAAGCGCCGGGGGTCAAGACCTTTAACCGTAGAAAGAACCATGAAAAAAGAGGCGGAATTTATAGTTGTGCCGCCTCTTTCTCATGTCTCAGCCAAACCGCTGGGGAAACTGCTTCATGATGCCCTGAGAGAAGTGGTCCGCCATGGAAAGGGCATCCTGCTCCACCCGGTCGAAGGCCTGAATATCGGCGGGGTAGTTCTTCGCCAGCCGGGCCGCCACCTCCTGGGTGGTAAGGTCTAGGTGCTCGTAGAGCATGTTCTGCATGGTTTCCCTGTCGTAATAGGGGTTGATACTGGAAAAGGCCTCTGCCATCTGGTCGGCGTTTTGGTACCAGAGGGTGTTCAGCCGCTCTGCCTCGGCCGTGTTTCCGTCTCGCAGGGCCGTGATAAGGGCCCCGCCGATTTGTAAATGCTCCGTGAGGAGCTGGGCGATAAGGTTGGCTACGTCTGGGGAGTAGTAATTGGCAAAGACTGCGGCAATGTCCGCCGGGTTTTTCAGAAGCCGGGCGGCGGTGGCCTCTTGGTCGGGGAGCCGCTCCGCAATGCTGATGAGGAGCATACGCGTCCAGTAAACGTGCTGCTCCCAAACCTTGCGCATCTCTTTTTGCAGGGCGATCTGGGCGGCGGGGTCGGGTCGGGGATTGCCGTTTTGGGGATGGGTGGTGTAGCCCTCTCCGGGACAGAGGAGAATCTTGCGCCCTACCTGGAGGTTATAAGGGTCGATATCGGGGTTTCGGGCCAGGATATCGGTGACGGGGGTGCGGTAGTAGCGGGAGATTTGGTAGAGGTTGTCGCCGGGGAGGATGATGTAAGTCATTTCCTGAGAGCAGTTCATGGCACGATCTCCTTATGATATTTACCCATCCTATGTCAGAGGGTGCCCCTTTGGCCCTGTCGGCGGGCAAGAATAGATGGATACCCCCGTATGGAGGGTATCCATCTATGAAAATTACGATAAATTCGACAGAAAGGCCGCGTTTTTGCTTTACTCCGTCACCTTAGCAAGGCGCTTTGCAAGCTTCTTCTTGGCGCCCAGGTCTCCCTGGCGGGCGATCATCACCCGCTGGGCCTGGGGCGAGCCGGCTCCGTGGAGGGATTCGGTGAGGTAACCCACAGAGGCCGCGCCCATGCAAAGGGTCTCGATGAGCCGCAGAACACGCAGGCGGTTCTCGGTGGAAACCCCGGAAACGCCCTTTAAGTACTTCTCCACAAAGGGCCCGGTGAATTCGCCTCTTAAATCCGCCTCGGAGGGGGCCGTGACCACGCAGCCGCCGGCGATGTCCTCGGCGATGCGGGCCATCTCGTAGGGGAAGCGGGTCACGTTTTGCTTACAGACGTTGGCCAAGAGCAGGTCGATGAGGTAGCTGCCCGAGGGGGTCTGGGTGCCCTCGGCGGAGCAGGCGATGCCGCAGGCGTACATGGTCTCGTTAAGGTGTACCATCTCGATGAGCTTATCCTTGATGTGGCTGGCCTTGGGCACGCCGTTGTAGTCGGCAATGAGGGCCGCCGCGCCGATGAGCACGTCACCCACGCCCACCTTACAGCCGCCGTAGCTCTGGCGGTGGTAGCCGGCAAAGCGCTCCACCATCATGCCGGTGAAGTCCGTTTCGCCGTTCATGTAGATGCGGTCGTTGGGCACGAACACGTCGTCGAAGACCACCAGGCATTCCACGCCGCCAAACTCGCAGTTGCCCACGTCAACGGTGCCCTCTTCCAGCTTGCGGGTGTCGCAGCTCTGGCGGCCTACGATCATGAAGAGGCCCTCGGCGTTGGAGGGCACGGAGAAGGAAACGGCATAGTCCTTGTCCTCGGGGGTCATGGCGATGGTGGGCATCACCAGAACCTCATGGCTGTTGCACATACCCGTCTGGTGGGCCTTGGCGCCCCGGACTACAATGCCGTCTGCTCTGCGCTCCACCACCCGCAGGTACATATCCGGGTCGGGCTGGCGGTGGGGGGGCAGGCCCCGGTCCCCCTTGGGGTCCGTCATGGCGCCGTCCACGGTGAGGTCCTCCTCCTGGCAGCGCTTCACGTAATTGCGAAAATGCTCGTGGTACTGAGTCCCATGGACTTTATCAATCTCAAAGGTGGTGCTGTACACGGCGTTAAAGGCGTCCATGCCCACGCAGCGCTGGAAGCAGGAGGCGGTCATCTGGCCCAAGAGCCGCTGCATTTTCACCTTCTTCACCAGGTCGTCGGTGGACATATGAATGTGAGCGAAGCGGTTCACGGGGGTGCCGGTGAGGGGGGACTGGGCAGTCATGAGCTCCTTGTACTCCGGCATCTGGGCTAAGTCGTAGGTCATACGCACGGAGTTAACAGAAGGACGCAGAATGGGGTCGTCCACGGGGTTTTCGATCTGCTTGCCGAACATGTAAACCCGCAGGTTCAGGTTGCGAATACTTTCGATGTATTGTTCGCCGGTCATTAAAGACATAATTAAAATCCTTTCTCTTACCAATCATGGGCGGTGATGGGGGATTTTCAGCCCCCAGGGCGGAAGGGGCCGTCTAAACCCCGGGAAAAAACGAGAATGCTGTCACTTTTATTATTGTACAAAAGCTTGCCATGGTTTACAATATTCTTAAGAGAATATCCATAAAAAGGCAGGTGAGAAACATGGCGGCCTTAATGCTGGGAACGGTCTATCGCCAGACCAGAAGAAAGTATCAACTAAGGCTCCTGGCCGGGGAGGAGGGCCTGACCCGCTCCCTCCGCTGGCTCTATTTTTCCGAGGATATCGAAAATGCCGACTTTTTACGGGGCGGCGAGCTGATGGTGCTGACAGGCCACAGCTTCCACGGCCAGGAGGGCTTTGAAGACTTTATCCGTATGCTGGTGCGGAAAAACTCCTGCGGCGTCATTGTCAACGTGGGAAAGTATATCTTAGAGGAGAACATCTCCCCGGAGATTTTGGCCTTCTGTAATGAGCACCGCTTTCCCCTCATCACCATGCCCTGGAAGTATCACCTGACGGACATACTGGCGGATTACAGCCAGCAGATCTTCTTCCGGACCCAGGAGCAGGACAGGCTGACCTACGTGTTCCAAGGCCTCTTGCAGGACGGCCGCCTCCACTCCGCTGAGGACGAGACCCGGCTGGTGGCCAACCGCTTTTCCCTGAAGGGTGACTACCTGGCAGGGGTGATGGACTGCCCCGCCCAGACCAGGGGCCTACAGCGGGAGGATTTTCTGCGGGAGATGCGGGTGCTGGCGGAAAATCACCTAAACCAAACGGGGGACAGGGTCTGCGCCTTCCCCTATGATAACCGCCTGGTGCTGGTGTTTCACGGTGTGGCCCCCCAGGCGGCGGAAACCCAGATGACAGAGCTTTTGACCCTCTTTCACCGCAGCTTTCCCGATTACGGCTTCCACGGCGGCTTGGGCACTTTGTTTGCCGGGGTGGAGCAGATCAGGGAGAGCTATCTGCGGGCCTCCTTCGCCCTCCTCTGCGGCATGGCGGCGGGGGCGCGGCAGATGGCCTTTCAAGATGTGGGCATCTATCAGCTGTTCTTCAGCAGCCGGGATCAGGTGGGCTTGGAGTCCTTCACTCAGGTGCTGAAGCCCCTGGAGGACTACGATGGGCAAAACGGCAGCCAATTGACAGAGACCCTGCGCCTTTACCTGGCCTCGGGGGGCAGCGTGAATCAGGTGTCGGAAGAGCTTTACTGCCACAGGAACACCACCAACTACCGCATCAAGAAGATCAAATCCCTTCTGGAGGCGGATCTGGAGGACAGCGGCCTGCGCTTTCGCCTGCAGCTGGCCTATCACGTTCGGGACTATCAGGCTCTCATTCGGGAGAAATAAGACCATGTCACGCTTTTTTGAAAGGGCTCCGGTGGAAGATTACGCCACCGGAGCCTTTTCCTGTTCAGACAGAGAGGGAAGCGTTCTATGTCAAAACAAGCCGGAAAAAAGGTGGGCTACACCAGGGCCTTCATGGCAGCCTCCATGATGTCCAGGCCGCAAATCAGCTGCGCATCGGTGATGGTGAGGGGGGCTAAGAAGCGAATGACGTTATTGTAAGTACCGGCAGGCTCTATCATCAGGCCGCCCTTTAAGGCCTCCTGGACTAAGGGGCCGATAAACTCGGGGTAGGGCTCCTTGGTGACAGGGTCCTTGACGAATTCCAGGCCTATCATGGCCCCCATACCCCGGACATCCCCCAGAATGGGGAACTGCTTTTGCCACTGGAGGAAGCGCTCAGTGGCAATTTTGCCGATCTCGGCGGAGCGGGCGGCGTAATTCTCCCGCTCCATGATGTCGATGACCTTTAAGGCGGCTGCGCAGGCTAGGGGGTTGCCGCCAAAGGTGCCGCCTATGGTCCCGCCGGGCACGCCCTCCATGATCTCCTCCCTGGCAATGATGGCGGAGAGGGGGATGCCGGCGGCGATGGATTTGGCGGTGATGAGGATGTCGGGCGCGGCCCCTACTTCCTGCCAGTATTCACAGGCGAACATTTTGCCCGTGCGGCAAAAGCCTGTTTGCACTTCGTCGGCGATGAGGAGGATGCCGTGCTTGTCGCAGAGGGAACGCAGGGCCTTAACCCACTCGATGGGGGCGGGGATGAAGCCGCCTTCCCCTTGGAGGGGCTCCACCACAATGGCAGCCACCAGCTCCGGAGGCGAGGCCTCTTCGAAAATACTCTCGATGGTGGAGATGTAATACTCCACCCGCTCGTTTTCCGGCAGACCGGCGGGGTCACGGTAGTAGTAGGGGAAGCGGGCTCTATAAATCCCGTCGGGGAAGGGGCCCATGCCCTTGATGTAGGCCTTTTTGGCGGTCATGGAGCCGGCCAGCAGGGTTCTGCCATGGAAGCCGCCGGAGAAGACGATGATGTTGGGGCGCTTGGTATAGCCTCTGGCTACCTTTACGGCGTTTTCGTTGGCCTCGGCGCCGGAGTTGGCCAAAAAGGCCCGGCGCTTGTCTCCCCGGAGGGGCACGATGGCGGAAAGGCGCTCGGCCAGGGCCACGTAGCCCTCGTGGGTGACGATGTTGAACATGCCGTGGAAGAAGCGATCGGCCTGCTCCTTCACGGCGGGCACCACCTCGGGGTGGGAGTAGCCGATGTTTAAAACACCCACGCCGCCGATCCAGTCTAAGAAGTAGTTGCCGTCTATGTCCTCTATCATGGCGCCCTCACCCCGGGCAGGCACCACGGGGTACACGCATTTGATGGCCGAGGGGATGATCTGATTGCGTCTCTGGATGACTTCCTTGGCCTTGGGGCCGGGGATGGTTTCGGTGACGATCTTCGGCAGGGCCTCACCCAGTCTGGTCAAAGTTTCTTGCATCAAAAACACTCCTTTCACACGGTGGCTCACTTATACGTTGGCGGTTTTTTGGACGTAGTAGAGGCTGTGGTAAATGTCATAGACCTGGGCGTCGGAAAGGGGGACGAAGTTATTTGCCATGAGCCGCTGCTGGTTCTCCCGGACGGAATCGGTGAAGGCCCGGATATCCTCAAAGGTCATGCCGTAGGCCTCCAGGGCCTTTTTGGGAAGGAGAGTGTCGAGTAAATCCTCCAAGGCGGTGTAAACGCTATTCACTTCACAGCCTATGATATTGGCGATAAAAGCGTTTAGCTTGGCGATTTCTCCGTCAGAGCGTATGGCCATGTACTGGTTCATGACCCCGGTGAACATGGCATAGTTTGCCTCTCCGTGGGGCACGTGGTAAACAGCGCCCAGTGGGTAGCTGAGGGCATGGACAGCGGCGCAGCCCGCATTGCCAAAGGCCACGCCAGCGTAGCAGCTGGCCAGAAGGAAGTCGCCAAGGAGAGGGATTCGGGCCTCCTGGCCCTTATTCTGGATTTCCATGAAGCCTTTTAGGATCATTTCGATGGCCTTATAGCCGAAAAGCTGGGTAAAGGGGCTGGCCTTGGGGGAGAGGCTAGACTCCACGGCGTGGACCAGGGCGTCGATGGAGCTGGTGGCGAAAAATCGGAAGGGAAGCCCGGCCAAGAGGGCGGGGATCAGCACGGCGTGGTCAGCAAAAAGGGCTTCGTTGGCCAGGCCCTTCTTGGTGCCACGGCTTAAAAGGGCCAGAATGGAGATGTTGGTCACCTCGCTACCCGTGCCGCAGGTGGTGGGCACCAGGATAAGACCCTTCTCCCTGGTAACAGGCAGCTTGCCGTCATAAAGGTCCACAACGGGGGCCACATGCTGCAGGGCCAGGATCTTTGCCACGTCGATGACACCGCCGCCGCCTATGGCCACGATGCGGGTGACCTCCTTAGGCATGTCCCTAAAAATGGCCTCCACCAGCTGGTCAGAGGGCTCTCCCTCGCCGTAGGCCTCCTGATAAATCACGTGGCAGGGCAGGTTCATGGCGCCAAAGGCAGGGGTATAAATGTACTCGTTGGTGAGGATGAGGTCACCGGCACCCAGCTGAAACTGGGCGACAAATTCCTCGCAGCTCTCGCACTGGGTCACCAGGGGTTTGATTAAAAACTGTTTCAAGGTTTATCCTTCCTTTCTCAGGGCGTCCCGGTTTCGGCTTGGATACATTCTTATTGTATCGGACGAGGAAGGGGGCGCATAGATGGTGAAAGCCCAAAAATCTTTCGCCCTCTTGTGTTAAAGCACAAAGAAAACAAAAGAAAGAGGGGAAAGTTTGTCCATATGGACGGTCTTGCGCGGAGTGCCCACTAGAATGCCGGTCGAAAGGTTGGCTCTATATGCTTCGGGGAAGAAAACCCACAGACGGAGGAGTAAGCACCGAAAGGAGGCGGTAGATTCGTGGGAAGCGTGTAAAGGGGAAAAGCATTACTGTTTCTGGAAGAAATCAGAAAAATGCAATAGCGGAGGCTGTTATGAGCTGGGGAAAGCACGGGCAGGCAGAGAAAAGCTCTGATACGCCGAAATGTTATGTCAGGGATCGGTGGAAGCTGTGAGACGTTAGCTTGTAAAGTAACATATAAGTCACAATATATAAAATTATGTACAACGAAATGGAAACCGGAAAACCGAAAACTGAATTTGTAGGTAACAAAAAAGTAATAACAACAGAATAAAATAACCAAAAATAGAGGTGAAAATTCCGTATTTAAGAAAAATAAAAATTTTTAAAAAAGAATTAATATCCAAAATAACTATTTAAAAACAAAAGAAAAATGAATGATATACAATAATTGGAACTAAATATGGCAATATATAGAAAGAAATTTTCGTGAATGAGAAAATAGTTGATGACAAGTTACCCCAAATGTGCTAATATCTATATAATAATGAAGGAAATTCTTGGGGCGATTTAAATGAATGAAGAAAGCGAAAAATCCCTGGGAAACCCTGCTGCGACCTACACAGACTGCCCAAATCGATTGCCAGGGGCAAAAATAGGGGAGAATGATGGGGACGACACAGCGGCTCCATGCCAAAACAGAGCGAAAACCAGAAAAAATGCCCATCAACTGGCGAAACAAAGGCGAGAAACCAAAATGGCGCGCAAAGTCAGCCAAGAGCGGAAAAATCGAGATGTAAAGCACAAACACTTTACCCAGTCATTTACAGGGCTGAAGTGGTTGTTTACAAGGCGGGGGCTCTGCGGAGCTTATTCAAATGGTAAAATTACGGCAAGTTTAATATTGGCAAAGTATAGGCAAAGGGTGAGATGCGATATGAGAAAGCGACGAAGCGTAGTTCTAAAAGGATGACGACAATCAGATCAACAGCGAGAGAATTTTGAAAATGGCGATGCCCTTGAAGTGGAGCGCCTGGCAAAGAAGAACTGAGGTATATCAAAGCTTTTGGAGGTAATGAGCATGAGAAAGGAAACGTTAAAAGTCCTTAGAAAACGCATCCTATCACTGGCAGTGGTGTTCAGCTTCGTGCTGACCATGCTGCCTATTGGTGCGTTGGCGGACTGGTGGAAATCTAATCCGGAGGCCAGTACAGGCTATATCTATTATTATAACAATAATAAAGTAGGAGCGGGCTCCATCACAATTAATGGCCCTGAAGGCATGCAGTATGCCTGGAGGGATGGTCAGGACATTGCTGTTTACAAGTATCAGCTTCAGAATAAAACAAATGCAAGCGATACTGTATACACCTACTGCAGTGACTTGTCGATTATTCCCAGGTACAATGCAGGCGGCGAAATTGGAGATCTCCTTTACCAGAGAATCCCCATCGAAAACATTGCTGGAACTTCTTTCCCCAATCAATACTTTTTCAACCATGGGGGCGGGATTCAGCACAACGCAGGAAAGCTGCGCGCGATACTAGTGAACTCCGATCTGTATAGCGGCAATAGCCTTTCCAACATGAAGACTGCAGCAAGCAAAGCCGGGTATTCTGTGTCCCACATCGGCAGCATGGCAGACATTCAGGTTGGCACCCAAGCCGCTATCTGGAGTGTGGTCAACCAGGCGAAGCTTCCGGGCGGCGAAAAACCCTATCCGGGGCACATCAGCCAAGGAGCCTATGAGTATTATAGTTTCCTGATTAATCTGGCGCCTATGGAGGCTGGCGAACTTACCAGCCTTGCCGTGACGGATCAGCAGAAGAGCCTTATCTCCGGGCAACAAATCTATACGGCCACCATCACCTTCGGTGTGAAGGATAGCAATGGACTCACCTCTGAGGCGGTCAAATTCACTGATCCTTCCGCTATCGTTGTGACCGATGCAAATGGCGAGCCCGTCCCCGGTGTTACGGTAGAAGTGAAGGGCGACAATACCGTTACCGTTAAGAACATTCCCCAAACTGTGAATATTAAGGTAACGGTGCCATATACCACCACCGTTGAGCGCGACAATGTTTATCTCTATGCACCGAAGACACAAACGTCACAGACTCTGGTATCCGTAGAAAAAGGCACCGTGGATCTGAGCACTACTGTGCTCCTCACCGCACCTGCCTCCGCAACCAGCTTGACTGTGAATAAAGAGTGGAAGAGCCTGACAGGCAGGGGAGAAATTCCTCTCTCCAGTGTCATGGCGAAGGACTACTCGGCGAATTTTGAAATTACTATGTACAGCAAGAAGCTGGACGGAACTGCCGTGGCAGCTGATATCGCAAATCGGCCTGTTTGCAGTTTCACTGTCAATGGCTATACGCCGTGGCAGAGCGGCAATATCTTTGAATACAACGCAGCTACTCAGCCGGTATACAAGATCGCGGAAGTCAGCACTACTGTTGACGGAGAAACTACTCCCGTCAGTGGCAAGCATGCCTTGTTCTATGTGGATAAGAAGACCGTCAGCGGACAGCCGCAGTATGTGATCACTTGGCTGAAAGACAATGGAAGCGGCGCTCTGGTGAAAACCGGTGAAACCGGGAGCGGGAAGTTTGTTAACCTGATCGTTGAGGAAACCGGCTTTGTCTCTGTGCAAAAGGCCGTCGTGAATAACGGCAAGGACAACGAGGTCTTTAACTTTACCGCGACCTACGCACCAAAGGGCAGCAGCACATTTAGCGCCTACGCCAACGAGGAATATGTAGTTTACAAGGTGGCAACAGGTGAAAAGGTTGCCGGCGCGCCGAAGACTGATGCCAATGGCGCATTCACGCTGAAACCTGGGTTTAGAGCGGAGTTTGCCGGTATGCCTGTGGGAGCTACCCTTAAGGTTGCCGAGGATAAAACAACGATCGAGAACCGCTATACTACTACAGTTACAGATAGCGCAGGCACACGGGAAGCTTATCATGGACAGGAAGCGGTCACAACGACTGAAAAGGTAATTACCTTTACAAACACGTATCTCGTGGCTGACTTGACCCTGAGCAAAAACTTTGTCAGCCCCGGCAATACGGTGACCTGGAATAACTTCTCCAGTGGGATTAAGTTCATTGTGACCGACGCGGATGGAAAGATTCACCATGTCAATCTGGATAAGAGTGTACCCACTAAGACGATCCAGATCCCCTACGGTTCCTACACGATAAAGGAAGAAAGAAGTACAGCTACCCTTGCAGGCTATACCCTCGACATTACCTCTACCTTGTCGAAAGCAGATGCAGGAGAAGACACATTCAAATCTTCCATGACAGTAAGTGGAGAGGCAGTATCCTTCACCAACACCTATGGGGTTGGCTCCTTAACCATCAAGAAGGAAGTGCCGAAGACCTATTTTGAAAGTTTGACAAAAGCCCAGCAGGACGAGATTAACAGCAAAACCTTTACCTTTAAGGTATATAAGGATTCCGTTGCCGATGGCAATTTAAAGGCAACAATTAAACTTTCTCCGGCAGAATGGGCAGCTGGAAAAGCAGTTCCCAATTTGTTGCCCGGCGATTACCTGGTGGTGGAGGAAGGCGCCCAGGTCGCTGATGTCAGACTCACTACCACAGCTACCGGCGGAAACATTACAGGGACTACAGCTGATGGCGCGACAGTAAAGATTAATGTGAGCACGTCTGACACCACGGTGACTTTCGTCAACACGTATCAGAAGCAGAGCGGCAGCCTGATAATTACCAAGGCATTTGCCGGTGATCTGAAGGCGGATAAAGTGACCAAAACGATTGGGTTCGAGGTCGAGAATACTGCCACACATGAGGTTAAGACTGTCACCATGTCTAAAAGCGATTTGCAAAACGGCAAATGGGTGAAGAAAGTAGACGGCTTAACACCCGGCACCTATACAGTGACGGAGATTACGGATGTCGGCGTGGAAAACACTGCACAAATACCCAATTATAGCCTTAAAGTGACCGGAAACGGTTGCACTGTCTCAGTTTCGGACAGTGGGACCGCAGAGGCACGTGAGATTTCTAATGAATACTCCAGGCAGCTAGGAAGCATTACGTTTTCCAAGGCGGTTATTGGTTATGCAGACGGCGAAACCTTTACCTTCATGGTGATTTGCAGCGAAGCGATTCCCAATGGGTTCGCGGCTAAAATCAATGGAAGCACAGTTTCCGGATTAACTCTTTCAAAAACAACCATTGCTAATGACACTTTGGTGATTAATGGGGTTAAGAAGGGCGATACAGTTGTTGTCTCGGGCTTGCCTGTTGGCGCCAAAATCGAGGTAACAGAAGTGCTGACAGCGGATCAGCAGGGGTACTTCAAGCTGCCCGCCTTTGTGGTGCAAAGCGGAAATGAGTCGCAGGTGACCGTTGCATCGCGCACTGTGGATCAAAACAAGCTGGCGCATAGAGTAACCCCGTCCTATGTTGTGAATACGCTTCCTGCGGGCAGTAATCCGCTGGTACTGGGCACGGTTACCAACACGCGTGAAGAAAATATCAATCTTGTGCTGACTAAGGACTTGGCTCTGCAGTCTGAGTTGAATGGGGCTGTGGATTGGGCGAATACTTTCCCCAATCTAGAGATTAAATTCACGATCAGGGGGCCCCTAAACTGGGGAGAGCAGGTAACGGGCGCGGATAAATCTCGGCTGACAAAGGTCAGCGACACCGATTACAGCTTGATCTTGACGGGCTCAAGCCCTTCGATCAATCTCAACGGGATTCCTGCCGGAAAGTATACGGTGATCGAGGACACAGCTAGTGCAGCAGTTGCAAACTATACGCTCTCGACTTGGTACAAAATCAACAGCACATCGCTCGCAAGCTATGTTAAAACAGACAGCCTCGGCAATGTTACCAAGGTTGTTGCGCCAACAGGAACTGATACCACAGTGAGATTCGATTTCCGCAATGTCTATACCATGCAAACCCAGGGCATTGGCGCGAAAAAGGATTTTACAGGCAAGACGGTTCTACCCGATGAAGTGTTTGTATTCGATATGAAATTCTTTGCAGATGATCAGGGTGCAACCCCTTATGCAGCAAAGAGTGACCTGAAAGAAGCGGACTGGGGCGCATTCCCGAAACAAACGCTAGGTGGTACAGCGTACCCCTCTTGGAACGAAGCAGGCACAATCTTCACCTTTGCATTATTGGGAAACCAGACCGGTACAACATACACGATGACCGGGATTCCCCATGGGACCTACGTCCAGGTGGTAGAAAAAGATCACCCATACTTTACCGAAACGAATCCGGGTATCTATAAAGTAGGGTCATCCAGTTCTACGGACGGAAAGTACACCCTTGCGGTAAGTAATGCCAGAATTGAAAGCGGCGTTCTCAGTGTAACAAAGGCGACAGATGAGAAAGACGACGGCGAAGCTTTCAACTTTATCATAAAGATAAAGGGAATCCCTTGGGCTGGCAGCTATGTGGTTACCGGCGGAGCGAACCCTGGCGCTGGGACGACCAAGAGCACAAAGACGGACGGCAAATTCACTTTGCTGAAGGGCGAGACAGCCAAGTTTATCGGTTTGCCCCTTGGCTATAGCTATACAGTGAGCGAGACTGGCGCAACCGAATACAGCACCAGCATTACCACTGTTGTCAAGGAAATACCCAGCACAGCCAAAGGCACTAAGCAGGCCTCCGGCACCATCACTGCGGATGCTATTCAACTGACCTTTATGAACGCCCGGAACCTCGGAAGCCTCACCATCAATAAAACTGTGGTGAATAACCTTCTGGGCGGTGCGACAACACCGGGAACCTATACCTTCCAGGTTATGAGACAGCCCTTAGATCAAAGTGCCTACGAGGTCGTGAATGGACCTGCCAAAAATATCACCGGGCTGAACGAAAACGGTCAGTTTATTCTGACGGTGGATGGCAACGGCAAGGGATCAGTGACTCTTGGTAACCTGCCCTACGGAAAGTATCAGATTACCGAGTTGAATGTGGCAAATACCGAAACCATGGAATGGACTGTTGATGGCGGTGCGACAAAGAGCTTTAAGATTGACGCAGCCACGCAGACACTGGCCTACGAGAACATCTTCGATACGGTTGGAGGCCCTCTTGAGGTTAAGAAAGCAGTTGTGGCCGACGGGTCCTTCACAGTGCCCGTTCGAGACTACACCCTCTACCTGAAGGATGCCAGTGGGAATGCCATTTCCGGCGCCAACTACAAGAGATCTCTGGCGGCGAATCCCGAAGCGCTGATTCAGACGGGGGCAGATGGCTCCTTCACCATCACAGCGGGAGAAACGGTTACCTTCCCCAAGCTTACCAAGGGCTTCTATCAGGTGACGGAAAAAACCGATGTTTCCACTGATACTGACGTGACTGGCGGATTTACCTTTATCAGTAAGGCGATAACCTTAGGTGACGGCAGCTCGATTCCGGAAAACGGCATTGAAGTGGATTTCGGAAAAACGCCCGTAGTTAAGGTAACCAACACCTATCAGCGCGACAAGGTGACCCTTTCCATCCAGAAGACTAGCGACAGCGACACAACAACCGTCCCCGAGCTGGACGGCAAAGAATTCACCTTCGTCCTTTGGAACGCTGACCAAAACGCAGCCGTAAAGAATGCGCCGTATACAGTCCAGGGCAAAACTGGAGGCTTCACAACAAACAGCGGCGAATTCAAGCTGGCGGTTGGTGACACAGCCGTATTTGCAGGGTTCCCCACCGGAAGCTACCTGGTGAGGGAAACCAACGTAGGGATCGACGGCTACGGTTTGACAGTAACACTGGATGGTGTTGCATGGGTTAAGGACACTTGGTCTGGCGCGTATGTCCTTTCGAAAGAAGCGGGCGACAAGACCATTACTGTCAAGAACAACTATGTCCCTCAGTACGGAGAGCTGACCATCACCAAAACCGTAGAGGAGAATCCTTTGGTTGAGGACGATTGGGCATACACCTTCGACCTGAGCAGCGGAAAAGCAGGCTGGGGCGATAAGTTCATCGTTTCCGGTGATAGCAGCTTCGTACTGAAGACTGCTGATGCCACCAACAAGGTGTACACTTATACCCTTACTCTGAGCGATGCGGAACCAACTCGAATCTTTGAAGACATCCCTGTTGGCACTTATACCGTCACCGAAGTGGGGGGCACAGGTACTGACAATGCAAAGTATGAGTGGACCGTGGTACCCACCGTTGCTGCCCAAGCTCCCGATGAGTCTGTTTCCGGCAAGACGGCAACAGTGATTATTGGGAATACGGAAAAGCGGGCAGTGGCCTACTCCAACGACTTCACTCGTAAGCTCGGCACTTTGAATCTTCTCAAGGATGTTGAGTTTAAGTCCGACCTGGCTGACGTGGAATTCACCTTCGAGTTGGTTGGACCTGAGGGAGATGAATCCGCCGATCGTGGACCCGTTACCATTAAGGGCGCGGAAAGCTGGATCGCTGCAATAAGCGACCTGCCCACCGGCACCTATAAGATTCGTGAAAAGACAGACAGCCTGAACAACATTTCTGGCTTCACCTTTGAAGGCAACGACTTCACCACCGGGACTGGTGACGCAAAGGAAACGCTGAAAAAAGATTCAGAGGGCTGGGTGGAATTCACACTGGAAGATACCCAAGGCATAAGCTTCAACCTGACTTGCGAAAATGACTATTCCAAGGACGGCGCTGAGCTTAAAGTGACTAAGGCTGTGGACGGCTATGCGGGCAACGACCTCTTTACCTTCCGCATCAAGGCAGCGGACGGGGCCCCCGCCCTGATCGCTCCCCTCACTTATTATAAGCTAGACGCCGAAAAGGCACCCATCTGCAAGGATGGCAGCCAGGAGTGGGAAGAGTATCCTGCTGTTGAGGAAAAAGATTCCTCCGGCGCGGAAACAGGCTGGATTATCTTTACCATTGAAGCAGGCGAGACAGCTATCTTCAGAGGGCTGAATCTCAATTCCGGCTACTTGGTGCAGGAGATTGTCGGCAACAACTACACGCTGACAGCTGGCTCTGTGGCGGCATATGACTACCAGCGCGGCTTCCAGGATTACTCTGAACCCAGCGTGATTGATTCTGCTGTTCTGGACGGAACTACCTTAACCGCAACCAGCGGCGACAAGGTGCAGGGCCAAACCAACAGTACCGACCGCTTCCCCGGCCTGCTGTACAGCTTTGAGAACGCCCGTAAACTGGGCCAGCTGAGTGTCACAAAGCAAGTAGTGGGCCTTCCCCTGAATGCGGAACCCTTCACCTTCCAAGTTACCTTCGCTGGCGGCGGTATCGAAGACTTCGGTACCAGCCAAACAACGCCAGAGATCTGGTTTGGCGATGAAACGGCTGCCAGAGAGGCTGGGAATGGCTGGGCCCTTGAGGGCGGTATCCTGCTGATCTATCTCCATGCCGGAGAAACCGCGACCATCAAGAACCTGCCCCTGGGCGTTGAGTATGCCGTTGCGGAAAAGGGCGATACGGATTCTTCCTTGGTAAAGATTGAGAAAAACGGCATTCGCGGCGAGGTGAATGCGTATCACTCCACCTTTGATGCAGCGAAATCTGGTCGAATCGGCGAAACAACAGCAACAGTCTGCACCAACACCCGTGAGATTGGTGAGATGTATGTCAAAAAGATTCTCTACAGCGGAGAGAGCGCAAACAGCGAAGCCAAGTTCCCCATCCGCGTAAGCTTCTACTCTAACGGAACAGCTTGGGAAAGCGTTGAGGCATTACAGGCCCTGGGCTACTTCACCGAAGACACAGGCGGAACTTGGAGTATAGACGGCAATGCGCTGATTGTGGATCTCAATCTGGGCAGCGGTGAAGAAGCGCATATCCAAAACATCCCTGTTGGAACGACCTATACCGTGGAAGAGCCCTTTGAAAGACTCACAGCGGCATTTGGTGAAGACGCCAAGAACTTCAATGTATTGGTCTCCTACTCCGATCGCGTACACTTGGTACAGAAAACCCCCGCCAACGAGAGCGGAACAAAGGACAGATCGGGCATCGATAGAGTGACCGTCTTCAACTTTGAGATCCCCAAGGACACACTGGTCATCACCAAGTCCGGAGTTGAGGCCGCAATAGGCTCCGATCTTCACAACTACTCCTTCGAATTCGAGTTGAAGCTTTTTGCACCAGATCCCAAGCTGCCCGGAAGCGAAGTATACTACGAGCGTCTCATCAAGGTTGTACTACCTCTCGTTGAAGAGAGGTTGGCAGAGTTGGACAAAGAGATAACGGCCATACAGGAAGAAGGAAGCGACGCGCAAAACATCAGCGACCTCGCAGCGCTGAAGAATGCGGAAGACGCTTTGGCTGCCGAACTTGACGAGATTATGAAAAATGGCTTGGAAGATTGCAGCTGCGACGATGGAACCGTTTATAGCACAGAAGACTGCGAAGTTTGCGCAGAGTGCGAAGCAGATGGATGCGTCGATGGCGCCATCACATGTCCCGACTGTCCTGAAGAGGGTGAATGCGCAACCTGTGGCGACACAAAGGAGATCGACTGCTCCAATTGTGAGGCTGGTTGGGTCACCACCTGTGGCGACAGCAGATGTACCGACGGCGTTCTGACAATTCCTGGCGAGTGCGACATCTGCGATGGCGAAGGCCAGGTGCTTTCCGAAGTAGCCAAGACGGCCATCAAGGAGAAAGAGGATGCTTTCGGGCTTCTCTACAGCCAGGATGAACTGGACAGACTGACCGCCATGAGAGACAGGATCGCCAGCATCAAAACCGACGGCAGCCTGACAACCATGGTCAGCAACCTGGAAGAGGCGAAAAACATTCTCTTGGGCAAGAGCACCACAAGTGTTGACGGCACACCGAGATGCGTTGTGGTCGACCTGGAAAAGGGCACTTATGCTGAACCCAAGAAAGGCGACCCATATGTAGTCTTCGAGACTGGCGAAAATCCCGAAGTGCAGGCCTTTGAGAGCGACAGAGTCACACTCGTTGACGCAGGTTGGGTGAAGGTAGCCGATGGCGTGTATACCTTCAACCTAAGAGCAGGCCAGTACCTGGAAGTCTCTAACCTGCCCGCGGGAGCAACCTACACGGTAAAGGAAATCAAAGTTCCTGATCGTGGAGATGAAGGCTTTATTAATGCATTGGATCCCTTCAATGAACGTGCGCCCATTAACATGGCAGAAGGCTTAAGCGGTTCCATTGGGGGCGATGCCGGTCGAGTTGCCGCATTCCTCAATACTTTCCGTGAGCCTTTGGGCAAGATCATCGTTCAGAAGTCCTGGGTTGGCGGAACACCGTCCGGCCTGGAATTCATCGAAGTTCAGCTCTACAGTGTGACGGGAAGCGGAGAACCGGTTGCGGGCGAGATCATCAAGCTGTATGCCACCGACGGCTACAGTGGCGCATTCACAGGTCTCAAGCTGGATCCCAATGTAAAGTATTTCGTGAAGGAACTCACAACCATCTTCCGTTATAGTGTGACTTACTCCACGGACGGGACCGGCGGCGTTGCGGTGGTCTATGACAGCAGAACACCTGTGATCACCGTCACAAACACCTACAACGAGCCCGGTGGCAGCGATGGTGGCGATAGGGATCCCAAGGATCCCGAGGGCCCCGAACTCCCCGACAACCCCACCCCCTTAGACCCCGGCAAGCCTCCGGAAGAGAACCCCGAGCTTCCCGAGCCTCCCGTTCCTCTTGACCCCTTCGAGCCCGAACCCGACCTTGAGCTCCCCGAGCCCAATGTTCCCCTTGGCCCCATGCCACAGACCAGCGGCATAGGCCTGGGTGCCATCGGCCTCATCGGTGCAGGTCTCCTGGGTACCGGCCTCATCATCCGCAGAAGAGAAGAAGAGGAAGGCCAGGAAAATTAAGAAAACCCTGATAACCTAAGTTGCAAAAGAGCGCGCTGCAGAGTGAAACCTCTGTGGCGCGCTCTTTTCTTTGGAAAGTAAGGTGTTGAGACAACAGCGCAGGCACAAAGCCACCTGCCCCTACATAAATTAAGAGATAGGAGGGGATTTTGTGCAGAACAAATTTTCATATACATTTCGCGGCGAAGAGGCTACGAAAAACGCTGCCACCCAAACCAGGGACTGGGCGCCGTTCCACCGGCCCTGCCTTCTGGGCCCACCCGGCCCGCCCGGCCCCCAGGGTCCCATTGGCCCCCAAGGCGCCCCAGGCCCGCGTGGCCCGGTGGGACAGCAGGGCGAAACCGGCCCCCAAGGCCCAGCGGGGCCACAGGGTGCACAGGGCCCACAGGGAGAGCCCGGTCCCCAAGGCCCCCAGGGTGAAGTTGGCCCGGAAGGCCCCATAGGCCCACAGGGCATTCAAGGCACTCAAGGCCCGGCGGGGGTTCAGGGTCAAATGGGGGAGCAGGGGATCCCCGGTCCCCAGGGCCCCACGGGGCCGGAAGGTCCGCCTGCCGATACGGCCTTCATCCTCGCCCAGGCCGCCGCCTATACCGATGAACAAATCTTGCTGCATACCCCCGTGGTGGTGGATTACGGCACCATCCCTTCTGGCGGCAGCGTCCAGCTCTTAAACGACAGTATAGGGCGCATGGTGGTGGAAAGCAATGTCACCATACAGGTGCCCCCCTTCGTGGAGGGCCGGGAGAACAGCGCCTACAGCTCCATTGAAGTGCTGGCCCCGGGGGTACAGAACTGGGTGGGCGACTTTTTCGCGCCCCCCACCGCCCTGTCCGTGGGGGTCAACGAGATCTGGGTCAAGGGGATACGGCTCAATAGTGGCCTCATCAAGTGGGCCTTTGACGCAAAATTCAGGGGTAGCTGAGATGTTACAGCAGCGAAGACAAGTAGTCTCCTGGGACGATGGCTATGTTTCCGCCGGCCTCATCGCCCGCTACCTGGGAGGCAACAACACCGGGCAGGGCCACAGCGCCACAACCACCCTATGGAAAGACCTGATCGGCAACGCGGACCTGACCCTCCCGGAGGGCTTGGTTCCCGGCACCCGGCAGTGGGGGCCCAACTATTTTGAAAGCCTGAAGGTAAATATCAGCCACTTTGCCTGGGCCTCATCCCCTTTGCCGCCTTCTTATTCGCCGGAAAACAGCACCTTAGAGGTGGTCTTCATGCCCTTTGCCGGGGCGGACAGCAGCAATGGAGGGGACGTGGTGGGCATAGACGACGTCCCCACCATTCCCTACACCACCATCACCCTGGAGATGCAGGCTCTCAACGCCAGCTTTCTGGTGGAGGAGCGCGCCAACTTCGTGGTGGTCAACCGCAGGGCCTTAACAGCCAACACCCGCTACACCGTCTCCATGCCTGTGTCCCCCTTCAGCCCTGTTCCAGCCCTCAATGGCAGCAAGGCGATTTTCTACAACGGCGTTCAGCAGTATAGGGCGAGCCGGATAGGCAATTTTTTTGTCCAACTGCCGGAGCACTACTTAAGCGTGGCCAGCAACCCTGTTTTGATCGACGTGCGGCAGCTCTTCTTCGGGCGCATTTATGAAGTCCGCCTCTATAACCGGGCCCTGTCTCCCGAGGAGATCGCCCAAAACGCTGCCCTGGATCTGCAGCGGTACCCATAACATGAGAAGATGAGGATGTCCCTACCCCCTATAATCACACCAGTATCAAGTAGAGACGAAACGTGGTAGAATAAAGAA
>JAVBLH010000032.1:0-39328 GCA_031553635.1 Evtepia sp. | reverse complement strand
AGAGCCCGATTTGCGGGCGTCCTCAAACACCTTGGCATACTCCCCCTTGCGCGCGCGGACGACCGGGGAGAGTATCTGCAGCCTCGCACCCTCGGGGAGTTCAACAAGGCTGTCGATTATCTGGTCGATGGTCTGACGGGCGATAACCTTGCCGCACTTGGGGCAGTGGGGGGTGCCCACGCGTGCCCAGAGAAGGCGCAGGTAATCGTAGATCTCCGTCACGGTGCCCACGGTGGAGCGGGGGTTCTTGCTGGTGGTTTTCTGGTCGATGGAGATGGCGGGGGAGAGGCCGTCTATCTGGTCGATGTCCGGCTTTTCCATCTGGCCCAAAAACTGACGGGCGTAGGAGGAGAGGCTCTCCACATAGCGCCGCTGGCCCTCGGCATAAATGGTGTCGAAGGCCAGGCTGGACTTGCCGGAGCCGGAAAGGCCGGTGAGCACCACCAGCTGATCCCTTGGGATAGCAAGGTCTATGTTCTTGAGGTTATTTTCCCGGGCGCCTTTGATGAAAATATGGCTGTGCATATCGGCTCACTCCTCACGGTTTGGTTGGAATCTCTTCAATCACCAGGCCCCGCAGCTCGATGATCTGGTCACGCAGGGCGGCGGCATATTCGAATTCTAAGCGGCGGCTGGCCTCCCGCATTTCCTTTTCCAGCTTGGCGATGGCCTGATCCCGCTCCTTGCGGGTCATGTAGGCCTCACCCTCCCGGCGGGCCGGGGCAGCGTCGGTGGAGCGGGAGATCTCCAAGAGCTCCCGGATAGACTTGATGACAGTTTTGGGTACGATGCCGTGCTCCTGGTTAAAGGCCTCTTGGATACCCCGGCGGCGTTCGGTTTCCCCGATGGCGGCCCGCATGGAGGGGGTCATTTTATCGGCGTACATAATCACCAGGCCGTCGGCATTTCGGGCGGCTCTTCCTATGGTCTGAATCAGGGAGGTTTCGCTGCGCAGGAAGCCCTCCTTGTCGGCGTCCAGTATGGCTACCAGGGATACCTCGGGCAGGTCTAAGCCCTCCCGCAGGAGGTTGATGCCCACCAGCACGTCGAACTCGCCCCGCCTTAGGTCCCGGATGATCTCCATGCGCTCGATGGTGTCGATATCGTGGTGCATGTAGCGGACTTTGATACCTGAGGTTTTCAGGTAGTCGGTTAAATCCTCGGCCATGCGTTTGGTGAGCACCGTTACCAGTACCCGCTGGTTTTCCTTGCTGCGGGCATTGATCTCGCCGATGAGGTCGTCTATCTGTCCTTCCACCGGGCGTATCACCACCTGGGGGTCAAGAAGGCCCGTGGGACGGATCACCTGGTCCACGATCTGCCCGGAGCGGGTGCGCTCGTAGGGCCCGGGGGTGGCGGAAACGTAGATGGTCTGGTGGATGCGCTGGGTGAACTCCTGGAAGTTAAGAGGCCTGTTGTCAAAGGCGCAGGGCAGCCGGAAGCCGTACTGCACCAGGGTTTCCTTTCTGGCCCTGTCCCCGGCGTACATGGCCCGCACTTGGGGAACGGAAACATGGCTCTCGTCGATGAAAAGGAGAAAATCCTTGGGGAAGTAGTCCAAGAGGGTCATAGGCGGCGAGCCGGGAGGCCGGGCGGAGATCACCCGGCTGTAGTTTTCGATGCCGGAGCAGTAGCCTAATTCCTGTATCATCTCTATGTCAAACATGGTGCGCTGGCGAATGCGCTGGGCCTCGATGAGCTGGCCGTTTGCCTCGAATTTCTGCACTTGGCCTTCCATCTCCCGGTAAATCTCCTGGACGGCGGCGGCCATCTTCTCCGGGGTGGACACATAGTGAGAGGCGGGGTAGATGGCCACGTGGTCTAACACCCGGACAGGCACCCCGGTGACGATGTTGATTTCGCTGATGCGGTCGATCTCGTCCCCGAAAAACTCGATGCGGATGGCGTAGTCCCGGGCGTAAACGGGAAAAATTTCCACCGTGTCCCCCCGGACGCGAAAACGGTTCCGGTCGAAGGCCAAGTCGTTGCGCTCGTAGCGGATTTCCACCAGCTTCTTGAGAAGATCGTCCCGCTTTTTTTGCATCCCTGTCCGCAGGGACACCACCATCTGGGCGTAGTCTATGGGGTCCCCCAGGCCGTAAATGCAGGAGACGGAGGCCACCACGATGACGTCCCGCCGCTCGAAGAGGGAGGAGGTGGCGGAGTGGCGCAGGCGCTCGATCTCCTCGTTGATACTGGAGTCCTTTTCGATAAAGGTGTCCGTGTGGGGGATGTAGGCCTCGGGCTGGTAGTAGTCGTAGTAGGAGACGAAATACTCCACGGCGTTGTTGGGGAAAAACTCCCGGAACTCGGCGCAGAGCTGGGCCGCCAGGGTTTTGTTGTGGGCCAGGACTAAGGTGGGTCGCTGGACCTCCTCGATAATCTTCGCCATGGTAAAGGTTTTACCCGAGCCGGTGACCCCCAAAAGGGTCTGCTCCTCCAGCTCCAGGCTGAGACCCTGGACTAAGGCGCTGATGGCGGCGGGCTGGTCTCCCGCCGGCTGAAATTCGCTGACAACTTCAAATAAAGGCATAGAAACCCCTTTCTCTTAGCGCAGATAGCGGCTGTCTCGCAGGGAGACCATGTCGTCGTCCACCATGATGACGTGATCCACCAGGGTTATACTCATCTTTGACAAAAAGTCCTGGAGATATGCGGTGGTCACCAGGTCGTCGTCCGAGGGGGTAGCCACGCCGCTGATGTGGTTATGGGCCAGGATAATCCCCGTGGCGTTAAGGGCCAGAGTCGCCTCCGCCACCTTGCGCACGGTGACCTCCGTGGCGTTTGGGATGCCCTCGGCCAGTTTGCGCACCCCTAAGAGCTTGCGCTTTCCGTCCAGGGCGGCCAGATAGGTCATCTCGTTTCGGGCCCCGAAAAAGTAGGGGATAAAAAGGCTGCGGATCTCCCCGGCGGTTTTGATTATGGAATCGGCGCTGGTGCGGCTGGAGAGATATTTCCCCGCCATGGCCGGCACCAGCTTTAAGAGGATGGCGGTATTTTCCCCCACCCCGGGCACGGCCAAAAGGTCTTGCATCTTGGCGTCCAGCACCCCGGAAAGGCTGCCGAAATGGTTGAGAAGCGCATGGGCTAAGGGGTTCACATCCCCCTGAAAGCGGGAGTAAAACAGCAAAAGCTCCAGGGCGCGGTGATCGGGAAAATGTTCCAACCCGCCCCGGAGGAATTCTTCTTTGACCCGTTCCCTGTGGCCCTTATGGATGCTCATCCGCGCCCTCCTTTCTGCCAAAGTTTCCAATTTTGGTAATATGATATTATACTATACTTTTCCTTGGGTTACAAGAGGGAAAATAGAAAGAATGTACGATTGTTTTTTGGGAATAGGTCAAGGCTGGCTTTGTACAATCCTACCAGGATGGCAGAACCCAACCCCACCAGGAATGGTGCCCCTAAAAAACCACCAGGGCCGTGAAAAAATCACGACCCCGGCAGTGGGAAGCCAATTGAACTTAATAATTTTCAGCCTTGATCTCAAAATAAGACCGGGGATGAGAGCAGATGGGGCAAACCTCGGGGGCCTCGATGCCATACTCCAGATGTCCGCAGTTACGGCAGTACCAAACCTTAATGTCGCCGCGCTTATACACTTCGCCGTTCTGAACGTTTTCAGCCAACTTCACGTAGCGGTCCTCGTGGGACTTTTCCACCTTGGCCACAGAGTCGAACATATCGGCGATGCGGATGAAGCCCTCTTCCCTGGCCTCGGCGGCCATGGTCTTGTACATGTCGGTCCACTCTTCGTGCTCACCTTCCGCGGCGGCCAGGAGGTTGTCGGCGGTCTTCTTAATGCCGCCCAGTTCCTTGAACCAGAGCTTGGCGTGCTCCTTTTCGTTGCCTGCGGTTTCCTCGAAGATGGCGGCGATCTGCTCATAGCCTTCCTTCTTGGCGGCGCCTGCGTAATAGGTGTACTTGTTTCTGGCCATGCTCTCGCCGGCGAATGCTTTCCATAAATTTGCCTCTGTCTTACTACCCTTCAGTTCCATGATGAGGGCTCCTTTCTATGTTCAAATATTAAAGATGTAGGTTGTGTGATGCCAGAAGAATTATTCGCCCTTCCATAGACCGTGGAGATTGCACCACTCGTAAGCGGTGGCCTTGCCGGGCAGCACGGTGTTCAAAACGGGCTCCTGGCCGGGCTTGGGGAACTTGAAGACCACGGTGTCCTCTGCCACTGCGGCGATGATGGGGATGTAGTGCTCTTCCACCATGGGGTGCATCACGGAGCCCACGGTAACGGTGACTTCGTTGCCCTTCTGGGTTACCACGGGGACGTGCTTTTCCCGGGCGCCGTCGGTGACATTTGCCTTCATTTCACCCATTTTTTCGCCGCAGCAGACCACGGGCACACCGGAGTTATAGGCCTTGAAGATAATATTGCCGCAATGTTCGCATTGATACAGTTTGAATTCCATGAGTAATCCTCCTAATTAAATATGTGTGGATGGTTTTGTTTAATGACCGGGAACTGCCGCCGGCGCCTCTTCCAGACCCTTGCCCTTGCAGTGGGGGCAGGAACCCTTGAAGATCAGGTCGTGGCGGGTCACCTGGTGGCCCAGGGCCTCCACCGCACGATTCAGCGCCTCGTCGGTAGGCAGGTCTAAGTCGGTGAGATTGCCGCAGCAGGTGCAGAGAAAGTGGGGGTGCTGGTGAACGCTGCCGTCGAAACGGTCGGTGGCAAAGGGGATGCGCAGGGCCCGTCCCTCGGAAACCAGAAGGTTTAAGTTGCGATACACGGTGCCAAGGCTCAGGGCCGGGTGCTGGGGTTTTAGGCTTTGATAAATCATTTCCGCAGAGGGATGATCGCGGCGGGCGGTGAGGTTTTCCCAAATGATCTCCCGCTGCTTGGAGTATCTAGTCTGCTTCATGGTTTCGCCTTCCTAATTGATAATAGTTACTGTTTACGATTTTTATTATACACGTTATTTTTGAAAAAGCAAGTGGTAATTTTGGTTTTTTCTTAAATAAATTTTTTTCGACAAAGAAGTCCATACTACCCTCGGATTCTTCAAAAAGAATCTGGGCCGCACGGCGCAGGCGGGGAAGGCGCAGACAAAAGAGCACCGAAACCGCAGTGGTGCAGTGCAGCCAAATGGTTTCCGATAAAAAGACAGACGGAGGTAAGGTATGAGAGGAAAGCTCATCTCTGCCGTCTTTGCCCTGGTTCTCTTAGGGTCCCTTTTAGCCGGCTGCGGCAACAGCACCGCCGGCAACGATTACAGGGACTACACCGCCGGTACCCGAAGCGCGCTGGAATACAATGGTGTTCGCGATGCAACAGGTATGGAAGGTCAGAACCGGCTGGCCCCGGTCTATCCCAATGGCGCCAACGACGGTTATGTAGAAGGCTACCAATATGGGGATAACACGCTGGACAATAATACTCTGACGCGAGAGTTCGGAGATGCCGGTGAAAGGGCAAAGATAGGCATGGAAGACACGGCACGTGACATCAAAAACGGCGTAAACAATGCCGGACGAGATGTGAAAAATACCCTGGAAGACGCGACACGCTAACGCCAAAACGAGAATTTGAAGGTTACAGGTTGACGATCAAGGGGTAATCAGTCCGGGGCCGGTCTGCTGCAATGGCAGATCGGCTCCGGCATTTTTCAAGGGGCGCACCGCGGTAAACGACTTGTGGGGCGCAGCCTTAGATGTGCTTTCTTTTTCCTGGGATCTATGGTAGAATGAACCCAATGTGCCCAAAAGATTACGCCGGCAAGAAGGCCAGGCGAAGGAGGAGACCCCATGGCGGAGGAAATTTTAAGAAATATTTATCGCATCGAGGTGCCCCTGCCCAAGAACCCTCTCCAGCGGCTTAACAGCTACCTGATTCGCGGGGAGGACAGAAGCCTTCTCATCGACACGGGCTTTAACCAGCCGGAGTGCCGCGCCGCCCTTTTGCCCGCCCTGGAGGAGCTGGGGGTGGACAGAAGCACCCTGGACATCTTCGGCACCCACATCCACTCTGACCACATCGGCTTAGCGCCGGAAGTGGTGGGGGAGGGCCGGAGCATTTATCTGGGCAGCGGCGACTTTCATTGGGTTTCCTCTGAGGAATCCGACCGCTATTGGGTCATCATGGACGAGAGATTTTTCATCGAGGGCTTTCCCCAGGAGGAGCTGGACTACTTAGTGGACAAAAACCCCGCCCGCAACTTCGGCCCCGCCTTAGACCTGCCCAGCTACCAGGTGGTAAAAGGCGGCGATACCTTCGATATAGGGGGCCACCATTTAGAGGTGATCGAGGCCCCGGGCCACACCCCCGGCATGGTCTGCCTCTGGATGGAGGAGGAAGGGGTGATGTTCACCGCCGACCACATCCTCTTCGACATTACCCCCAACATCACCATGTGGCCCAATATGGACGACGCCCTGGGCAGCTATCTGGAAAGCTTGGAAAAATTCAAACACTTTCCCGTAAAACGCTCCCTGCCCGGCCATAGAGAGGCGGGGGATTATCTGGGCCGCATCGACGAGCTTTTGCGCCACCACGCCCACCGGGTGGGAGAATCGGAAAAGATCGTGCAGGAGAATCCCGGCCTCACCACCTATGAGATCGCCGGGCGCATGACCTGGAAGATCACCGCCAAAACCTGGGCGCAGTTCCCGGTAATCCAAAAGTTTTTTGCCGTGGGCGAGGCCCTTTCTCACCTGGACTACCTGATTCACCAGGGCAAGGTGGAGCGCCGGGTGGTGGAGGGCTTCCATCGGTATTATCCCGTGTAAACAGCTAGGATATCCAAAGGGATCATGGTGCGCCGTGGTCCCTTTTTCGCGAAAGGAGAAGCTATGTTCAGCAAAAAAGAAATTCTGGCCCGGGTGGATCACACCCTCTTAAAGCCCGAGGCCACCTGGGAAGAAGTAAAAGCCCTCTGCGACGAAGGTCTCTGGGGGGGCGTGGCCTCCCTCTGCCTCTCCCCCTGTCATGTGAAGGCAGCGGCGGATTATGTGGAGGGCAGGGTTCCCATCTGCACGGTGATCGGCTTTCCCCACGGCACCCAAACGGGAAACACCAAGGTATTTGAAACCCGGGAGGCGGCAGGTCACGGTGCGGCGGAGATCGACATGGTCATCGCCCTGGGCCTCACCAAGGCCGGAGACTGGGAAGCGGCCCTGGCGGAGATCCGGGCGGTGAAGGAAGCCTGCGGTGGGGCCGTCTTAAAAGTTATCATCGAGGCCTGCTTACTCACGGAGCCGGAGAAAATCCGCCTGTGCCAAATCGTCTCCCGAGCTGGGGCGGAATTCATCAAAACCTCCACAGGCTTTTCCACCGGCGGCGCCACGGTGGAGGACGTAAAGCTCTTCCGCCGGCACATAGACCCCCAGGTGAAGATCAAGGCCGCCGGAGGCATCCGAACCTGGGCGGCGGCGGAGGAATTTTTAAAGGCCGGGGCAGACCGCCTGGGCAGCAGCGCCCTGGTTCCCCTGGCGAAGAGGGAAGAACTTTTGGGAACGGGCGGCGGAAACTGAAAATAAAGGCTTCTTGCGACAGAAATCTGTAAAATTTTCCCACGAAATCCCCTATACTGTGAGGACGGGAAAAGCAGAGATCGGTCTGAAAGGAGCGAGAATATGAAACGAACATGGGGCTTTGCCCTTTTGGGGGCCACAGGGCTGCTCCTGTTTTCCCTCACTCTTTGGAGCCTGTGGGCAGTACCTGAGGAGGGCGGGAAGACCCCCATATTTTTGATCTGCGATGAGGCGAGCCTTGCGGCAGACCCCCGAATCCAGGCTGCTTGCGAAGGTCTTGGGGCCTTTACCCAGCCCCAGGGCGAGACTTATGGGGTCATAAGCGTGAAGGCCGGGGAGCAGGACAGACTAGCGGGGATAGACCGCTGCGTCCAGGGGGGCGCCGGGGTGATCCTCTGCCTGGGGGAGGACTATGCCCCCGTGGTATTTGCGGCTCAAAAGACCTATCCCCAGGTGAGCTTTCTCCTCCTGGACAGCGAGCCCCACAGCCCCCCTGAGGGGGTTTACGAGACGAAGAGCAACACCCACTGCATCCTCTTTGACCAGGAGAGCCAGGGGTTTTTGGCCGGGTACTTAGCCGTGGGCGAGGGGTACCGCAGCCTGGGCTTCTGCGGCGCAACCCCCCAGACCCAGCCCTATGGCTACGGGTTTTTACGAGGGGCCGACTGGGCCGCCCAAAGCCTGGGCCTTGCCCCGGGGGATGTTACCCTGCGGTATTGGTACGCCGGAGCCGAGGATACACAGGAGACCGTGAAGGCCCAGGTGTCCGCCTGGTTCCAAGAGGGCACCCAGGTGGTGCTCTCCTGCGATGGGGGACGGGAAGCCCTGGCCCGTGGCGTGGTGGAGGGTGCCGTGGTGTCCGGCGGTAAAGTTTTGGGGGTAGACGGCGATTTTAGCGGCGACTCCCTCACCGTCCTCTGCTCTGTGGTGAAGAATTACCCCCTGGCGGTACGGGAGGCCCTGGAGGCCTGGGAGAGCCAGGGGGGCCTCTGGACGCCGGCGCAGGCTGGAGCCACCCGGCTTTACACGGCGGCCCAGGGGGGCATTTATCCGGTGACAACGCCCCAGGCCTGGCGGATGCAAACAGTCACACCGGAGGCCTGCCAGTGGGTGGTCAGCGCCCTGGCCTCGGGGGAGATTGCCAGGGACGTGGGGGGCAACAGCCAGATTCTCCCCGCCGCCGCCTATTGCCGGGTGGAGGATTTGCGGGGCCGGTGAAAAATAGCAGGGCGGGAGCCGGGTTTGTGACCGACTTCCGCCCTCTTGTTATTCCTCTATGGTGATCACTTCTGTGGGGCAATCCGCCGCGGCCAATTTGGCGGCCTCCAGATGCTCCGGGGTCAGGTCGGCATAAACCTCCGCCAGCCCGTCGTCCGTAAAGCGGAAGACGTCGGGGCAGGTGTCCATGCAGATGCCGCAGCCGATGCAGCCCGATTGATCTACAATTGCTTTCATAGCGCACCTCCGTAAGATTCATATTATGTGCATTCCCAGTTTAGCCCGCAGGGTGAAAAAGTATTCCTTCTAAGGTTCCTCTTGGACTTTTTTTCCTTTGCTGGTATACTGAAGGAAAGATGGGGCCCTTTTAGCCTCGGGGAGGGATGGGAATGCTTCGGCTTAATACGATTCTGGCCTTTTTTACCCTGTTTATGCTCAGCAATCTGGTGCTTTTGGGGTGGTTTTTGCCCCCGGGGGCTCTGATGACCAAGATGCTTTTGCTCCTGCTTCTCGGGATATCCGCCCTGGGCCTTGCCATCAGGCCCCGGTTTGGGGCGGGGACTATGCCCACCCAGGTGCAAAAGCTCTGGGCCGGGTGCTGCCTGCTGCTTCTTACCGGCCTGTGTTATGTGCTGGATATACTGCTTTCCCTGCGGGTTGCTTTTCTGCCCGGCTTTCGGCCTATGCCGCCCCTTTTTTGGTGGCTTCACGTGGCCCTTTGTCTCACGGTGCTGGGGGGCTTTGCCACCAATGCCCTGCTGCGGATTTTTGCCGCCTCCAATCAGCTGACGGTGAAAAATCGCGCCCTCCTTATTTTATTAGGCTGGGTGCCCCTAGTGAACCTGGCGGTGATCTTCCCCGTGTTTTTCGCGGCCTGGCGGGAGTGCCAAACCCTGCGCCGCCGCCACCTGCGCAATGAGGCCCGGAAATCAGACCAGGTTTGCAAAACCCGCTACCCCCTCTTTATGGTCCACGGCATCTTCTTCCGGGATTGGGAGCGCTTTGGCTACTGGGGCCGCATCACGGGGGAGCTGGAGAAGAATGGAGCCAGGGTGTTTTACGGAGACCACCAGTCCTCTGGCGCCGTGCCCGAAAGCGCCCGGGAGCTGAAAAAGACCCTCCTGTTCGCCCTGGAGGAGAGCGGGGCGGAGAAGGTGAATGTCATCGCCCACTCCAAGGGCGGCCTGGACATGCGCTACGCCATCAGCGCCCTGGGCCTCGCGCCCCATGTGGCCTCCCTCACCACCATCAACACCCCCCACAAAGGCTCCTGCCTAGCCAAAAAGGCCCTGGACAGCATCCCCCACAAGGCCCTGACGCTGATCTCCAAAGAGTACGACAAGATCTTCACCCATTTGGGGGACGATCAGCCGGACTTTTACAGCGGCGTGGGAGAACTCACCGCCGAGGCTGTAGAGGCCCTGGACGCCCAGATGCCCGATATGCCCGGGGTGTTTTACCAGAGCGTGGGCTCCTATATGAGAAACGCCCAAAGCGCCTCCTTCCCCCTGGACGTAAGCTTTCGTATCATCGACAGCATCGCCGGGTCCAACGACGGCCTGGTGGCGGTGCCCTCCATGGAACACGGGCCCTTTCGTTTGGTGGAGCCCGGCGGCAAGGTGGGCATCTCCCACGGGGATATGATAGACCTGACCCGGAAGGACCTGCCCGGCTTCGACGTCTGCGAGCTTTATGTGGAGATCGTGGCGGATTTGAAGGGCCGGGGGTTTTAGCTGGGGCCGCGATACCTGGCCAATACAAGAACGAAACCGCCTAAGCCCTAACCCAAACGGATAAAGACCCCAGAGAAACCATAAGCTAGAAAATCACCGGGCGGAAAATCGCCCCAGAAAGAAAGGATGGCCCCTATGGCTCATTTATGGCACCACATGAACCCCGACCGCATCAGGCCCGACGACTTTTTGGCGGTGGTGGAGATCGAAAAAGGCTCTAAGAGCAAGTATGAACTGGACAAGGAATCGGGCTACCTGATCTTAGACCGTGTCCTCCACACCTCCACCCACTACCCCGCAAACTACGGCTTCCTCCCCCTCACCTACGCCGACGATTTGGATCCCTTAGACGTCCTGGTAATCTGCTCAGAGGTAATCCGCCCCATGAGCTTAGTGCGCTGCTACCCCATAGGCATGATTGTCATGGAGGACCAGGGCAGAAGGGACGAAAAAATCATCGCCATCCCCTTTGACGACCCCACCTACAACAGCTATACCGACGTCAATGACCTCCCCGCCCACGTGTTTAACGAGATGCGCCACTTCTTCCAGGTGTATAAGAGCTTGGAGCGCAAGGAGACCGTGGTGAACGAAGTCCAAGGGCCAGACGCCGCCCGGGAGACTATTTTAGGGGCCCTGGCCTCCTACCGGCAGAACTTTGGGGACAAGAGCTTTCCCTAAATCAAAACAAAAAAGACCCGGAGGGGAGTAAAATCCCTTTCCGGGTCTTTTTCCTGGGCCACAGGAAAAGCCGGGTGAGAATCAGTGATTCCACCCGGCTATCTCCCGTAGAGTAAGGAAAAATGATGAGATTGGTTAATTGGGGGATTTGGGCCGGGATTTTGCCCCTTGGCCCGAAATCGATTTGAACATGTTTGAGTGTAACACAGGAAAAAGAAAAATGCAAGAAAAAGTTTCGCAAATTGCAAAAACAAACGGGAAGTAATATTTGGGAAAAGCATTGCAACTAGCATTAACCCAGAATGGACCTGGAAAATCCTTGCAGAAATTGAAATCCAGCGCAGGTCAAATGGGGAATTTCAGGAAGTGTGGGCGGCTTGGTTCTCCTGTAACCAACAAAATGTGCATGAATACCTGCAATAATTTGCAAGTCAGCCGCGCTTTTGCCCAGCCTGCCGTCCTTATGCTGCCCCCATTCCTGCAAAAAGCAGTGGGGAAGAGGCCGGCCTTACAGCAGCCGGGTGAGGAGCGCCTCCATGGTCAGGCCACCCACAGGGGAGATGGCCTGCCGAAGTTTGCCCTCTGCCCCTGTGTAGCCCAGGAGCCTGCCCTCCTCCTCCAAAAAGGCCGTGGCGGGCAGGAGAATGTCGGCGGCTTCCTCTCCGTAAAGGGAGGTGGCACAAACAAAGGGGGCGGCAGGGGCGGGGCAGCCAAAGGCGAACACAGTCTCGGCCCCGGTACCTGTGAAGGGCGCTAGGCCCTTTTGCTGCAAATAGCGGCTGTTGGCCCCGGGGAGCAGGCCCTTCTCCCCCTCCAGCCAGAAGGGGACGTTGGTTTCGGCGCTCTCCACGGCGTAAGCTTCTGCCCCTATGGCGGCGGCGAAGGCCAGGGCTTTGTCTATGGCCTCTACAGTGAGGGCATCTCCCAGGAGAACGGCCTTGGAACCCGGATTTTTAGCGGCGGCTTGCGCCTTTGCCAGGGCATCTTCCCAGGTGGACTCCTTCATGCCGCTTTGGGTCTTCACCAGGGGCGATTTCAGCCGATTATGCTGATAGGCCTCCATGAACCCAAAGCGGCCCAGCCGGCAGAGGAGCCCCTTTCCAAAGCTCTCGGCCTTGGTGACAGGCAGGGTGCGCAGAACGAGGCTTCCGTGGGTACAAACGTCCATCTGGCAGCCCACGGAGCAGAGGCCGCAGGTGGTGCGGGTGCGGGTTTCCGTCAGGGGCACGGGCTTAGTCATAGCCTGGCGCTCTATGAGGGCCCCGGTGGGGCAAACGCTGACGCACTGGCCGCAGGAGATGCAGTCCGTTTCCTCCAGAGGCTGCGCCATGGCGGGCTTTACGATGGTGTCAAAACCCCGGCCCACAAAGCCCAGGGCGGTTTTGCCCACCACCTCGTGGCAGATGCGCACGCACTGGCCGCAGAGGATGCACTTATCCTCGTCCCGCAGGACAAAGGGGTGGGTGTTTTCCGTCTTGCGTTTGTGGTTCTTTCCGGAAAAGCTCTTGGGGTCGATCTGATACCGGGTGGCCAGGTCTTGCAGCCTGCACTCGTAATAGTCCATGCAGCCGCACTCTAGGCAGCGGGAGGCCTCACACATGGCATCTTTTGCCGTATAGCCCGTGACGATCTCTTCAAAATTCCCCCGGCGAATTTCGGGGGCCACATGGGAAACAGGCAGCCGGGGGGCCGTCTCCACCGGGGGCAGGTCGCCGGCGCTTTGCACCTCCCGGCGGGAGAGGACGGGGGGCAGGTCGGAAAGCTGCGCTCCGTTCAAATAGGCGTCCATGGCGATGGCGGCCTTTTTGGCCTCGGCGATGGCGGCGATGGCGATGCCCGGGCCCTTGTTGGTCACATCTCCCGCGGCAAAGACCCCGGGAAGGTTGGTGGTAAAGCAGCTCTCCTGGGCGGTAATCGTCCCGCCCCGGCCTGTGGCGACCTCTTCCAGCCCAGTTAGATTGGGCTTCTGCCCCAGGGCCATGATGACGCTGTCCACGGGCAGGGTTTCAAATTCGTCTAAAGGCACGGGGCTGCGTCTCCCCGAGGCGTCGGGCTCACCCAGGGTCATTTTTTGCAAACGGATGGCGGTGACCTTGCCGCCCTCCCCCAAAATCTCCGCCGGGTTGGTGAGATAGCGGAAGATGACGCCCTCCTCCTCGGCCTCCGTGATCTCCAGCTTGTCGGCGGGCATCTCGGCTTTCGTCCGGCGGTAGACGATGTAGACGGTTTCGGCCCCCAGGCGCACGGCGGTGCGGCAGGCGTCCATGGCGGTGTTGCCCCCGCCGCAGACGGCCACAGTTTTGCCTATGGGGGTGGGTTTTCCTTGGATCACGTCTCGGAGGAAGTCTATGCCCCCCAGAACCCCCGCCTGGTCTTCCCCCTTGACCCCCATGGGCAGGGAGACCCAAGCGCCCACCGCCAGCAGCAGGGCGTCGTAATCCCGGCGCAGGCTCTCCAGGGTGAGGGTTTCAGGAATTTTCACATTGTTTTTAAGGGCTATCCCCATACGGGCGAAGAGATTTATCTCCTGCTGCAGCACTTCCTTGGGCAGGCGATACTGGGGGATGCCGTAGCGCAGCATACCGCCCATGTGGGGCATCTGGTCAAACACCGTGACAGCGTGGCCCTTCTGCCGCAGGAAGTAGGCGGCGGAGAGTCCCGCGGGGCCGCCGCCTAAGATGGCGACTTTCTTTCCTGTATCCGCCAGAATTTCGGGCAGGAAGGCGTCCCCGGAAAGGTCATAGTCCGCCACGAAGGATTTCAAGTTTGCGATGGCGATGGGTTCCTCGATATGGGCCCGGCGGCAGGCCTCCTCGCAGGGGTGGGGGCAGACTCTGCCTATGGACGCAGGGAGGGGGATCTTATCCTTCACCCGCTGGAGAGCCTCGGAAAAGGCCCCATTGGCAATAAGGCCCACGTAGCCCTGGCAGTCTGTTTCCCCGGGGCAGGCCAATTGGCAGGGGGCCAGGCAGTCTCCCTCGTGGTCGCTCATGAGAAGTTCTAAGGCCGTGCGACGGGCGGCCAGAGTCCTTTTGGTGTCCGTTTGAATGTCCATGCCCGGGGCGATCTCCGTGGCGCAGGCCCGCAGCAGCTTGGGAGAGCCTGCCGCCTCCACCACGCAGACGCCGCAGGCCCCAAAGGCCTTGATCTTCTCGCTGTGGCAGAGGCTGGGAATGTCTATGCCATGGCGGCGGGCGCAGTCTAACAGGGATTCGTGTTCATAGCCTTCTACAGGAAGGCCGTTGATGGTTAGTTTGATCATCTTTTTGCCCTCCTTTCAGTCTACTAAAACCGCATGGAACTTACAGGCGGTGACGCATTTGCCGCACTGGATGCAGGCGGCGGGGTCTATCACATGAATCTCCTTCACCGCGCCTGTGATGGCCTTGGTGGGGCAGCCCTTGAGGCACAAGGTGCAACCCTTGCAGGCCACGGGGTCTATGGTGTAGCTAAGAAGGGGCTTACACTGTTTCGCGGGACACTTATGGTCGCGAATGTGGGCCTCATACTCCTCCCGGAAGTAGCGTATGGTGGTGAGCACGGGGTTGGGGGCGGATTGGCCCAGGCCGCAGAGGGAGCCGTCCTTAATATCCAGGCAAAGCTGCTCCAGCTTTTCAATGTCCCCCTCGCGGCCCTTGCCCTGGGTAATATCCGTGAGGATTTCCAAAAGGCGGGTAGTCCCGATACGGCAGTGGATGCACTTGCCGCAGGATTCTCTGGCGGTAAAGTCCAGGAAGAACCGGGCCTGGTCAACCATGCAGGTGGTTTCGTCCATCACCACCATGCCCCCGGAGCCCATGATGGCCCCTGTGGACATGATCTCCTTGTAGTCGATGGGTTTATCCAAGTGGCCCTCGGGGATGCAGCCGCCGGAGGGCCCGCCCATCTGGACAGCCTTGAATTTCCTGTCGTTTCTGATGCCGCCGCCGATGTCGTAGATGACCTCGCGCAGGGTTTTCCCCATGGGGATCTCCACCAGGCCGCCTTTTTTGATCTTCCCTGTGAGGGCAAAGACCTTGGTGCCCTTAGAGCCCTCCGTCCCCATTTGGGCAAAGGCTGCGCCGCCGTTTTGGATAATCCAGGGGACGTTAGCCAGAGTTTCTACGTTATTAATGTTAGAGGGATTTTGCCAAAAGCCCTTCTGGGCCGGGAAGGGGGGCTTTAGTCGGGGCATCCCCCTCTCGCCCTCTAAAGATTCGATGAGGGCCGTTTCCTCGCCGCAGACAAAGGCCCCCGCCCCGGCCTTGATGCGCATGGTGCAGGAAAAATCCGAGCCGAAGATTTGCTCGCCCAAAATCCCGGCGGCAGCGGCGTCCTCCATGGCCCGCTGCAGGCGCAGGATGGCCAGGGGATACTCCGCCCGAACGTAGACAACGGTCTCCCTCGCCCCTATGGCAAAGGCCCCGATGAGCATCCCTTCGATGAGGGCGTGGGGGTCCCCCTCGATGACGGCCCTGTCCATAAAGGCACCCGGGTCCCCCTCGTCGGCGTTGCAGATGAGGTATTTGGTCTCCCCCTGGGCGTCTCGGGCGGCCTGCCACTTAAACCAAGTGGGAAAGCCCGCGCCCCCCCGCCCGGCCAGGCCTGAAACCTTGATTTCGGCGATGACAGCCTCGGGCCCTATGGTAAGGGCGCGCCGGAGGCCCTCATAGCCGCCGGTGGCCGTGTATTCTCCCAGCACTTCGGGGTTGATATTGCCGCAGTTGCGCAGGGCGATGCGGGTCTGCTTCTCCAAAACCGCCACGTCTTCGGCGGCGATAGAAAGGCGCGTTAGCACCTCGCCCCCTCCGGTTTTTAAGGCGGCGATGAGCTCTTGGGCATCTGTAGGCTGCACCCGAACGAAGGTGCGGCGGGTATCCTTTTCGTAGACCTCCACGATGGGCTCCAGGTAACACATGCCGATGCAGCCGGTGATGGCCAGATGGGCGGAAAGACCCTGGGCCCTGGCGGCTTCTTCCAGGGCGGTGTAAAGGGCCGCGCCCCCGGCCGCTAAGCCGCAGGAGCCCTGTCCGATGACGATTTTCATCCCTTTTCACCTGCCCTTATCTCTTTTAAAATCTTTCGGGTGGCGGCGGGGGTCAGGTTGCCGTAAACCCGCTCGCCTATCATCATGGCCGGAGAGAGGGAGCAGCAGCCCAGGCAGGCCACGTTTTCCAGGGTGAAAAGGCCGTCAGAGGTGGTCTCCCCGTCGGCGATGCCCAGCTCTTCGGTGATGGCCTCTTCGATCTCCTTAGAGCCGTTGACATAGCAGGCCGTGCCCTGGCAGAGCATGATCAGGTGCTTGCCTATGGGGGCGTGGCGAAACTGGGTGTAAAAGGTGGCCACCCCGTACACCTTGGCAGGGGGCAGCGCTAAGCCCTTGGCAATCTCGCGCATCACGGCCCCGGAGAGATAGCCGTAGGCCACCTGGGCCTGCTGCAGCACGGAGATGAGGCTGCCGGGCTGGCCTGCGTATTCTTTGATGATGGCATGTAAGGGGGCGAAATCCTGCTGGGAACAATGGCATTGGGTCATAGGAAAAACCTCCAGACAGATGACGAAATGTCATATACTCTTGAACCTTCAATATAGCACATTCGGGGGCGATGTACAACAGGAAACCTGTCCCGCCCCTGGGAAAAGCGCAAAAGAGAGGAGCCTGTCCTCTGGAAGAAGACAGGCTCCTGTTATTGAGTGCTTTGGGGCGGACTTATTCCCCGGTTAAAAGGGCCGCGAGAGCCTGGAGGTTTGCGATCTCCTCCTCCACCAAATCGGCTAAAATCACCTTTTGGTCTTCCACGGCGGCCTTTAGGGTGGCAATCTCGGGGGCAAGGTCCGGGGCCTCGGTTTCCGCCTTGGCTTGCAGGCCCTTCACCACATCGAAGAGGTTCACATAGCTCTCCAGCCGGCCCGCGCCCCACATCAGGCGCTCATCGGGCTGGTCTAGGACGTAGTCGGTGAAGTAATCGTAGGTGGCCTTGCTGAAATCATAGGCGTACCAGTTGTTGTCCACCAGGTACAAAAGCTCGTCCAGGGGCGTCACCGGGTCCCCGGCCTCCAGGGCGGTGACAGACTGACTCATGGCCTCCAGATTGGTCATGGGCAGCTCGTGGGGGAAGACAGACACGTCCTCCCAAGTCAGGCGCACGAAGCTGTCCTCAGCGAACTTGAAGGCCTCCAGGGTAGAGGCGTAGAGGGCGGCGGTTTCTGTCAGGATGCGGTCGGCATCCTGGGTGTCGCCCCTAGAAACAGCTGCCATGTAATCAGCGTTGGCGGCGGCAACTTTTTCATAGGCGGCGGCAGCGGCAGCCTTCGCCTCGGTGATGGCGGTCAAGAGGGGCGCGGCGTCCACCCCATAGGCCGCCATGGCCTCGGTATTCACCGTCTCCTCCATGGCAGAAAGGCGGGTGCCGAAGTCCAGGGGCGAAACGGCGCACTGGTCATAGGCCAGCATAAGAAGGCCGTACATGTTGTGGTGATAGCGGAAGGCGGCCTCGTCGTAGGTGCTCTTATCGTCAAACTGGGAGTGGTAATACTCCTGGGCAAAATCCCCCCGCAAAGCGGTGACAGAGGAGGGGATGCCGGCGATGGAGAAGGAGAAATCGTCGGACCAGGTCTGGGTGGGCACGATGATCTCCGCCCCGTTGGGGAAGGCCCCGTCCACGGCGGGGATGGTGGGGAGAAAGCCGGCGATAAAGCTCTTCAGCTCATAGGAGTTGCGGATCTGGGTGCTGTCGTAGCCTAAGCTGTAGGCGGGCAGCTCGAAGTTGATATCCGCCACCACCTTGCCCACCCACTCGGGATGGACACGGAACACCTGGTTATAAGCCCCGGTGGACCAGTCGTAGCGGGTGTTGGAAACGCCCCATTCCTCCGCCGCCGTGGCGCAGAAGACCAGGGTTTTCTCCGGCTGATAGCCGCTGTCTACCAGGGCCTTGGCGATGCCCAGCATCAGGCCTATGGCGGCGTTGTCGTCCTGGAAGCCGTCGAAGTAGGAATCGTAATGGGCGCTCATGAGTATCATCTGGTCGGGGTTGCGCCCGGGGATGGTGCCTACAATATTATAGCTCTTGCCGTCGAAGCCCACGTTGGAAACGGCGTCCAGGGAGACGGCAAGCTCCCCGCCGGCGGCTTCGATGGCGGCTTTCAAATCACTGGCGTCCTTTTGAGAGATGGAAAAGGCGGGGGCATCGGCCGGGCCGCAGATATCCTGGGCGTTTAAGGCCTCGGGGTCGATTTCTGCATAGCCCCCGTCCTGGGCGGCCAGTACCCCGGCGGCCCCATGGAGCTTGGCCTCATAGGCGGGGTAGTTGATCCACCAGTTTTCCCGCTGGTTGATATCAATGAGAACCAGCTTGCCCGCAACATCCAGGCCCTCGTAATCCGCCGCTGTGCCCTGACCGGCGTAAACCACCTGAAAGGCCTCGGGCCCGTTGGTGGTAAACTGGGTCTGGTAGCCGCCTAAGGTCACGGCGCAGGTGGTGGGGCCGGAGATGTAGGAAAGGTTTGCCTTTTCAAAATGCCAGGTGTCCAGTGTAAATTCGTCTCTTGTCACGCTTTGAAGTCCTATGGCGGTCATCTCCTGGGCCAAAAGGTCGCCGGTTTCAATTTCTGCCGGAGAGCCTGCGGTGCGGTAGCCCAGGGTTTTGTTGGAGCGGATCTCCGCAATGCGGTTTGCCAGGTCATAGCCATAGGCGGGGTCTACTTTTTCCAAATAAGCTTGCTGCGCCGCGTCGGACGCTTCGGGAGCCTGCCCACAGCCGGCAAGGAGAAATACGCTTGCCAGCGCCAGAGCCAGGACTTTCCATGTTTTTTTCATCGATCAACAGCCCTTCGTAAAAATGTTACAGGGCGGCGCTTATCCCACCCCGTACAAGAGGACAGTATAGCAGCTTTTTCGCTATTTGCAATGGTTTTCCAGAAAAATTTGGAAAGAGGCCCCTTGGCCTTCCACCGGTGACTTATGTTCCGGCCCCATCTCGTCGATAGATAAGTAACGGTATCTTAATGGAAGGGAGGCAACCCCATGGAGGTCACAACGGTAAAAGCCAGGGAGGCGTCCATCCCCCCTGTGACGAAGGTGGCGGCAGCGGTGCCCGTCTCTTCCGGGGCCTACACCAGGGAGCAGGCCAGGGAAGACAGGATAGAGCTCTCCCGCCAGGCAGTGGAGGCTATGAAAGAGGCCCTGGACAAAAAGGCCCGGGAAAAGAAGGAAAAGGGCGGGGCCAAGAGCGACATGCAGCAGCAGCTGGACAACGCCAAGCAGGCGGCCGAGGCCAAGATGGAGGAGACGAAGATGAAGCTGCGCTGTCTCCAAATCGCCCTCTCCATCATGAACGGCGACAATGTGCCTCCCGAGGACGAAAAATATTTGATGGATCACGACCCGGAGCTCCATTTCCGCGCCATTATGATGCGCCGCCTGAAGGAAGACCCCGAGGAGAAGGAAAGCGTTTTGGAGGATGAGGAGCAAAAGGAGGAAGGGGGCGCAGACCCGGCAGCCCCCGCCCCCGCCCCGGCCACTGAATCTGCCGCCGCTACAGAAGCCCCACCTGCCCCGGCGGAAGCCCCACCGGCAGAAGGCGGATAGAAAGCTTGCAAAAAACGACCTCCCAAGGCAACGATTGCCCGGGGAGGTCGTTTCTTATGTCCGAAAGAGGTAGTGCCTGGTTTTTGCCATCAGCATATCCAGGTCTATGGGCTTGGCGATGTGGTCGTTCATCCCCGCCCGGAGGCAGTTTTGAATGTCCTCCTGAAAGGCGTTGGCGGTCATGGCCACGATGGGGATGGTTTTGGCCTTTTCCGTTTCTATGGCCCGTATCTTTTGCGTGGCCCCGAAGCCGTCTAACACAGGCATATGGATATCCATGTAGATAATGTCGTAGGCCTCCGGGTCGTGGAGGAAGGTCTCATAGGCCAACTGCCCGTTTTCGGCGCAGTCGATCTGTATCCCCGTGTCCTCCAAGAGGGCGACCACGATCTCCCTGTTGATCTCAATGTCTTCGGCCAGAAGAAGGCGAAAGCCGCTGAAATCCCTTTGGTCAGAGGAGGAGACTAGGGGGGCGGCCTCCAAAATATCTGCGGCGCTTCCCACGGTCATGGGCAGCAGAACGGTAAAGGTGGTGCCCCTGCCCTCGGCGCTGTCCACCAGGATTTCGCCGCCCAAAAGGGTCACAATGTTCTTGGAGATGGCAAGGCCCAGGCCCGTGCCGCCAAAGCGCTTGGAGACCCCCTTATCCAATTGCTCGAAGGCGTTGAAGAGGTTTTTCTGGTTTTCCGGGGAGATGCCTATCCCAGAATCCTCCACCACAAAGCGCACCAAGGCCCTGTCGCCATCCTGCTCCAAGAGCTCCGCGGAAAAGCGAATGTCGCCGCCTTCGGGGGTGAATTTATTGGCGTTGCTTAAAATGTTCGTCAGCACCTGGGTGATACGCAGCTCATCGGAAATCACATTCTTAGGCAGCGCCTCGTCCTGAAGGATGAGAAAGCGCTGCTTTTTCTCCTCCATCTTAGCCAGGAAAATATTCTCCACGTTGGCGATCATGGACCCTAAGGAGAAGGCCTCCTCAGCCATTTCAAACTTATTGGCCTCGATTTTTGACATATCCAAAATATCGTTGATGATGCCCAGGAGATGCTTGGAGGCCCCTAACACCTTTTCCAGGCAGTCGTTGATGCGGTCCATGTCGTCTGTGCCGCTGGCGATGGTAATCATGCCGATGATGGCGTTCATGGGGGTGCGAATCTCGTGGCTCATATTGGCCAGGAAGGAGCTTTTGGCCTGGGTGCTGGAAAGGGCCTCCTCCGTGGCCAGCATCAGCTTGCGGTTCACCTCCTCCTTAATGAGGGCCGAGGCGATGAGCAGCGCGCCGGACTGCAACAGGGTCTCCTCCAGCTCTGTAAAGATTCGCTCCTCCTGGCAGTCGTCAAAGCCGATAAAGCCCCAAAGGGCGCCCTCTAAGTAGATGGGCACCACCAGGAGGGAGACGATGCCCTGGGGTTCCAGCTGGTCCCGCTCCGACTGGGTCATGTTCTTCACAATGGCGTTGACACAGCGGCCACGCTCGAAGGTGTCCTTCCAGGTGGGAATGGCCTCCTTGTAGGAGATATTCACCGTTAAATCGCTGTTCTGCTGAGGGGGCGCGTCCTCGGACCATTCGTAGATCTGGGTGCAGCAGAGGTCGCCGTCTATGATGTGGTTCTGCCAGAGATAGACCCTGTCCACATCCACGCAGCGGCCTAAGGTCTCAAAGCTTTTGAAGATGGCCCGGGAGAAATCTTGCTCCTGGGTGGACAGGAGTATGGTGGCCACCTGGTTCACCGCCCCCAAAAGCTGATCCTGCCGCTCTAATTCCCGCACGCTCTGGTCAACCCTGTCCTGAAGGTGGAGGTTATACTCCTCGATCTCCGCCAGAGCCCCCTGTAAGCTCTCCTCCGCCTCTTTCAGCTGGTGGATGTTCAGGTGGCCCCCCAGAACGCGGGTGGGCTTGCCCACCTCGTCCCAGGCGCAGATGCGCCCCGTGTCTAAAGTCCAAACGTAGTGGCCCTCCTTATGGCGCATGCGCACCTCGCAGGAGTAGCTGTCTGTCACCCCGTCGATGTAGTCGTCCAGGGCCTTAGAGGCGATGGGCTCGTCCTCGGGGTGAAGTAGGGCCGCCCAATCGTCTAAGGAAGACCCAACCTCGGCTTGGGTGTAGCCCAGCATGTGCAGGTAGTGGTCGTTATAGGTGATGGTCTCGGCCAAAAGGTCCCACTCCCAGGCACCCAGCTGGGACACATCCGCCACGAAGTTTAGCTGGTCGCTGGTTTTTTTAACCTCTTCCTCCGCCAGCTTCAGCTTGGTGATGTCCTGGAGAACGCCGATGAGCCGGATGGGGGTGCCTTTTTCGTCTCTGGCGGCGATGGTACCCTTGTCCTGGCCCCAGATGATGGCCCCGGATTTGGTGACCATGCGGAACTCCACCTCGTAGCGGGGAGAGACGCCCCGGAGATAGTCCTCCACCGCCGCTTCGGCTCGCTTTAAGTCCTCGGGCAGGAGGGCATTTTCCCAAGAGGCTACGGTTTGGGGCAGTTCCCCCTCCTCATAGCCTAAAATTTCTTCCCATTGCTTGCTATAGATCACTTTGCCCGTGCGCAGGTCCCAATCCCAGAGGCCGATTTTGGTGGTGTCCAAAATAATGTCCAGGAGGGGGGAAAAGTGGTTGTTGTTCTGAGAGGTGTTAAGATGGCCCATATACTCAGTCCTTTTCGGTCAAGATAACGTTCTCGTAAAAAGCGCGTGATTTATGAAAAATGCGACTGATAAAAAGAATTTTATCACGAAATAATGGGGGGCACAAGATGAAAGCCGTGTTTTGGAAGAAAAGCCGGAAAAAAGCGGCGCGGCACTTTCCTTCCCTCTCTGGGGCTGGTACAATGGGGAGATGAAACGAGAACAATTCCATGTGGAAAGGAGGGAACCCGCCTTTGCAACCCAAGGAAGCCCTGAAAACCTTTTTCGGCTACGACAGCTACAGACCCGGCCAGGAGGCCATGGTAAGGCGCATTCTGGAAGGCGGCGACGTGCTGGGGATTATGCCCACAGGCGCGGGCAAATCGCTGTGCTACCAGCTGCCCGCCCTGGTGCTGCCGGGGATCACCCTGGTAATCTCCCCCCTCATCGCCCTGATGCGTGACCAGGTGACCCAATTGGTGGCCATGGGGGTGAAGGGGGCCTACATCAACAGCAGCCTTACCCCGCCTCAGATGGACAGGGTGATGGAAAAGGCCAGGGGTGGCCAATACCGCATCATCTACGTGGCCCCGGAGCGCCTGCACACCCCGGACTTTTTAGACTTTGCCCAAAAGGCCGAAATCGCCATGGTCACGGTGGACGAGGCCCACTGCGTCTCCCAATGGGGCCACGACTTTCGCCCCGGCTACTTAGAGATCGCCTCCTTTTTAGAGAAGCTGCCCCGCAGGCCCATCCTCTCGGCCTTTACCGCCACGGCCACCCAGGGGGTGCGGGAAGACGTGCTGCAGCTTTTGGGCCTTCACGACCCCCTCATTCAGGTGACGGGCTTTGACAGGCAGAACCTTTACTTCACCGTGGAAAGACCCCAAAAGAAGCTCCCCCGGCTCCTGGATTTTCTGAAGGAGCGCCGGGAGGAGAGCGCCATCGTCTACTGCGCCACCCGAAAAACCGTGGAGGAGGTGACGGCAAAGCTCCTGGGGGCGGGCCTTTCCGCCACCCGTTACCACGCGGGCCTTGACCCCCTGGAGCGGCAGGAAAACCAGGAGGACTTTGTCTATGAGCGCTGCCGCATCATGGTAGCCACCAACGCCTTCGGCATGGGCATCAACAAGTCTAATGTCCGCAGCGTCATTCATTATAATATGCCGAAAAATCTGGAAAGCTACTACCAGGAGGCGGGCAGAGCCGGGCGGGACGGGGAGGGGGCCACCTGCCTGCTCCTTTACAGCCCCCAGGATGTCCGCACGGCCCAGCTGCTGCTGAAAAACAGCGAGGACGAGGCCCCGGGCTGGGAAGAGCGCTTTGCCAACAGCCTGACCCTCTTGCGGCAGATGACCTTTTACGCTACCACCCAAAGTTGCTTGCGCCACTTTATCCTAAACTACTTTGGGGAAGCCGCCCCCCTCTCCTGCGGCGCCTGCGGCAACTGCGACACCCACTTTTTAGAGCGGGATATCACCCGTGAGGCTAAGATCATCCTCTCCTGCGTGGTGAGTCTGCGGCGGAAGGGGAGAACCTTTGGCGCGGGGAAAATCGCGGCCATCTTAAAGGGTGGCGAGGTAAAGGGCGTGGAGGAAGCGGTTTTCAGAAGCCTTAGTACTTACGGGCTCATGAAGGAGTACAGCCTCCAGGATATCCGCAACCTGATAGACCAGCTGCTGGAGCGGGGCCTTCTCGCCTTGGGGGACTACGCCGTGCTCCAGGCCACGGAGCAGGCCAAGCCCATCCTCTCGGGGGAAACCCAGGTGCTGGTGCATATGCCCATCGTGGCGGAGAAGGACAAGGAGCGGAAGAAGGCTGTGGTCACCGCGAACGTACCGGACAAGGCCCTCTTTGGGCGGCTGCGGGCCCTGCGGGCAGAGATCGCCGCCGGGGAAAAAGTTCCCGCCTTTGTGGTCTTCGGCGATGCCACCCTCCGGGATATGTGCAGCAAAATGCCCCGCGACCTGGAGGAATTTTCCCAGGTGACGGGGGTGGGGCAGGTGAAGCTGAAAAAATACGGCCTGCAGTTTTTGGCGGCGATACGGGAGATGAACTAAAGAAAAGGGCTGCGACAGTTAGCTTGTCGCAGCCGTTTTTATGCCTTTCCATAGACACGGGAGATCAAAAAGGGGAGGGCTTCTTCAAAATTCACGCTGTACCAGCGCTTTTGGGGGTCGGCCATGGTTTTTTCGATGCAGGCGCAGGTAAAGTCCACAGCCAAGGCAGCGGCCTCCTCCAGGGAAAAGCCCCGGGTTAGGGCCCCCAGGCAGGTGGAGGCAAACACGTCCCCCGTGCCGTAAAAGCTAAGAGGCGCCTTGGGGCCGAAGTGGGAAAAAAAGCGGCCCTCCACGCTGTCGTAGGCCATGATGCCCAGCTCCTCCGGCCCGAAGCACACCCCGGTGAGCAGGGCCTTTTTCGCCCCCAGGTCACACAGCGCCAAAAGGAGCTCCTCCACCTCCGCCCGGCTGTAGCCCTCCGCCAGGGGTGGGCGATTCAGCAGGAGGGCCGCCTCGGTGAGGTTGGGGACGATGACATCGGCTTTGGCGCAGAGCTTTGCCATGACGGGGGGGAAGCTCTCGTCAAAGCCGGCGTAGAGCTCCCCGTGGTCTCCCAGCACAGGGTCTAAAAACACCAACGTGTCCGGCTGGCGGAAATCGTCGATGAACCGGGAGATGAGGGCTATCTGGTTGTGGGAGCCTAGATAGCCCGTGTAAATGGCGTCGAAGGAGAAGCCCTCCTCCTTCCAGTGGTCCATAACGGTGGGCATGGCTTCTGTTAGGTCGTGGGCCACGAATTTGGGAAAGTTGGTGTGAACGGAGAGAAGGGCCGTGGGGATTACTGAGGCCTCCACCCCCATGGCGGAGATCACAGGCAGGGCCACGGTGAGGGCGCACTTGCCCAGGCAGGTGATATCCTGTATGGTAACGATACGTTTCATGGGGTCTCCTCTCCCTTCAAAAAGGCTTCCAGATCCGAAAGGCGGGCCATAGCATCGGCCCTGCCCAGCTGGAAGAGGTTTTGCAGCTTGCCCACATCCGTCTCCGTCCGGGAGACAGTGACAGGCAGGGACGGACGAAAGACGAAGAGTTTGCCTTCTTCCTCCAGGGCGTCGATCTCGTCCATGATCTGATTATAGCGGGAGGGGGAGGAGAGCATCATGTCGATAAAGGCGGGGGAACTACGAAATTTTCGGCGGATGGCGGCCCGAGACACCCGGCCGTAAGGGGACTTGCGATAGCCCTTCTGCCTGGTGAGAATCAGCACCACCCGCTGATAGCCCTCTGCCAGAGCCCTTTCATAGGCCACAGGCATAGAGGGGCCACCGTCGTAATAGTACCTACCGTCCAGCTCCATGGGAGTGGAGAGAAGGGGCATACTGCTGGAGGCCCTAAGGGCCAGGAGCATGTCGCTGCAGGGGGGCGATTCCAGGTAGCAGGCTTCTCCCTCTGTGGCCTCGGAGGCTACGGCGATGAAGCGGGTGGGATTTTTCCCAAAGGCCTTTAAATCCAGGGGGAACCTGTCGTTCACCGGGCCGTACATGTAGGTAAAGCTAAAGATCTGCCCTTCCCGCAATAAGGGCCGCAGACCCATAAAGTTTTTATCCCGGCAGTAGTGCCTGTCGATAAAAAAGCTGCGCTCGGGCTGACCGGAGAGGAAGTTAATGCCGTTCATGGCCCCGGCGGAGGTGCCTATAAGGCAGTCGAAGGAGAGGCCAGCCCGGTGCAGGACCCCCTGGACGCCGCTGGTGTAAACCCCGCGCAGGGCGCCGCCCTCCAGCACCAGGCAGGTATCGTTGCCGCTTCTGTTCTCCCGGGTCATGGACTTTCCCCCCTCTTTTTGCATTAGGGCTATTTTAGCACACTTTGTCCAAGGAGAAAATACCCCATATTATTTTTAGATAGCGGAAACTGTATTGAAAGTTTTGAAGATTACGCATATAATAAGGAATCAGGAAAGCGTTTGGCCTTATGAGCCGGAAAGGAGTGTTATCATGGAGAAGAAGCTGTTCAGATCCACAGGAAACCGCTATCTCTGCGGCGTGTGCGGCGGGATAGGGGAGTATTTTCACATTGACCCCACCATCGTGCGGCTGGCCTGGGCGATCTTTGGCCTCACCGGCGCAGGGGTTTTGGCCTATATCGTGGCGGCGATTGTGATTCCCTCGGAGATTTGATTGGAAGAAATCAGGGCTTCCCTTGACGGGAGGCCCTTGATTTTTTTGTATGCATTAGGCAGGGCTTGTGCTTTTTTACGCTACAGGCAGACTGCCTGTGGGGTTTTGTCCTCGCCGGACGGGCAGCCTATCCGGCTGGGACACCCTTTCACCCCGGGGTCCAGGGGCCGAGGCCCTTGGCGGTCTTTCCACCCTTTCTTTCGCAAGAAAGGGTGTTCCGTCTGAAAAGACAAAAAGGTCACAGGCCCTTTGCCTGTAAACATCTAAACCAAAATGCCTACCAGCATGGTAGACCCAAACAAATCCTACTAGGATGGCAGAACCCAAACAACCCAAAAAATTTTTCTTGTAATTTTAAGGTATAGAGGTTACAATGCAAAAGACAATTTAATAATGGGAGAAGCGAATTTTGTTGTAACGCCATGAAGGTGGCGGAAGGAGAAGCAAACATGTTAAAAAAACGCATCTTATCCCTTTTCCTGGTGGGCCTACTCCTGGCTTCTGTACTCACGGCTTGCGGAGACGGAAAGCCTCAGGCTGACCCCAACAGCGACAAGACAAGCGACTCCGGAGAGATGGTTCCCGGCGGTGCGATTACCGTGGGCATCTCTCAGGACCTGGGAGACAGTCTTGACCCCTATCATATGACAGCGGCAGGAACCAGAGAGGTCTTATTTAACGTCTACGAGGGCCTTATAAAGCCCGACAAAGACGGTAACTTCATCCCCGCAGTGGCCGAAGCCTATCACCCTTCCGAGGACGGGCTTTCCTACACTTTTACCCTCCGTGAGAACGTGAAGTTTCACAACGGGAATGGGGTAACGGCGGATGACGTGAAAAAGTCCTTTGAAACCTGCGCTGCGACCACGGTGGATAACGCCTTGGCTGCGGCGCTTTCTGCTGTTTCGTCCATTGAAACCCCCGATGAAAAAACGGTGGTCATCACCCTCACAGAGCCCAACGGAGACTTGCCTAGCTTTATCGCCAGCGTGTATATCGTCCCCGCAGACGCCACAGGCCTGGAAACAGCCCCCATAGGCACCGGCCCCTTCCAATTTGTCTCCCGCACCGTCCAGGAGAGCCTGGTGCTGGAGAAGTTTTCCGACTACTATGGGGAGGGCGCCATCCTGGATCAGGTGACCTTTAAGGTCTTTGAAAATGCGTCTGCCATGATGTCTGCCCTGGGGGCCGGCTCCCTGGACATGGCCATCCACCTGACCCTAGACCAGGTGAGCACCCTGGACGCCGGGACCTACCAGACCCTGGAGGGCACCATGAACCTGGTCCAGGCCCTGTACCTGAACCACGCCAAAGCCCCCTTCGATAACGAAAAAGTTCGTCAGGCCCTGTGCTATGGCGTGGATGTAGACGCCCTTTTAAGCTTCACCGCCGACGGCCACGGCACCCGGGTGGGCACCTCTATCTACCCCGCCTTCGGCAAGTATTTCGACGAGAGCCTGGCCTCCTATTACAGCTACGACCCGGAGAAGGCCAAAGCCCTCCTCACCGAGGCGGGTTACCCCGATGGCTTCTCCATGACCATCAGCGTGCCCGGCAACTACACCCCCCACGTGAACACCGCTGAAGTCCTGGCCGAGCAGCTTTCCCAAGTGGGCATCACCGCCACCATAGAGCAGGTGGAGTGGCAGACCTGGCTGGACCGCATCTACACCGGGCGCGACTTTGAAAGCACCGTTATCGGCTTCGACGCTACGGTCCTCTCCGCCAACGCCCTCTTAGGCCGCTGGGTCAGTGACGACGGGAAGAATATGATTAACTATCATAATCCCGCCTACGACGCCCTCATGGCGAGTGCCGCCGCCGCCCAGGATGAGGCCCAGCGCACCGCCCTGTATAAGGAGGCCGCCCAGATGCTCACCGAAACCGCCGCCAACGTCTATATCCAGGACTTAGCGGACTTTGTGGTGATGAAGACCAACTTGAGGGGCTATGAGTTCTATCCCCTCTATGTGATGGATTTGTCCAAAGTACACTTCATTCAGTAATAGGGCAGCAACGCACCATGTATGCTGTGCGCTTGCTGGCGTTTTTTCCGCGATGCAGCCCAAAGAAGGCAGCGGGTTATCATCCTAACCATTAGGAAGGCCAAGGGGAGGCGAGGTAGTGAAATATTTAGCCAAGAAACTGGTTACTCTCATTATTACTTTGTTCACCGTTTCCCTCCTCGCCTTTTTGGCTTTTCAAATCATACCCGCAGACGCGGCCACCGCCCGGCTTGGCACCAATGCCACGCCGGAGCAGGTGGCCACTCTGCGTGCAGAGATGGGCCTGGACCGTCCGGTGTTCATCCGCTATGGCGACTGGCTCTTTAGCTTCCTTCAGGGGGACATGGGCACCTCCTACTCCTACCGTCTTCCGGTGAAGGACATGGTGGCGGAAAAGCTGCCCATGACGGCCTCTCTGGTGGGGGTTTCTTGCCTTCTGATGATCGCCCTGTCCATTCCCATCGGCGTCTTCACAGCCCGGCGGGCGGGGGGGCTCTTCGACCGCACTATGACGGTGCTGAACCAAATTCTCATGTCCGTGCCCCCGGTGTTTGTGGGCATACTCTGTTCCTTCCTCTTCGGCATCACCCTGCGGCTCTTTATCCCGGGGGATCTGCCCTCGTATCAAGAAAATCCCTGGGGCTTCTTCCTCTTCATGCTCTTCCCGGCCCTGTCCATCGCCATCTCCCGCATCGCCATGACGGTAAAGCTCTTGCGGGCCTCCCTGTTAGAGGAGCTGGACAAGCCCTATATCCGCACGGCCTACAGCCGGGGCCACAGCCGCAGCACCGCCCTGGGCCGCCACGCCCTGCGCAACGCCATTATCCCCGTCATCGTCTTTTTGGCTGTCTCCGCCGCGGAAATGGTGGCGGGGAGCATCATCATCGAGCAGGTGTTCGCCATCCCCGGCCTGGGGCGGCTTTTGCTCTCCTCCATCGCCAACCGGGATTTCCCCGTGGTACAGGCCATTGTCGTGATTTTGGCAACTTGGGTGGTGCTGGTGAACTTCATCGCCGACATCATCTCTCAATATATAGACCCCCGGGTGCGCCTGGGCTGACATCGCCGCGCCGGCATAGAAAAAAACCCAAAGGAAGGAGGGAACACCGTGGATTTGCGCAAGAAAAAACACCCCGCAGACGCCCCCAATCACTTTTTGCGCCAGGGCCTTGTTATCACGGGCTTCATGGTGGCCCTCACCCTTTTAGGCTATCTCTGGCAGCCCTACAGCCCCACGGGGATGGACGCCTCGGCAAAGTCGAAGCCCCCGTCTCTTCTTCACCTCTGCGGCACGGATAACATGGGCCGCGACATCCTCTCCCGCATTATGGAAGGGGCGGGCACCACCTTTCTCATCGCCCTGTGCGTGGTGCTCATGGGCCTGGTGATCGGCGCCATAATCGGCTGCCTGGCGGGCTACTTCGGCGGCTGGTTCGACAGCCTGCTGATGCGCATCTGCGACTCTATTACCGCCTTTCCCAGCGTGCTCTTAGCCCTGGTGTTCATCATGCTCTTAGGCCGGGGGAAGATGCAGATCATCCTGATCTTAGGCCTTCTTTTCATCCCCAGCTTCGCCCGGGTGGTGCGAGGGGAGGTGGCCCGTCAGCGGAGCCTTAATTACATCGCCGCAGCCCGGCTCATGGGGGCGGGAGACCTGCGCATCATCTTCCGCCACATCCTGCCCAATATCGTCCCCGTGCTGCTGCCCACGATCTCCATCGGCTTTAACAACGCCGTGTTGGCCGAGGCCAGCATGAGCTATGTGGGGGTGGGGGTCCAAAAGCCCGACGTTTCTTTGGGGGGTATGCTCTCCGAGGCCCAGACCTATTTGGGCAGCGCCCCCTGGTACGCCCTCTTTACGGGCCTTGCCATCGCGCTGCTGATTTTGGGCTTCTCCCTCCTGGGTGAGGGCCTTTCCCAAAGGAACCGATAAATCCCAAGACGTCAATAACCGTTAGAAAGAAGGGGAAGAAATGCTCACAGTGAAGGACCTGCACATCCGCTTTCACAGCGCCAGAGAGGGGAAGGAAGCTGTGGGCGGCCTCACCTTTTCCATGGAGCCGGGGGAGATTGTGGGCTTAGTGGGAGAATCCGGCAGTGGCAAAACCGTCACTGCCATGGCGGTCTCGGGCCTCTTAAACCGCCGCCAGTGTCACTGCACCGGGGAGATTTGGATGGAGGAAACGGAGCTGCTCACCTGCTCGCGAGACGCCCTGCGCGCCCTCCAGGGCCGGGATATCGGCGTGATCTTTCAGGAGCCCATGTCCTCCTTTAACCCCCTGATGCGCATCGGACCACAAATCGAAGAGAGCCTGCGCCTCCACACCGCCATGACCCCCGAGGAGCGAAGAGCCCGGGCCCTCTTCGTCCTGGCCGCCGTGGAGCTGCCCCAGCCCGAGGAAATTTATCAAAAATATCCCCATCAGCTCTCCGGCGGTATGCTCCAAAGGGCCATGATAGGGGCAGCCCTCTCCATCCGCCCCAAGCTCTTGGTCTGCGACGAGCCCACCACTGCCCTGGACGTGACCATCCAGGCCCAGATTTTAGAGGTCTTAAAGCGGGTGAACCGGGAAACGGGCACGGGGATCTTGTTCATCTCCCACGACCTTTCCGTGGTGAGAAAGCTGTGCAGCCGGGTTTTGGTGATGCATCGGGGCCTTTTGGTGGAGGAGGGACCCGCGGAGCAGGTGTTCCACGCCCCCCGTGCAGACTATACCAAAAAGCTCATCGCCGCCATACCCACCCGTGAGACCCGGGGGAGGTACCTATGACCCAAACACCGATTTTAGAAGTAAAAAACGTCAATAGCTATTACCGGGAGGCCCATGGAAAGCGGGTCCGCAGCCAGGTGCTGAAAAACGTCAGCTTCTCCCTTTGCCCCGGTGAAGTCCTGGGCATTGTGGGGGAGTCCGGCAGCGGGAAAAGCACCCTGGCCAAGGTGATCTTGGGCATAGAAAAGGACTGCGACGGGGAGATACTCCACCGCAGTCCCCGGCCCCAGATGGTATTTCAGGATCCCTATTCCTCCCTAAACCCCGCCTTTACCATAGGCCGCTTGGTGGAGGAGCCCCTACTCATCTACGGCAAGTATGATAAGGCCGAGCGCCAAAAGCGGGTGACCCAAATGCTGGAGTCCGTGGGTCTGGGGGAGGAGTTCTTTGGCCGAAAGCCCCGGGAGCTCTCCGGGGGCCAGCGGCAGCGGGTGTCCATCGCCGCCGCCATGATCCTGCGGCCCCGGCTCTTGATCTTAGACGAGGCCGTTTCCGCCCTGGACGTGACCATACAGGCCCAGATTTTAGAGCTTCTCATGCATCTGAAGAAGGAGCACCAATTAAGCTACCTCTTCATCTCCCACGACTTAAACGTGGTGTATCAGTGCTGCGACCGGGTGCTGGTGATGAAGGACGGAGAAGTGGTGGAGGAAAACGGCGTGGAAGCCCTGTTTGAAAGCCCCCAGCATCCCTATACCAAAAAGCTCCTCCAAGCGGGCGAATAGAAAAGCGGGTGAAAGGCAAAGGCCTCTCACCCGTTTCTTTTTTTACTTTTTCCGCGCCACCTGAACGGAGAGCTTCATCACATAATCATGGGGGTCGGCAGTGGAGAGATAGTGGAGCAAATCCTCCTCGAAAAGATCGCCCACAGGGGTGAGGCCCTCCTCCTGGATACGGGCCCAAAAGCTGCGGTAGGCGGCCTCTAAACTGTCGTACCCGCCCCGGTGGAAGAGAACGGCGTAAAGGCCCGAGGGCTTGCGCAAAACCGTTTCCCCCTGGATATCCGCCGCCACCTTGTAATAATAAAAATCCTCCATAAAGCGGCCTTTTTCCATGCTGTCCCGGCGGATAATGTCTCCGGGGGGGAAGGAGAGGCTGCCGTTTTCCTTAGCCCAGGCTAAGAGGGAGCGGATTTTCAGCAAAAATTGGGGTTCGTCGTAATGGGGGATCGCCGGGGCCTCCACCACCACATAACGCTCCTCGGGCATCTCCACCAGGGTGAAAGTACCGGGGGTCACGGTGAGGGCCAGGTTGGTGGAGGCCACGGTCTCCCGCAGTAGGCGCGACACCGCCTCCAGCTGCCGCCGCTTTTCCGCCAATACTTCCTCCTGGGTTTTTAAAAGCTCTAAAAAGGCCTCGGGGCTGCGGTGATCTAAATAGGCCTTGATTTCAGAAAGGGGCATGTCCAGGCCTTTCAGGGCGGTGATAAGGTCGAAAGTATAAAGCTGCTTAGCGGAATAGTAGCGGTAGCCGTTTTCTTCCACCTTTTCTGGATTGAGAATGCCAATGTGGGCATAATGAAGGAGAGTATCCTTCTTCACGCCGCATAGGGCGGCAAATTCGCCGGTTTTGAAATAGAGGGATGACATAAAAAAACTCCTTGACTCTGGGGTAACTCCATGGTTTAGGATAACAGAAAGAAAGAAAAACAGCAAGCGGAAATACCTTCCAAAGGCTGAAACGAGGCTACTTCGCCGCCGGAAAAGCAAGGCTGTGTTTTCCATAGTGCGTGGCAGCCCAAAATAATGAGGTGAACCCAAATGCGTACCCAGTCCGGAGCCGGCTGCTCCCTGAAAGATTTTATGCGCTACGTGCTGCCCTCTGTGGCGGCCATGCTCCTCTTCTCCCTCTACACGGTGGTAGACGCCATCTTCGTAGCCTGGGGCGCGGGGGAAGAGGCCCTTACCGCCGTGAATATCGCCCTGCCCTTTGTCAACTGCCTGTCGGGCTTTGCCGTACTCATCTCCATGGGCACCGCCACCTTAGTGGCCTTTGCCAGAGGCCGGGAGGACACAGAAGAGGCCGACGGCCTCTTTTCCCAAACGGTGTTCGTCATCGTGGCCGTGTCCCTTGTGGTCACCCTGTTGGCGGCGATTTTCGCAGAGCCTCTGGCCCTCTTTTTGGGGGCGGGGCCCATGACCCTGGCGGACACCACGGGCTATCTCCGGGTAGTCAGCCTTTTTTCCCTCTGCTTTATTCTGTCCTACTGCCTGGAGATTATGGTAAAGGTAGACGGGCGGCCCTATATGGCCGTGGTGGGGGTGGGCACCAGCTTTGTCACCAACATCGTTTTAGACTACCTCTTCATCATGGTTTTCCACTGGGGGGTCATGGGCGCGGCCCTGGCAACGGGACTGGCCCAGCTCTTAAGCCTTATCATCTTCCTTCTTTACTTCTTCAGCAAAAAGGCCAAACTGCGCATCCGCAGCTTCAAGCCCCGGCCCAGGGAGCTTTTGCGCATCTTCCCCCTGGGGGTGGCCGACTGCTCCGTAGAGCTCATCGTGGCCTTTCTCACCTTCCTGTATAACCACATTTTGCTCCTGGTGTTTGGGGAGTGGAGCCTGACGGTCTTTGCCGTGGTGGCCTATCTCAATCTCTTCGTCTTCATGGTGATGCAGGGCATCGCCCAGGGGATGATGCATCTCGTCAGCTTCCACATCGGAAGGGGCAGCGAGACGGTGGCCAAGGGCTACTTCCGTATGAGCATCGTGGCGGCCCTGGGGATGGGCGTTCTCTTCACCGCCCTGTGCCAATTGGCCCCCGACCGCATTGCCATGCTGCTCCTCCAGCCCGACAGTCCGGTGTTTGCAGAAACCATAAGGGCCGTCCGGCAGTTTTCCCTCTCCTTCCTGGTGGTGGGGCTGAACATCGCCATCGCCGGCTACCTCACCGCCCGGGAGAACCCAAAGCCCTCTATCTTCTTGGCGGTGGGCCGGGGCTTCCTCTTTGCGCCCCTGGCTCTCCTGCCCTGCGCCTTCCTTTGGGGCGGGCAGCTGATTTGGCTGGCGGCCCTTTTCGGGGAAGTGATGTGCCTTGCAGTCTCCCTCTATGTTCTGCGGCGGGTTACGGGCAAGTCCGAAAAGACCCAGAGCGAAAGCCCCGTGGCGGACAATTAAACTCGTTCTCTTCTATTATTTCGAATACCTCTCTTGGGCGCGCTGCGGAAAGCTGTTTCCGCGGCGCGTCCGCCCTTTTGGGCAACAAAAACGCCCCCACGAAGTCGTTTCGTCGGGGCGTTTTTTATGATTAGCTGTTCAGCAGGGCCGCCATGGCGCCGCCTGTCAGAGGGGCATCGGGGCTGGCGGAAGAAATCCAGTGGCGTCCCAGCTTTCCCTGGACAAATTTCTCCAGCTGGGCCTCTAAAAGGGAGCGGATGAGGGGGCTTTCCAAGGCCTCGCCGGTGAGGAGGAGCCTTGTGGGGCTGGCTTCCTCCCGGCCCGCGCCGGTGAAGAGCAAAAGGGAGGCGATGTGAGCCGCAACCAGCCGCGCCCCCCGCTCTAAAACGGCCTGGGCAATGGCGATGGCCACCAGCCTGTCCCCCGCCTCGTGGCGGCAGAAGGAGGCGATGACGCTCTCCCCCTCCGGGTTCTCTAAAAAGTCCAGTAGGGTTTTTAGATCCAGCTTGCGCAGGGACAAAAACTCCCGGCCGCACATGAAGGATAAAAGCCCCGCCTCCACGGCCTTAATCATGGTAAAGCGGAAGAGGTCCCCCAAATTCCGGGTGGAGACCATCTTGGTGAGGAGATCCTCACCGGGCCGCAGCGCGTCCCTGTCCATGGAGAGGTCCACCACCCCCAGGGGCACCCCTTCCAAGGCCCCCACCCCGGTGTCCAGAGCCAAGAGGCGGCTGTTGCCGGATTTTAGCTTTAACACCGCGTTCTCCGGGAGGGAAAAGGCGCTCTCCAAGGTCTCACCCCAGTGGAGGGAGAGATAGCGGCCCCCGGGAAAGCGGGCGGGGCCGTCTAAGAGAACGGCAGGGGCGATGGAGAGGACGGTGCAGGGAATGCCCTCGAAGCCCCGGGCAGAAAGTTCCCGGCGCAGAAGGGCCAAAAGAGGCGCGTTTTCGTAGTCCGTCAGGCGCAGGCCCTCGGGGATTTTCGCCGCCACAAAGTCCCCTTCGGCTGTCTTTTCCAGGGGGAAGGGCAGGACCAGGGCAAGGCGGCTGCATTGGGGGAGCAGGGGCTCCAAAAGTTCCACGGCGGCAAAAATCAGGTCTTCTATGGGGGCGGGGTATTCATAGCCGGGGGTGGGAAACCTTTCACCCGGGGTGACATCGGCCCCCACCGGTTCCCCGGTAAGGGTCACGGCGGCCGTGCGAATTTCTCGAAAGCCGATATGAGAAACGGCAACGGACTCCCCTGGAATCCGCGGGCCCCCAGAGGATAAAAAGCTGGGGCGCATAGGGATGGAGGCCTTACCCCCGTAGATGCCTATGCGCATCTGGGCCAAAAAGATGTTGGTCATGGTAACGGGGTCTACATCCCCGGGATACATACTGCACCCGCGCAGGAGGGAGATAACCTTGTCCATGAGAAAACCGCCTTTCTATGAAGGATTACTGGAAGATCATGTCCACCCAAAGGGCCCAGAGGGGGATGGAGAGGGCCGAAAGAAGGGTGGAGAAAAACACCGCGCCGCCGCTCTCCAGCTTGGCACGGGGGTCGGGGTCATACTGGGCGGTGAAGGCCGCTAAGAGGGAGGCCACGGGCATGGCGGCGAAGATCACGATGATCTTCTTCATCAAAACAGGCACAGGCAGGAAGAAGAGAAGCAGCACCGTGAGAGCCGGCAGGGCGAAATTGCGAAATACCGGCAGGAAAAAGTGCTTGAGATGCAAAAACTCCCGGGGCTGAAAGCCCCCCAGAGAAATTCCGCAGAGGATCATGCCCATGGGGGAGGTGACATTCCCCACCGAGGTCAAAATATGGCTCACCGGGGCGGGCAGTTTGAGTTGAAAGAAGTAGAGCCCCAGGCCGATGAACACGGCAATTACCGGCGGGGTGAAGATGGCCTGGAGAAAGGCCTTGGGCCCCCGGCCCTTTTCCTTCAGCTCCGGCGGGGTGAGAAAGGGCTTTGCCAGGCTGAAATAGGCCAGGCGGAAGGGGATCACAAAGAGGACGAAGAGAAAAAGCCCCTCCTGGCCGAAGAGAGATTGGATTACCGGCAGGCCCATAAAGGTAAAGTTGGTAAACATAGTGCCAAAACGGAAGGCACGGCCTCTTGCGCCCTTCCCCGTGAGGGTATACATCCCCTGGCCCAGGACAAAATAAAAAAGCAGCATGAGAAGGGAAAGAGAGAGCACCAAGCCGCACTGACGCAGCTGCTCCGGGGAAAAGGGCACGTCGAAGCTCTGGATAATCATGCAGGGGATGGTAATGCTGATCATAAAGCTGATAAGACTCTCTTCAAACTCTTTTCCTATAATGCCGGAACGGACGGCAAATATGCCGATGGAGATCATCACGATCAGCTCAAAGGCAAGGGATACGGCAGCCATTTGGGGTCCTCCTTCCGGGTCGAAACGGGTCTTCTACCGTGCTATTGTGGCCCCATTTCATGGGTTTGTCAAGGGAGCGGGGCCCCCTTCCGGTTGAAAAATCTGCCCGGATGTGGTTTAATCAGTTTATAGAAATCCAAATGATGGGAGGGGAAGCCGGTGCGGGCCTATGACTTTAACGGGACCATTTACAGGGGCAACTGCGTCCGGGAGTTCACCCTCTTCTGCCTTTTACGCCAGCCCGGCCTTGTGCGCTTTCTGCCCGGGCAGCTTTGGGCGGCGGTGTCCTACTGGTTCGGGGCCATCACCGAAACCACCTTTTGGGCGCGGTTTTATGCCTACTTGGGCGGCCTGAAAAATTTTGAGGAGACCCTGGCCGCCTTCTGGACCCAGGCCCGGCTCCAAAAGCTTCGGCCCCTTTACCTGGCGGGGAAAAGCCCCCGTGACCTGGTGCTGACCACCTCGGCGGAGTGCCTGCTGCGCCCTGCCTGCCTTAGTCTGGGCCTGCCTCTCATCGGCTCCGTGGTGGTGCCCGAAACGGGGGCGGTGTTAGGCCGCGCCTGCAGCGGGGAGGAAAAGCTGCGGCGCTTTCGGGCGGCCTATCCCCAAGGGGTGCTGGAGTCCTTTTGGTCCGCCCGGCTCTCCGACGGTGCCGTGGCCATGGAGGCGGGGGAGCGGCGCATCGTGCGGGGGCGCAAAACCATAGACTGGGAAACCTATGAGGCAAAGGAGCCCATGCTGCGAAAATGGCTGCGCGCCTGCATCAGCCCCGAGTTTTTCCGCTTTTGGTGCGTAGGCTGGGTGAATCTGGCGGCGGCCTGGTGCTTAGAGGCGGGCTTTACCCTGGTGCTGCCCCCTAACATTGCCTTTACCGTTGGCTATCTACTCAGCCTTTTGGTCTCCTTTTTCATGAATTCCAAGGTGACCTTTAAAGTCCCCATGACCCTGGGGCGCTTGGGGCCCTTTCTCCTGGGCTATATTCCCAACTTCATCGTCCAGAGCCTCACGGTGCTGCTCTTTCATAATGGTCTGGGGCTCTCCCCCTTCCTCGCCTATCTCATCGCGGCGGTGGTGGGCACCCCTGTTACCTTCCTCACCTTGAAACTTCTTGTGTTCGATAGGAAGAAGAAGGGGGAATGAGGGCTGGAAGCCTGGGACAGAGAAGGGAAAATTTGCCGCGCACTTTTCCTGTTTTTTCGTGCCTCGGAGGTTGACGTTCTCTTTGAAATTGTGGTAATATGATTAAAATGCGGCGAATTCTGGGAAGTTTGCCGGTCTTTTTGAAAAGGAGGGTATTGCATGGAAACCCTGGACAAAACTCAAAAATTTAACCGTACCGTTCCCTGCCCCATCTGCGGGGAGGAGTATTCGATTACCTATAAAAAATGTCCCTTCTGCAACGGCAAGGAGCCCCCAAAACCGGCGTCGGCCCCCATGGAGGAGTACATATTCGATATCGAGGTGCCAGGCCCTCTCAGCTTTGAGGACACGGAAATCCCGGAGGAGGCCCCCACCCCAACCCCTCCTCCCGCCGTGCCCCCTGTGAACCGGGGCAAGGGCGGCAGACGCCTCCAGAAAAAGGGCGGCTTCGGGCGGTTTCTGGCCTGGCTGCTGTCCATCCTCATCATCCTGGCGGCGGGCTACATCGTGGTGACCAAGGTGGCCCCCATTGTGATGCCCCTGATCCAGGAGCGCTTCTTCTCCGGAGATAAGGAAGGGGAGGAAGGCACGGAGGCAGATCCCCCCGAAACCGGCCCCATCCCCTTCGGCTTTGTGGAAGACGACATTGTCCTCACCGAGTTTGACCAAAAGCAGGACGTGGAGCTGACCATGGAGCCGGAAGACGCGGCCCTGGAGGTAGACTTTGAAAGCAGCGACGACCATGTGGTGAAAATCTCCTCCGGCGGGACTTTGATTGCCCAGGCCGAGGGCACCGCCACCATCACCGCCACCCGGGAAGACGGCGAAACCGCCACTTGCCAGGTGACCTGCAGCTTTGCCTCTGCCCAGGAAGGGGACGGAACCGGAGACGGCACAGGAGACCCCGTGGGCGACCCCACTGAGGGAGGCACTGTGGGAGAAACCACCGAAACCCCGGAAACACCCCCGGCCATAGGCGCGGCATTCTCTTTGAACCGGGATGACTTTACCCTGATGGCCGGCGAGAATTTCCCCATGAAAGTGGTGGGTTCCGATAAGGCCGCCACCTGGAGTATCGCCGATGAGTCTGTGGCCACCATTTCCGCCACGGGCCTTGTGAAATATGTGGGCCCCGGCACGACGAAGATCACCTGCACCATAGACGGTGCATCCATCACCTGCGTTGTGCGCTGCAGATGATATGGGCGAGGACACGTTGATAAAATAGACATCGCCCCTTTGGAAAAAACTTCCGAAGGGGCGATGTTTTGATTTGTGTGATAGTTAATGCCTACTGAACAAAAGCCAATTTTCGCGTAGGGGTAAACAAACCGGCAATAAAGTTAAAGAACGCTAAACCGGCCGACTGAATCCTCCTCAGATTCAGCACCAAAATGGACATAGCAATGCAGTGGCAAGCAGTAGC
>JAVBLH010000011.1:0-97640 GCA_031553635.1 Evtepia sp. | reverse complement strand
CGCTCGGCGCCCTTGGTGATGACGATAAACTGGACTAAAACCAGGATGAGGAAGATCAAAACGCCGATGACGATGTTGCCCATGGTAATCAGCTCGCCGAAGGCCTTGATGACATTGCCGGCAAAGCCGTTATTGGAGAGGATCAGCCGGGTGGAAGAGATGTTCATGCCCAGGCGGAACAGGGTGGTCACCAGGAGCAGGGAGGGGAAGATGGAAAACTCCAGGGTCTCCTTAATGTTCATGGTGATGAGAAGGATCATGATGGACAGGGAGATGTTCAAAATCAGGAACACGTCCAGCATCATAGGAGGCAGAGGCAGAATCAAAAAGAGAACGATAACCACCACGAAAAGCGATATCACATTGTTCAGTAGCCGTTTCATGGGTTCACCGCTTTCCTAGAACAGTCATAGTAAGGTGCGCGCCGCTGCGAAATGGGGCAGGGCGGCCTATTGGGGTTCCTTGTTTTTCATGCGATAGAGGTAGACCAGCACGTCGGCCACGGCGCCGTAAAGGTCGGATGGAATCTCGCGATTTAGGTCCGTGGAGGCGTAGAGAGACCGGGCCAGGGGGATGTTTTCCACCACAGAGACCTTGTGGGCCTCCGCCACGGAGACGATGCGCAGGGCAAGCTCGTCCAAGCCCTTTGCCAGCACGATGGGGGCGTTGTCCCTATCTGGCTTATACCGCAGGGCCACAGCCACGTGCTCCGGGTTACGGATGACCACGTCGGCGCCGGGCACCTGCTGCATCATGCGGGACATGGCCATGCGGCGCTGGGTCTCCTTGATCTTGGCCTTGATTTTTGGGTCGCCTTCGATCTGCTTATATTCGTCCTTGATCTCCTGCTTAGACATCCGCATCTTGCGCTCATATTCCCACCACTGGTAGTAAAAATCGAAGGCGGCCAGGACGATGAAGGCCAGGACGATTTGCAGGATCATGGAGAAGGTGTGCTGAAACAGGTCGGAGCAGGCAAGACCCAAATCCATGTAGAGGTAGTTAAAAAAGCTGTTGGTCATGCCGGTGACATAGCGGTAGACGATATAGAGGAGTATGCTGATCTTCAAGATACCCTTAAGGGCATCTACCACGCTGCGCATGGAGAAGAGGCGCTTGAAGCCCTCTATGGGGCTGATGCGGTTAAACTTGGGCTTTAAGGATTCGGCGGTCACCAGCATTTTCGTTTGGGCGAAGGTGGCGACCACTGTGGCAGCCACGCCGAAGACCATGATGAGCCCTGCCGTTTTCAACAAGAGGAGGATGCCCTCTCTCACGATGCTGTCGATAACGGTGGGAACCTTGCCGATGCCCAGCTCGGCGGCATAGGAGAAGCAGAGGTAAAAAATCTGGTCGATCTGCTCCAGCATACTATCTGCAAAGATGAAGAGGATGGAAAAGGTGACTATGAGGGTGGTGACGGTAATGGCGTCCTTACTCTGAAAGACGTTCCCTTTTTTTCTCTCGTCTCGCCGTTTTTTTGGCGTTGCTTTTTCCGTCTTACTGGGATCGGCCATGAGTCATCCCCCCTTTGGGCCAATTGAGCTGGCTGCGCCTCTGATGCAACTGTTTGGAGGCCAAGGGCGCTACATAGACGGCCGGGCCAAATCCAAGAGGCGGGACAGGGCGGTGAGCATTTCGTTTTCGGTTTGGAGCAGGAAGTTGGTAAAAGGGGACAGGAGGGCGGTGAGCATAAAGAGGCCGATGAGAACCTTTAAGTCGATGTTGATGACGAATACGTTGATTTGGGGAATGACCTTCATCAGAATGCCCATGCCGATCTGTCCCATCATCTCCGCGGCCAGAATGGGAAGGGCCAGCTTTACCGCCAGAATGGTACAGTGGATAAAGAGCTCCAAGATGGCATTGGTCATGGCGGTGTTAAAGGCTGCGCTGCCAAAGGCGATCACATCTCCGGAGGAGAGGAGGATACGCATCAGGGTGTAGTGCCCGTTTGCCAAGAAGAAGATTAGGAACATGAGAAGGTTGATGAGGGAGCTGGTAACGGTGAGGGAGGACTGGGCCCCGGCGTCATAGATCTTCGCCATGGTAAAGCCCATTTGGGTGTCTATGGCTTCACCGGCCAGCTGGGGAATGTAGAAGAAGATGTGGATCACCAGACCCAGGGCGAAGCCCAAAAACAGCTCCAGGATCAGATGAACGACAAAGACAATGAGATGGGCGGGGGGCTCCACGCCGCCCGGGGTAAAGCTGAAAACGGCAAGGGACAAGACCAAAATAAACCCGGCCTGCACAATGGGGGCGATGCCGCGGCGCCCTAAAATGGGGTTAAAGAGGACGAAGCCGGACATGCGCATCATGATGTAGCAGAAGAGGGTCAGGCGCGCCCAATCTACCATGAGAAAGGCCCCCTTCCCTTATCCAGCCATGTAGGTAAACAGCTGCTGAGAATATTCCACCAGGGATTCCAGCATTCTGTTGCCGAACATCAAGCAGACAATGATGATCACCGCCAGCTTAAAGGCAAAGGCGATGGTCTGCTCGTGAACCTGGGTGACCGCCTGAAAGATGGCCACCAAAACGCCCACAAGCATACTGAGGATGAGCAGAGGCCCGCCGATTTTCAGGGCCACGAAGATGCCGTCGCGGAGGACGTCGCTGATTTCCATGGGAGTCATCGCTCAGTCCTCCTTCGCTATCGGAACCCCTGAACCAGGGTGGAGAATAAGAGCTCCCAGCCGTTCAGGGCGATGAAAAGTAAAAGCTTAAAGGGGGCCGAGATCATAGCCGGCGGCAGCATAATCATACCCATGGACATGAGGGTGGCGGAGATCACCACATCCAACAGCAGGAAGGGGATGTAGAGGAAAAAGCCGATTTCAAAGGCTCTTTTCAGCTCGCTGGTCATGAAGGAGGGGATGACGATGCGCATGGGAAGCTCCATCACGTCCTCGTCGTTGGCGGGCCTGTCTACCTTCGCTAAGTCGCAGAAGAGATTTACCGAAGAGGTCTCTGTCTGCCGGAGCATAAAATCCTTCAGGGGCACCTGGGCCCGCTCTAAAAACTGGGCCTCGGATATCTCCTGGGCGGCATAGGGCGCGTAGGCCGTGGTATTGATCTCTGAAATCACGGGGCTCATGGTAAAGAGGGTCAAAAACAGGGCGATGCCCACCAATACCGTGTTGGGGGGCACCTGCTGGGTGCCCATGGCGGTGCGGAGGAAGGAAAAGACGATGATGTAGCGGGTAAAGGAGGTCATCATCACCAGGATGGAGGGAAGAAGGGCAATAAGGGTGGTAAAGGCTAGGATTTGCAAAGCCTGTACACTATCGCCATTGACATTGATCAGCGCTTCTGGCAAGATTAGCCCCCCTTACTTCGTTTTTGTGATAAGGCCTCCATAAAGGAGTCCTTAAAGCTGGGAGGCGAGCCTGCGTCTCCGTTTTTGTCCTGCGGGTCTTCATCTGTCCAAAGGGCGGCCTCTTCAGAAGAGAGCTCCGCCAGAAGGGAGATCTCACCGGCGGCAACGCCCAAAAGCAGGTGGCGGCTGCCTACCTGCACCAGAACGATGCGCCAATCACGCCCCATGGACAGCTGGTCTAAAATGCGCATTTTTGCCCCACGGCTGGCGCCCAGAAAACCGCCGATCCGCATCCGGGGCAAATTCTTCGTGAAGAAATAGGCCCCGAAGAGGATGAGGATCACGGTGAAGAGCATACCCAAGAGGGGCAGAAGGTCTCCCCATTTCATGGTGTGTTAGGGGTTCCCCACGATAGAGGTGACTGTTTTCAGCACACGCTCTGCCTTGAAGGGCTTGACGATGAAATCCTTGGCGCCGGAGCGGACTGCGTCGATAACCATGGTCTCCTGACCCATGGCGGAGCACATGACCACATTGGCGCTGGGGTCCTTGGCGCGAATGGCCTTCAAAGCCTCCAGGCCGTCCATGTTGGGCATGGTGATGTCCATAATCACCAGATCGGGCTTAATCTCGCTGTACTTTTCCACGGCATCAGCCCCGTCCACAGCTTCATAGAGATCGGTATAGCCGCTCTTGGAGAGGGTGTCGCTGATTACCTTACGCATGAATGCTGCGTCGTCAACCAATAAAATCTTAGCCATAATAAAAAACCATCCTTTTCAGATTCTATAATGTAGGCTTATTGCCATTGTTCACCTAGGAGCTCCGCCGATTCCGGGGGTTTTAAGATTTCGGTGATGCGTATGCCGAAGTTATCGTCCACCACCACCACATCGCCCTTGGCAATGCACTGACCGTTGACATAAAGGTCCACCTGGTCGCCGGCCAGCTTATCTAAGATCACCAGGGAGCCCTTGGTAAAGGAGAGAATGTCCTGCACCTTTCTGTGGGTGCGCCCTATCTCCACGGAGACCTCCAAGGGAACAGACATGATGAGATCTAAGTTCTGGGATTGCTCCTCCCCCAGCTGGGCAGTCACATCCATACGGGGCAGATGCACCGCCTGGGTGGGGATCAGTTTGGGCTCCGGCGGTTCACGCTGAGGCTCCGGCGGGTAGTAATAGCCCGGCGGCGGCGGATAGTAGCCCTGGGGCGGAAAGCCATAGGGGGGCGGATAGGCCCCCGGCGGCGGATAGCCCATGTAGGGGTTATTGGGGTCTCCCATAGGCGGCTGCTGCATGGGCGGCTGAGGCGGCGGGGGCGGCGGACTCTCCGACGGCATTCCGCCGGACATGAGCCGCTCAATCTCCTCCTGGGTGAGCATCCCGCTGCCGGAAGAGGCAGGCGGCGGGGGCGGCGGCGGAGCATTGGGATCGGCGGGGATACCGGACATGAGCCGCTCGATTTCCGCCTGGGAGAGCATGCCGCCCACGTTGTCGTTGGGGGTGGGGTCCACGGTTTTGGGCAGGGCGCCCGCACCGCCGGCAATGAGCTGCTCGATCTCGTCCTGGGTGAGGGGGGTGTTGCTGGGGTCGGGCTCGGGCATGGTGAGGTATTCCTCCACGCCCAGGCCAAAGCCGGAGATCAGCTCCTTGGCCAGGGCCACGGAGATGACATTGACAAACTCGCTGGAAACAGAACCTTCAATGGTGAGGGTAAAGCGCACCACCACTAAGATGCCGGCAGAAGGAGGGAAGTGCTCCGCCTTAAAATCGTCAAAGTTATCCAGCTCGAAGGACTGGGGGGTGGAGATGTTCACCATACGGCCCAGAAAATCGGACAGGGCGGTGGAGGCCGCGCCCATCATCTGGTTCATGACTTCGCAAACGGCGCTGATAGTCAGTTCATTGAGTTCAAAGTCTTCGTCTGCGGTTTCCGTGCCGAAGAGGATGTCCACAATGGCTTTTACGTCGCCGCGCTTTAGGAGCATGATGTTGCTGCCGTCAAGACCGGAGACATAGCGAATCTCCACGCCTATGGCCGGCTCCAGCTTGCCTAACACCAGGTCGGCCGCATTCACCGTTGTTACCTTGGGCGTGGTAATATCTACCCGGTGATCCAGCATGTTGGAGACAGCTGTTGCGGAAGAACCGAGGCTGATATTCATAATTTCGCCTATGGCGTCGATCTCCATTGGGCTGAAAATATTGTGTTCCATCCTATTCTACGTCCCCTTCGTCCTCGTCTTCTTTTGGCTTATAGTAGGTGTGATCCAGCCGAACTGCCACACTCTTGTTGTGAACGCCCATCTTTCCATCGAACCACCGCCTGCCGCCTATGTTAACGTAAACGGGGGAGTCCTTGGGGCGGTTTAGGTCGATGACGTCGCCCACGCTGAGGTGGAAGATGTCGTTTAGCTTTAGCTGGGTGCGGCAGAGCTCCACCACCATCTCCAGCTCAGAGACACGCAGGGTGGTAAAGATCCGATCGGAGTGGTCTTCCATGACGCCTCTGTGGCCGTTTAGCTCCTTGTTGATGTCGCTAAAGAGGTTCGTTAGCATCATGCCGGGCAGACAGACGCTGAAGCGCCCGTCGCAGTTGGGAAATTTCAGCGTTAGATCCACGATGACCACAGTTTCGTCAAAGCTGATAATCTGAACCAGGGTGGGGTTGACTTCCACCCGGTTAAATTCAAAGTCCAGGGTGATATAGTTCTCCCAGCTGCCCCCCAGGATGGAGGTGAAATTGCGCATCAGGGTTTCATAGAGCTTAATTTCCATGTCCGTATAGGAGTAGTCAGCCGGCAGGTCGCCATCGGGGTCGCCGGTTCCGCCTATGAGTCTGTCCATCATGCTGAGCATCACGGGGCGGCTGGCGAAGAGGAGCACGGGGGTCTCCTCCACCCGGTTTTTATAGCGCAGGTGGGCGATACTCAAAACGTCGCCCTCGGTGAGTGCGTTGGAAAATTCGTAGTAGCGCTGCTCTTCGATGGAGTCTACCTCCACCTCGCAGCCGGTGTGCAGTAGGCCGTTGATGCGGTTGTTGAGCATTCTGGTGTAGCTTTCAAAGATGCCGTTTAAGATACGCAGTCTGTCTTTGGTGAATTTTCTGGGGCTGTAAAAGTCGTACTTTCGGTACTTCTTCTCCGATCCGTCGTCGGAAGCTCCGCCCAGGTTCATATCACCGCTTAAAGCCGCGCTGAGTAAGGCATCTATTTGATTTTGTGATAAGACCTCAGCCATAGGAGCATCCTCTCTTAATTCGGGGTAGGATCAGGGCGTCTGGGCGGTGCCCTGTGAGGGCGCCGTGCCCTCTGTGGTGGTTTGGGTTGGCGGCGGCGGCACCTGATCCGGGGGGATCACACCGTCGGGCGCGTCGGTCTGTCTGCTGGTATAATATTGGGTAATGCTGTTTTCCATGAGGTTTTCCATGTTTTTGCCAGTGATGATCATCTCCACCCGGCGGTTCTTGGCCCGCTCGGTGTTCACATCATTGCTGGCGATGGGCCGCCACTGGCCGTAGCCCACGCTGATCATGCGGGAGGTGTCAACCACCCCCATGTCCTGGAGATACACCAGCACCACATTGGCCCGGTTGGAGGAGAGCATACGATCGGTGAGGGGCGGATTCAGCTCTGTAGGGCTGGCCTGGGCCGTATGGCCGAGAATGCGGATCTCGTCTATGGCATCTCTGGCAGACTTCAGCATGGTGCCCACCTGGTTCAGCACCACCTCGCCGTCGCCTCGGAGGACATAGCTGTCTCCGTCGAAGAACACGGCGTCGTTTAAGGAAAGGAAGATGTAGCCGTCGCCCTTGGAGGCGGATATCCTGTCTTCCACCTGCTGTTGTTCAATGTATTCCTGAATTTCCTCAAACAGCTTGTCGATGGCCGCGTCGATCTGCTCCTGGGCCTCCTGGGTAGCGGGGTCAGCCATGTTGCCGTTTGTGCCATCTATCTGGGTGGGCTCTAAAATAGCGTCGGGGTTAAAGCTTTTCACCACGTCGGCCCATTTGATTTGGTCGATGGTGGACATGGAGTAAAGCAGCACGAAGAAGCACAGGAGCAGGGTCACCATATCGCCATAGGTATCCATCCAGTTGGAGCCGCCTGGAGCAGATTTTTTTTTCTTCATGGGTGGGGACTCCTTTCCGGATTACTCAAGGCGGGGGCTTACTCACCCTTGGCTTTTTTGGCCTTCTTTTTGCCGCCGCCTTCCACGCCCATGGCCGCGTTGCGCTGATCCTGGGTCATAAAGGTTACCAGCTTCTCCTTTAAGAACTTGGGGTTCTCGCCAGACTGGATGGACATGATGCCCTCCACGATAATCATACGGCAGAGCATTTCCTCCTCGTCTCTGGCCCGGAGGTTAGAGGCGATGGGAGTAAAGAACATATGGGCCAGAATACAGCCATAGAGGGTGGTAATCAGGGCCACAGCCATGGCGGGGCCGATGGCGTCGGAGCTGCCTGCCTCGCCCGTCATGCTTTTCAGCATCTTAATCAGACCGATGAGGGTACCCACCATGCCAAAGGCCGGGGCCACGGCGGCTGCCTTGTCATACATACCAATCACGCCGTCGTGGCGGGCGGAGGTCATCTCTATGTCGTTTTCCAGGATGGAGCGCACCTTGTCCGGGTCGTTGGCGTCCACGATGAGCATGATAGCCTGTCGGAAAAAGGAGTCCTCCTGCTGGTTGGCCTTTTCCTCCAGGGAAAGGAGGCCGTTCTTTCTGGCCACCTGGGCCAGTTCCACCAGCTGGTCGATATAAGTAAGGGGGTCAAACTTCTTGGCGTTTAGCATGATGCTAAAGTGCTTGGGCATGGATTTTGCCATAGAGGCGGGGACGCTGGCTACCACCGTGGCAAAGGTACAACCTATGACGATAAATACGCTGGCCAAGTCTACAAAGTACATGATCTGCGGTACATCAATGGAGAACATGCCGGTGGACCCCTGGATCATACCCAGAACCATGACCAGAAAAGAAACAACTACGCCGATGATATAAGTTAAATTCATTCTTCACTCCCCCAACTGAACAAAGGATAATGCCAGGATTTTACAGACGGGCCCTTAACGCCTGTCGTTAATGGTAATGGCCCGGTGAATATCCTGCACCTTTGCGTTGTACTGGGTGATTTTCTCTATAATTTCATCCACGGATTCCCGTACCAGATAGTAATCGTGGTTCATCATCACGATCTTAGACTCGGGTATGGTCTCGATACATTCAATTTGCGTATGGTTGAGTAGAAATTTATCCCGGTTCATTTTAGTCAGTACGATCATCCTGATTCCTCACTCTCTTTCATAGGCTCACCCCGGAGAAGAAACTCTCCGGGATGAGCCGTGCCAGGCAACTAGGGATTAACGCTTCATGTTTACCAGTTCTTCCAGCATACTGTCAGTCACTGTCACCACCCGGGTGTTGGCCTGATAGCCGCGCTGGGTGGTAATCATCTCGGAAAACTCCGTGGCGATATCGGTACCGGAGGATTCCAGGCCGAAGGTGACCAGGTTGGTTTCGCCTGTGCCGTGGATCACGGCGTCACCATTGGTTCCATCTGCGGCGTTGTTCATAAATCTGCCTTCCAGCACACCGCCGATAGAGGTAGCCACGCAGTCGCCTGCGCCTTCGCGTGCTCTGAAGTAGGGGCCCTGGATATGGGTCACGCCGTTGGGGTTGGTCACCTGAGCCAGGGCGATGTAGCCAACGACGAAGTCGGATGTGTCGGCATTGTTGGTGGCGGTGATCTTACCGGTCTGGGCGTCGATGGTGATGGAGTCCACATTGACGGCCACGGTGGTCACGCCGTCGGTGAGGGCGCTGGTGGGGTCCAGGCCCAGATCATAGGCGTTGGTATTGGTGGTGGTGTTGATGCCGGGGAAGATGGCGGTGCCCAGGGGAAGGGGTTCGGTGCTGGTGGAGTCGCCTGTATAGTCTGCCTTGGTCAGGGCCAGGGGCAGGCGGATGGGCACCAGCTGGGTGCTTACCAGGGGGTCCAGCTTGTCGGCCAGACCGGCAGTTTCAGACTGCTTGATGGTGGGGGGATCGCCGGCTTCCACGGTGCTGGCGGTGGTGACAAAGCCATATACCACGTTACCATAGCCGTCCACCATGTAGCCCTGGGAATCGAAGGTGAAGTTACCCACCCGGGTGAGGTTTAGGTCCTTGGGCTCCACCTTGGAAAGGGTGCCGGTGGCAACGTCGACGGTGGGCTTGGAGCCAACCATGAAGAAGCCAGTGCCGGAAATCATGGCGTCCAGGTTGCCGCCGGTGGGCACGTAGTTCTTGGTGCTCATGTCCAGGTCGATGGTGCCCACGTTACAGCCGTAGCCGTACTGGGCGGGGTTCACGCCGCCCACGCTGCCTGTGCCGTTAGAGCCGGCCCGCATGGTGGAGTAGAGGGATTCCTTAAAGGTGGTGCGTGCGGCCTTAAAGCCGTAGGTGTTTACGTTAGATACGTTGTTACTGATGACATTCAGCTTGTTCATATGTGCCTTAAGGCCGGAAACGGCCGAATACATTGCGCCTGTCATTGATATAGTTCTCCCTTCGGATAGCGCCGCCGGAGAGGAATCAATCGGATTCTCTCCAAGACATCCATAAGGTCCTGTCTTCTGTGATTACAGGATCACGGCGCCGTCAATATTTGTAAATACGTTTTCCTTCATTTCCTCCTGGGACATGGTGGTGATCACCCTGCCGTGGGGGACATTGATGATAAAAGCTCGGGTTGCGTCAAAGGCCAGGATGTTGGTGGCTCCCTTTGCCTGGGCTTTTTCCAAAGAGCCGGAAAGCTGGTCAAGCAGGGTGTCGTTAACCTCTATGCCTCGCTCCTCAGCCCGCGCCATGGCGTGCTTGGAAAAGGCGATGCTGCGATCCTGCAGTTCCTTCTGGAAGAGCTGACCAAATTGCCCTGTGCCTTGCTGGGGGGTGACGCTTTTGCCCTGTTGGGGTCTGATGGCCTCAAAGGACGTGCCGATTCCTTTCGTCATTTGCGTTCACTCCTATCCTTACAGTGTGGGGGTCTCAGCCGAGAGCGTTTTCGTCCGAATCGCCGTCTCCACCGTTTTCGCCGTTGTTCTCCCCGGTGTTTGCAGGGTCAGTGGGGTTGGTGTCGGTAGGATTGGTGTCAGTGGGCTTGGTTTCATCGGTTTTGGCGGCTTCGGGAAGGCGGCCCACTGCCATAATGTCGCTGAGGTAGTAGCTCTTGTCCCCTATGAAGACCACGGGCTTTCCGCCATACGTGCCTGTTGCGGTAACTTGACCCACGATCTCCTCCAGCTTGCCCTTGGCGTCATACTGGCCAATGGTAACGTCCTTGCCCACCAGGGAGGCGGAATACATCATGGTAGAGGCGTCGGTAATGTTGTTCACGGCCTGGATCACGGTCATTTGCATCAGCTGATTGAGCATGTCGGAGGAATCCGCCGCGTTCTGGGGGTCCTGGTTTTGGAACTGGGCCACCATCAACTGCAAAAACGCAGAGGTATCCAGGTCGGTCATGCCGGCCTTCTTATTGGTAGACTTAACGTTGACGTCCTCCGCCTTAGAGGGGCGCAGGGTGGAGATATCGCCGATAAAATCTGATGGCATACACTTCACTCCTTTCTCTTAGCTGGCTGCCACGTCCATGGGAATCATGCCCAGGCGAAGCTGTGCCATAAAATCTTCCTGCTGCTGTTTGCCGGATTGCTGCTGTTGCTGTCCCTGTCCGTGATGGCCGCGGCCCTGCTGCTCACCCTGCTCATGATACTGGGAGTTGTTGGGCTGCTGGACCTCCACCTGCACGGGCGCGGGGTTGCTGCCCCGGAGAAGGGCTGCCAGATTGTTGGCGTGGTCGGTCAGAAGGCTGGCGGCTCTGCTGTTAGAGGCGTGAAGCACCACCTGAAGGGCGCCGTCCTGGCTGCGGGTCATCTCAACGGTCACATGGCCCAGGCTTTCGGGGGCCAGGCGGATCACCACCTTTTGGGTGCCTTCAGAAAGCTGCAGGTTCATCTGCTTTACCAGCTGGGCCTCAAAGTCGGGGGCTTGGGTGTCTGCCACGGGGGCCTGCCCTACCTTCATGGGGGTGTGCTCCACAGACTGGAAGAGGGGTTTGCCCACCAGAGCGCTGCCCACGTCTTGGGTGCTGTTTTGCCAGGATTCCTGGCCTTTTCCCTGGGCATCCTTGCCGGTGTGAACTTCCTTCACGGCCTGATGAATGGCGTTGCCGAAGGTGTCGCCCTTGGCTGCCTGCTGGGAAAGGTTAGCCTTTGGGGCCTCTTGGGGAAGGGCGGCACCATCCTTAGACATTTGCTGGGCGGTGGAGAGCGTGCCCTCCTTTGCCACGGCTTGGATAGCGGTTTCAGCAACCGTTTGGGGAAGGACGGGGGCTGCTTTGCCCATGGCGTCTGCCTGCTGCTGGGGTGTCTGATTCACCGTTAGGTTCAGAACCAGAGGGGGAGCGATCATGGCGGCGGCCATCTCCTGCTGAATCACTTCGGGGGTGCCGGTTTCCTGGGTGGCGGTCTCGGTGTTGGCAGGGGCCTCCTGGGTGGGGGCGTCGTCCTTCTTTGGGGCCTGGGGCTTCTGAGGCTGGGCCTTCTCAGGGCTGCGGCTGTGGTTTTTGGCCGTCATCATCTGATGGAAGTCGGAGCCTTTTTCAGCCTGAGAGGGCGCCTTGCTTGTTCCGGAACTGGGAGGAACGGGGGAGAGGGTCTGCATCATGGTGAAGAAGTTTTCCATTGCTTGCATCGTACATTTCACCTCCTTTCCAGTGAAGTAATATCGAGAACGGGCGCAAAGCCCGGCACTCGCGGGGTTAAAGGGCCACAGAGGTGCGGCTGGCCCAGGAGGCGCTGACCAGCTCGTCGATGAACTGCTCCTCGCTTTTTTGAAGGGCCTGGTTATAGCTCACCTGCTTTTTCTCCTTCAGGAGCTCGATGGAGGCGGCCTCCACCTTAGACTCCACCAGCTGGGCACGTTTTTCCTCTTCCTGGCGGCGCAGGGCCTCTAATTTTTGGATTTCCCGGCGGATCTCCTCCTCCAGGACACGCAGGCCCATATCGTAAGACATGGCATCGGCAATGGTAAGGCCCCGCATTTTTGCCTCTCTGTACTCCTTGTTGGTGCTGGCGTAGCGGGCCTCCACCTGGGCTAAGACCTCTTCCTGGCGGCGCACCTGGGCTAAGATGGCGCCGTGCTCCACCTTGAGGGCGTCCAGCACCTGCTGCTTATAGTCCAGCACGGTCTCCAGAGAAAACTGGAACTTTTTCATGGGACCACAACCTTTCTAAATGAGGTGACTATCCCAGCACTTCCTGCATCATGGCAATACATTGCTGATAGGAAAAGGCTTCGTTGATCTCCTGCCGGAGGAATTGGTTTAAGGCGTCGATCTTGGAAAGCGCGTAGTCCAGAGAGGGGTTGGTGCCGGCCTTATAGGCGCCGATGGAGACCAGGTCGGCATTCTTCTCATAGACGCTGAGGATATCCCGCAGGCGGGAGGCCAGGTATTTATGTTCATCGGGTACCAGCTCCACCATGAGGCGGGAGATACTGGCACTGACGTCGATGGCGGGGAAATGGTTTCCGTTGGCCAGGCGGCGGGAGAGGACAATGTGCCCGTCTAAAATACCGCGGACGGTGTCGGCGATGGGCTCGTTGGTGTCGTCACCCTCCACCAGGACGGTGTAGACCCCGGTGATGGAGCCTTTCTCAAAGTTTCCGCTGCGCTCTAAGAGCTTGGGAAGCTCGGCGTAAATCGAGGGGGTATAGCCCCGGGCCACGGGGGGCTCGCCCACTGCCAGGCCGATCTCGCGCTGGGCCATGGCAAAGCGGGTGAGGGAGTCCATCATCAGCAGCACGTCGAAGCCCTGGTCCCGGAAAAACTCGGCGATGCCCGTGGCCACAGAGGGGCAGCGCATCCGCAGCATGGCGGGCTGGTCCGAGGTGGCCACCACCAGAATGGAGCGGCGCATCCCCTCCTCACCCAGGTCGCGCTGGACGAATTCCAGCACCTCACGGCCACGTTCGCCCACCAGGGCGATGACGTTGATGTCCGCCTTCACGTTTTTGGCGATCATCCCCATCAGGGTACTCTTGCCCACGCCGGAGCCGGCGAAGATGCCGATACGCTGGCCCTTTCCTATGGTGAGAAGGCTGTCTATGGCCTTCACCCCAAAGTCCATGCGCTCCCGGATAGGGGGGCGGGAGAGGGGGTTGATGTAGCTTCCCTCAATACAATATGAGGTGCCGCCCTGAAAGGGCTCTAATCCGTCGATGGGCTGGCCTAAGGCGTTGATGATGCGGCCTCTTAAAAAGGGACCCATGGGAATGGAAAGCCGCCTGCCGGTGTTGCGGACAAAGCTGCCCGCCGAGATGCCGCTCATGGTGTCGTAGGGCATCAGGAGGATGCTGTCGTTCTTCAGGCCCACCACCTCTGCGGGGACTTGGGTGCCGGACTCCGCGTTATAGATACGGCAGATATCCCCCACAGCGGCCCGGCCTCCGGAAGCGGCGATGGAGAGGCCCACCACGCTTTCCACCTTACCGGTGCGGCTGACAGTTTCGGCGGTTTGAATTTGTGGGATCAGTTCTCGAAACATACAAACCACCTTCTGGGGAGTTCTTTTGGTATAAGGAAATCCGGGGGTCAGAACATGCGGTATATCTTATCCCTCCGAGAGCATATCCCGGATGTTGGAAAGCTGGGTGGCGGCCGAGGCGTCGATGATCTCGTCGGGCATTTCGATAATACAGGTCCCGGACTCGTCGTCGGCCATGGGAATGATCTTGACATGGTCGGAAAGGAAGGAGAGGGAGGAGGTGAGGTAGGGGGTCACCTGGGCCATGGCCTTGGCATCGCACCCGGCGATATAGATGTGCACCCATTCCTTCCGCTTGAGCTTCTCCGTAGCCCCTTGAATCATGCGGGCGATGATGTCGCCGCTGCTTTTGAGGCTGACTCTGACGATCTTCTCCGCCACGGCTATGGCCAGGTCCCGCAGCTCATCCTGGGTCTGCTGGAGGAGGGCGTCTTGGGCTAGGGTGGCCTTCTCCAAAAAGCGGCGAACCTCGCTGCCTAATTCCACGGCCTGGGAGGTGCGCTGGGACTGGGCCTCCTTAATGGCGTGGGACATGCCGGCAGCGTAGCCGGTGCGAAAGCCTTCGTCCTGGGCGTCGCCTTTCAGCTGGGTCAGTTCGTTTTCCATCTCCAGCTTGGCTTGCTCCAAAAGCTCCTGGGCCTGGCGTCTGGCGTCTTCCAGAATGGCCTCGGCCTGGAGGAGGGCATAGTCCACGGGGCTTTGGGGGGTGGGGTCCTTCACTGCTTCCTCCCGGCTGCCCCACTCCGCCTCCTCGAACAGTTCGGCGAAGGAGGGGGTGGACGCATCAGAAAGGATACCCTCTGCCGCGGGGAACTCATAGGGCTTGGCTTCGGGATTGATAAATCGTTTCAGGATACTAGGCAATGATATCGTCCTTTCCGCCCTTCAGGATAATGATCTCGCCTCGCTCCTCCAGGTCGCGGATGATGCCCACAATGCGCTGCTGGGCCTCTTCCACGTCCTTCATGCGGACATTGGTGGTGATCTCCAGGTCGTCCTGAATGTTCTGGGCCATACGGGTAGACATGTTGGAAAAGAGCTTGGAGGCCACTTCTTTGTTGGCGGCCTTGAGGGCCAGAACCAGGTCTCTGGGGTCGCAGTCACGCACAAAGCGCTGCACGGAGCGGTCGTCCATGGTGATGATGTCCTCGAAGACGAACATACGCTTGCGGATATCGTCGGCCAGCTCGGGGTTATAGGCAGACAGGCCGTCGAAGATGCTCTTCTCACTGGCTCTGTCCAGGTTATTCATCATGCTGGCCACATAGTCGATGCCGCCCACCTTCACATTGGCGCTGATCATAATGTTGGAGAACTTCTTGGCCATCTCGTTTTCGATGATCTTCACGGCATCGGGGGAGGCGCTCTCCATCCGGGCCATGTTTTCCACCACCTTGATCTGACGGCGAGGGTCCAGCTGCTCCACCACGGAGGCGGCCTTGTCAGGGTCAACGTAGGAGAGGATCAGGGAGATGGTCTGGGGTCTTTCGTGCTGCAGAGCCGCGAAAAGCGACTTGGGGTCGGCCTTGTTAAGGAAGGGGAAGTCCCGGTTTTTCAGGGATTTTGTAATCTTATCCAAGAGGCTGGAGGCGGTTTGGGTGCCAAAGGCTTTTTCCAAAACCGTGCGGGCGTATTCGATGCCGCCCTCGGTCACCGCCTTATTGGTGAGACACATTTGAAAGAATTCAGACAGCACGTCTTCCGTCTGGCTGGAGTTGAGAAAGCCAAGCTGGGCCACAGCCAGGGTGAGGCGCTCCACATCGTCGGGTTCCATGAACTGATAGATCTGGGAGGCCTTTTCGGCGCCCAGGGAGACCACCACGGCGGCGGCCTTTGCAGGGCCGGCTAAAGCTAAGTCTTTCTTCGGTGAGGCTTCCTGTTTGGTTGGCGCAGGAACGTCTTCTTCCTCCAGTTCCAGCTCTACGTCATCCGCTTTCTTTTTCGGTCTAGCCATCCCTATCGTCGCCTCCCTTCAGCCATGTTTTGATCATGTGGGCCGCGATCTCGGGATTGTCCTCGGTAAACTGGCGGATATCCTTTCGCAGCTCCATGCTGCGCTCGGTCTTGATGTTCATAATGTCAGCGCCGGCCGCCGCTTGGGCCATGACCGCGCCTTGCCGCTCGCCCACCAGGGAGTCCAGCTGACGCTTTCTCCGCTTGGACTTCTTCCGCTTCCGCATGGCCAGCATAATGAGGATAATGAGCAGCAGGGCCACGCCGCCTGCGGCCGCGTAGAGGACCCAGATGGGGAAGGGAAGCTCGATTCCGAAGGGAAGGCCACCGCCTATGATGCCTATCTCTGCAGGGGCGAAGAAGGGGGCCACAAAGATGGAGATCTTATCCCCCTGGATATCGGGGGGGATGCCCGCCATTCTGGCAATATGCCCCAAAAGATTGGTTTGATTGACGCCCTTGGCGGCATCTGCGTTGATGGTGACAGAGACCATCACATCTTCCACCACGCCGGCCCATCGCTCGGTCTGTACCTTATCGGTGTTTACGTTATATTGGTCTTCTCCGGCGCTGTGGATATAGGGCTCATCCCCGTCGACTTGGAGATTGTTTTCTACATAAGTAGGAATATCGGAATTGGTCTCGGTGCCGACCACGCCGCCCGTGCCCTCCTCGGGGTCCTGCACCACGGTGTTGTCATAGACCCGGGAACCGATGATGCCCTTGCCGCCTGTGCTGCCGTCTGCGGCCCATTCCGGCTCGGTATACTTAGTGCTCTCGCCCACCATGTGGCTCAGGTCTACAGAGGCAAATACGCCAACACGGACATTCTCCTCCCCAAAGAGGGGGGCAAGGATCAGCATCACTTGGGTGCGGACCTTGTTGCTGACCTCATTTTCCATGCGCAGCTTCACCAAGGAATCTTCACCGGTGGCAGCCGAGGAGCCGCCCACATTATAAACGTTGCCGTTGGAGTCGGAAACCCCCACATTGTCGATGGAAAGGCCCTTCACCGCCCTGGATACCAGGGTTTTGATGGCGTTGGCCTGCTGGTCGCTGAGGGCGCTGCCGCCGTCCATGGTCACCAGGACAGAGGCGGAGGCCTTGGTAACCCTTGAGGTGTCTAGAATATAGCGGCTGTCTTCTTCGGGCACGATGGTAACCACGGCATCCTTTACCCCGTTCAGACAGCGGATTACGCCGGCCATACGGTCTTGGAGGTCGTGGAGCAGGGCATTGGTTCGGTCGGATTCTGTTGCCATTTGGCCCACAAAGGAGCGGTATGTCTCATAGGCAAAGCCGGAATGAGGATAATTTTCCATCATCAGCTTCGCCCGTAAACTAGTTTCTATATTGGAGGGGACTGTAATGGTGTCCCCGTCTTCCACTCGATATGTAGAAATGCCGTTTTCGTCTAAATAGGCAATGATATTCTGGGTATCCTCCGCAGACAGGTCCGTGAAGAGTACAGTATACGGGCTCAATTTAGAAAACAGGAAAAAGCCCGCTATAAACAAAACGGCAACGGCAAGAACCACGCCGACGATCATGCGAATTCGTTTATTCACGCCGAGAAACAAGGCTTTCGCCCTGGCTGTCAGCTCTTTTATGCGCTCGTTCAAGCATTACCCCCCCAGCTATGCTTATGCAAAGGCCTACAGGCTGATTCGCATCATCTCAGTATAGGCCTCCAGGGCCTTGGCGCGCAGCTGCACCAACAGGTCCACAGAAAGCTGGGCCTTGGTGCTTGCGATGGTCAGCTCTGCTGGATTGTCCAGCTGCCCGGTGGCCAGCAGATATTCGGCTTTGTTTTTCTCCGCGTCGGTGTCCTTCACGTCCTGGATGAGAGAACGAAAGATATCGCCGAACACGGCAGTGGAATCCTCGCCGCTCTTGCCTTTGGCGTCGGGCGGAAAGGTGGTCCATAAGGGCTGTATGCCCTGGATGGGTGTACTCATGAAAACCCTCCTAAAACCACGGGGAGAGAAGCGGCAGTGCGCCCTCTTCCCCGATGTGTTCACTATCTTAAATTAGCGCCCGATTTCCAGGGCGCGGCTGATGACATTCTTCAGGGTGTTAAAGGCGGTCACATTGGCGGAGTAGGCCTGGGTGGCCGCCATGGCGTCGGTGATTTCCTTCACCAAATCCACATTAGGAAGCTCCACGTAGCCCTCCTCGTTGGCATCGGGATGGGCGGGGTCATAGACCAGCTTCATGGGAGACTGATCCTCCACGACCTTTGTTACCTGCACGCCGCCGGTGGTGTTGTAACCGGCGTTGCCCACAGAAATTCCCCGGGCCCGGGCCATGGCCATGCGAAAGGCGTTGCGCTCATCCTGGGTTTCAAAAACCACCATTTTTCGACGGTAAGCGCCGCCGCCCTCTGTGCGGGTGGTGTTTAGATTGGTCACGTTTTCCGAAATCACGTCCAAACGCAGCTGCTGGGCAGTGAGGCCGGAACCCACGATATTCATAGAACTGAGAAAAGCCATATACTCACCTCAAGGGTTAATTGTAGAATTACTGGCCGCGGATGGCCGAGCGCAGGGTGTTAAAGTCGCTGCTGATGGCATTCATAACGTATTGCAGCTGAAAGGCGTTGCGCGCCATTTCCACTGCCTGCTCCGTGGCGTTGACCCCGTTGTCGTCCATGCGGGTGCTTTCGGGTGTGGCCTCGCGAACCACGGGGGCCGCGGTGGAGAGCACGTTGCGGTAGGAGGCCTGGGGCCTCTCCGTGGCACCTGCCCCCTGGAGCTTGACCCGCAGGGCCTCCTCAAAGGTGACATACTTCGACTTATAGCCCGGCGTTTCGACATTTGCGATATTATCCAGGATGGCGGTTTGCTTGGTCCAAAGAAAACGCATGGATTGCTCCATCATCAAAACATTGTTACTGGTGATTAGCTTCATCCTGCACCCCCGTTCCTATAGCTAAATTGGATAAAAATGGAATCCTCAAAACCCTTTGCCCCTATATCTATGCTGGGAGTAGGCAAAACCATCCCACTTTTCACTAATTATAAATGCCATATTAGAAAAAGGCAACTTATTTTGTAACGGTTTGTAAAAAAAGGCATAAAACGCCCTCTGAAATTGGTTAAAATGTATAAAATGACGAAAAAACGCTCGCAAGGTCATATTATACCTGGTAAAATGCAAAAATGCAAGAAAAAGTTACCAAAAAAACAAAGCCATTTGTTTAATATGTTGCATTAGCTGGGCTGGACCACCAAATGTTTGTCTGGAAAATCCCCTTCTCTTGGAGAAAATCGAAAAACACAGAAAAAGAGTAAAACTCCTTTTCTGTGTTCAAGTAGGCAGTGATGCGGGTTATGGTTTTAGTCCTCCTTGGGCTCCTCGGGCTGGGAACCTGCACCCACCACCCCGCCTAAGAGGCGAAGAAGATCGGTGGGGGCCACGCTTTCCTGGGCGGCCTCTCGGTTCGAGCTCATGGCGGTGCGCAGCTCCTGGCGCAGGATGGAAAACTCCCGGGGCGCTTCGATGGCCAGACGCACCCTGCCGCCCGGGTCAACGGAGACTACGGTGACCTGAATGTCCTCGCCGATGAAGAGGGACTCGCCAGCCTTGCGTTGCAGTATCAGCATGGGGCATCCGCCTCCCCTGGTGCAAAATCGGAGAGAAGGTGGCGCATCTCATACTGGGGAGTGTCCAGAATTACCTGCATGCCCCGGCGGCTGTCCTCGTTGATCACCAGGGGGCACTTTAGGTTCACGGTGCTTTGGGCGATGGGCTCCCGCACCACGCAGAGGGTGTAGAAGCAAAGATCCTGACTCACGGAAACGCCCATGGCAGTCAATTCGCCCTCCTGGAGCACAGGCCCATAAGAGGGGTCCAGGGAAAAAGGATTCAGGGCCACAAAGGCCAGCCCAGGCGTTACCACGCTCTGGAGGCAGAGCAGGTTTCCCATGCTGCCCTCAAAGGGGAGGAGGAGGAAGGCTTTTTCCTCCTCAAAGCCATATAGCCCATCGGGAAAGTAGAGCATATCCTCCGGGTCATATTGAATGGTACCGAAGTATTTGGTTTCTAAATCTAACATGAAGTGGCCCCCTTAGGCTTGTACGTCCACCGGCTCATAATCGGGATCCGAGGAGGGAGGCACGTAGAGCGGCCCGCCCATATACTTAATGATCAGATCGGCCTGCTGGGTCACGGAGATCTCAACATCGCCGGGCACAAACTCAAAGCCGCCGGCGCCGAAGCGAAAACCGAAGTTCATTTTATCCATCTCGTAGCGGATGCGAATCTCGCCCTCGTCGGGGAAGGGCTGGCTGCTCTTTTGAGACAGCTGCTGTACATTGGCTTCCTGGGCAGGGATCTGCTGATGATAGACACCGCGGCTAAAGGGAGCCTGCACAGCGCCGAGCTGGGCGTCTTTCCCCATCAAAGCGGGGTTCCGGCCGATGTGGGAATTCAGGAGAAGCTGGCCCTGAAGGGCTTGGGCAGTGGTGCCGCTTGCCGTGGTGGTATAGGAGGGCGTGGCGGCGCCCTTGGAGAGGACGGCCTGATGTGCATCGGCAAAGGGTGTGGCCCCGCGGGGCTCAAAGGTATCCATATTGATGCGGATGGGGCGGCTGCGTATGCTAAGATTGTTGTCTTTGCCGCGAGAGATTTCCATTTCGGCCGTGCCGCGGGCAACCTCAAGCCTGGCTTGGGTCGTCTTGATTTCGATTTCAATGGGGACGGTGGTAATTTCAATCAGCGGATACATATTGCTGTGCGCTCCTTTCCAATCAGTTTTGGGCCTTAACGCATGTAGTCAAAGAGAGACTGGGAAATCACGTCCTGGCCGGATTGCAGGGCCGCTTTGTAGCAGTAGTCAGCCCAGGAATAGTCAGTGATGGCGCTGGCCAGATCGGCCTGCTCTATGCTGAGGATCTGTTCATTCACCGTGTCGGCATAGTCTTCCAGGCGGGTCTTGGTGCTCTGAAGGTGGGCGGCCCTGCCGTCTAAGTCGACCCAGCTGGTGGTAAGCTGGCTCATGGCCTCCTGCAATTTGCCGGTGAGCCGGGTGGCGGCGCCGGCATCAGCGCTGTTTGCGTAGGCACCGGTCTCCGGATCGCAGCGGGAAAAGACCCCGCTCAGTTGCATCATGAGGCTGGCCACATTTTTGGGATCACCGTCGGCATCCACGCCGAAGCCGACGCTCTCCAGGCCGCAAATGGCGGAGTCAAAGGCGCTGGCGCTGTCGATCGCCCCGCCAATCTCCTTGAGGCCGAAGCCCAGGTCGATATAGGCGGTTTCATAGGTCATGGCAACCAGGGTTTTGTAGTCGTCGTTGGCTGCATAATAGTCGCCCCAGCCGCCGTCCGGTGCGGTGACGTCCTTGGGGTTAGGGGGCGTACCTTCAGGTAAACCAGCCGGGGAACCGGAATCCACAGCAACACCCCGGTAGAGAAGCTTTCCTGAAGTGTCCCAGGAGAAGGGGGTATTCAGGCCGTCATTGCCGGCGAAGATGGAAAACTCGCCATAGTTCATATTCATGCACTGGGCAATGGCCTCAGCGTTGTTTTTCAGGGCAGCGGACACAGCCTGACGCCCGGAGGCCGTGGGATCACTGATGGCGTGGAGGGAAATGTCGTTGGCGGCCTGCTCCACCAGGTCCTTCACCTCGTCCAAAGCGCCCCAGGCAGCATCGAACTTATTGATCAGGGAGTTGGCGTTGGTGATATGGTCGTCTGTGTGAGAGAAAATCCGGCGCAGCTTAAAGGCCTGGGTGGCGGCGGAGGGGTCCTCCGCATAGCGGTTAAAGTTCCGCTGGGTCAGCACCGTTTCCTGGCGCTTCATCAGGGTTTGCTGAGAGCGCAGAAGCTGCGACTTATAGTTGGTCAAAACAGAGTTAGTGGTGATTCGTATCATAAAAAGCGCCCTCCTTATCTGCCCACAACGCCGGTGCCGTTGATGAGCTTATCCAGTGCCTCGTCCAGGGTGGTCATCATACGGCAGGCGGCTGCGTAGGATTTTTGATACTGCATTAAGTTGGCGGCCTCGTCGTTTAAGTCCACGCTGGAGATGCCCTGTCTGCTGGCCTCGATCTCTGTGGAAACCGTGGTGTAGTTGTCCAAAAGGGCAGTGGTGGTCTCGGCGTCGTTGGCCAGGGTTGCGCAAATATTGGTCAGCATCTGCTGGAAACCGCCCTTGAAGTAGGTGGAATTATTATTCACGGTGTCGAATCCGGTCACATCCCGGGCGACATACTCCTGCTTTTCGCCCATGAGATAAATCATGTGCAAAATATTGCTGGGGTCGGTGCTGTTGGCCGTACCCCCGCCTGTGGCGCCTTCAATAAAGGAGTTCACAATGCGGGTGTTGCCTGTGGTCCAACCCGTGGAGATGGAAATATTGGCGGCGGTAATCCCGGTGTCATCATCTCCGGCGCTGCTGTTGCTAAAGAGATTCCCCGCCTTTGCCACGGCGATACCCAGGTCGTTTCCTGCGCTGTCATGCAGGGTACCGTTGTTGGCGCCGTTCATGACCTCCGCCAGCTTTTGGGCCAGGGCATCCAAGGATTTCTGGTAGTAGGGGATGCCCCTCTTGGTGGCGGCGTTGGGGTCGTAATACCGGGCGGTGGTATCGGTCACGGTGTCCTGGTTGGTAAACTCTCCCGCCTCGGTGAGCATCTCCCGCATGGCCTGCAGGGCGCCTTTCAGCTCGGTGTCGTTGAGCTGCCTGTCGACGGAGCCTTCCAGGAGCTGCTTCCTCTCGTTGGTTAGGGCAGCCAGGTTGATGTCGTAGTTGCCGGTTTCCGCGATGGAAAGCTTAGTGGCATAGCTGCCGTCCACCAGCATGGCATTATAGTTGGGGCTGGTGCTGGGGATATCGGCCAGGCGGATGGTTAGCTTATCTACGGCATTCCCCGCGCCCACCTGAACGGGGCTGGTGGAAACGGAAATCTTCATATAGCGGGACAGCTCGTCGATGAGAAGGTTTCTATCGTCACGCTGCTCTAAGGCGGGGTCGCCGTGAAGCTCGCTCTTAAAGATGCTGTCGTTTAGGTCGCGGATTTTAGTGATGAGGGTGTTGACGTGATCCACGTCGTCGGTAAGATATTCCTCCTGGTCGGTGCGTATGGTCTCAAGCTGGGTGGAGTAGCTGTTCAGCAGGGAGACCAGGGTAGAGGCGGAGGAGCGCACCAGATTGTCGTTTTCCTCCTGGCCCACCTGGTCGCTCAGGCGCTGGAGGCGATCCATCAGGTCGTTAAACTGGTGCTCTAACACACCGTTTCCGTCGTTTCGGCTCACCTCGTCCAGCACGCGGGAAAGCTTTTCCATGGTGGCAAGTCTTGCGTCGGCATCGCCCACATTGGCCTGCTCATTGCGAAAGCGAATGTCCAGGAAGGGGTCGCGAATCTGAGACACACCGGTGCACATGACGCCGTTGCCGATGATGACATTATACTGGGAGGAGTAGCGGTTGGGGCCGCTGCTGTTAAAGCTCATTTGGTCCAAGCGCTGGCGGGTGTAGCCCTTGGTATTGACATTGGTGATGTTCTGGCCGGTGACGGAAAGGGCATTCTGGGCAGCGGCGATTCCCAGCCGGGCAGAGGTAAAGGCACCAAAAGTAGTTATGTTAGACATGGGTTCACTTCCTTACTCTCAACGTAGAGTGAAATTAAACGCGGAAATCCGTCCGCAGATTGGCCGGAGGCGTGGGGCCCTCATCCTGATAGCCGGGGCCAAGATCCTTATCATGGCCCAGCTCCTCCAGCACCTTTTCTATCTGATGGAGGTTGACTTCCAGAATGTCTCTTGCGGCATCGTAAGCGCCCCGGAAGAGGCTGTGTTGACGCAAGAGAGCCTCCGAAATCCGGCGGGCTTCATCCCGGCAGTCTTCGGGGGCTGCGGACACCAGGTTGGAGAGGGGGATGCGCTCCAGGGAAAGGGACTTCAATGCGGCAACACGCTTTTGCTCCAAGCCCCGGAGGGTCATGCCCACAGCCTGCTCCTGCTTGATGCACTCGTTGAGGATATCCAGGTCATCTCCGCGCACGGCGGCGGTTTTCTCCTCCTGGATCTGGGTCAACCTCCCAAGGGCCTCAGTGAGATCGGAAAGCAGCTTTAGATAGCTGCGAAACTCAGCCGATCCCATGAGGCCTTACCGTAAGCATCATGCGGGAGGCGATCTCCTCGGGGTTGGGCTTATAGGCGCCGCTTTGCACCTCTTGGCGCAGGCGCTGGATATCCCCTGTGGTGTTGGCGGTGCGGGTTTCCTGCACCAGTCGGGAAACCATGGCCCGCTGAAAGGGATGAACCCCGGAGGTATCACGGGAAATATTCACTTTGTCGAATTGCCCGTCGACGCCCTGGCTCAGGCCGGGGGCCGCGGCGGTTCCCTGGCCATAATTGCCCAGGGGATAGGTGGGCGAAACGCCCCGGGTTCCTTTTGGCGAAATAATCACGTGAAGGACCTCCTTTTTACTATCGGAATCAGGTCAAGGGACCTGCTTTGCACTCTCATACTCTATCTTTTATATCGGTGAAAACAGCCGAAGCATAAGTCGTTTTCGGAAAAAATTTTCCTACATTTGACTAGGTAAAGCACCCTGCCCTCTCTGTTACCAAAAATGTAACCGAACCCACCTGGGAAACCTGCCGAAAAGCCTGGCGGGCCCAAAACCGGCAGAAAAAGAAAGAGGGTTCCGGGCGAACGATCACCCGAAACCCTTAAAAATCAATGAGATCCCATTGCGGCAAAAAGGAGAGGCGAGCCAACAGCCAAGGGCGAAGCCAAAGAGGCCAAGCAGCCCTTACAGCCGCTTCAAATGCTGGAGCAGAGCCCCGGCTATGCTCTCACAGGGGGCCTGGAGCATCACGGCGCCAATCTCCTGGGCAACCATGGGCATGCCGTAAACCACGGAGGAATCCTTGTCCTGGCCTATGGTGTAGGCGCCCCGTCTCCGCATGGCCAAAAGTCCGTCGGCCCCGTCTTTTCCCATGCCCGTCATGATGATACCCACCATGCGGCACTGCACGGCTTCCGCCATGGAGTGGAACAGGGCATCCACAGAGGGCCTGTGACCGCTGACCTTCTCCCCGGGAGTGCAGGAGAGGATATACTTGCTGCCGTTTTTCACCACTCTGGCTTGGAAGTCGGCGGGGGCCACCAGGGCGAGGCCCCGGCGGATTTCATCTCCGTGGACAGCCTCCCGCACCTCCATATCGCAAAGCTTGTGGAGCCGCTCGGCATACATCTTGGTAAAGCCCACGGGCATGTGCTGCACGATGACCATGCCGGGCAGATCGGCGGGAAGGCGCTTCATCACTTCCAGGGTGGCCTCGGTGCCGCCGGTGGAAGCGCCCAAGCCGATGATGGTCTGATCTAAGGACGGCTTGGGGCCTAAGGGCGCGTTCACGGCCACAGGGGCCTGGATCTGAGGCGTGGGCCGGGGGATTTTGGGGGTAGTGGCGGCGGCCACCACGATCTTGGCGGACAGGGCCTGGAGAAAGGCCTCGGTGTTCTGGCCGGCGTCGGGCTTGCGGACAAAATCCACCGCCCCGGCAGCCAGGGCGTCGAAGACCCGCAGGTTTAAAGAGGAGACCAGGATCACAGGGATCAAATGGGTGGGCAGCAGCTCTTTGAGAAAGTCTATGCCGCTGATTCCGGGCATCTCCACGTCCATGGTGATGACTTCGGGGCGAAACTGGGGAATCTTATTGCGGGCGTCCATGGCATTGATGGCGTAGCCCACGATCTCAATGTGGGGAAAGGCGGAAAGGCCGCCCATGAGAATGGCGCGGGCCACGGCGGAGTCGTCCACCACCATGACCCGGATTTTTTTTTGGATTACAGACATAGTGTGACCTCCTCGGTTTAGGCTATGGCTGGGCACAGAAAGCGGCAGTCAAATTGCCCTCCCAGGAAACTAAGGCCGCTGAAAGGTGGAGGGCGCCAAAAATTGATAGGCCGAGGTGCGGCTCATGGTTTCGGAGTGCCCAATGAGAAGATAGCCGCCGGGGGTGCTGGCATTGTAGAACCGCTGCACCAGGGCATCCTTGGTGGCTTGGTCGAAGTAGATCATCACGTTGCGGCAGAAGATCACGTCAAACTTTGCCGGGATGCGGATGGGGTTCATCAGGTTGAAGGTGCGAAAAACCACATTGTTACGAATTTGGGGGGCCACGCGAAAGCGCCCCGTTGCCCCCTCGGGCACAAAATACTTCTGCCGCCATTCGGGCGGAATGGTGTCCGGCAGGTCGTAAAGGCCTTCCTTAGCGGAGTTCAGGGCCTTTTGGGAGATATCGGTGGCTAAAATGCGGGTATCCCACTCGGCGGCCCGGGCGCCCAAATAGTCCATGAGGTACATGGAAATGGTGTAGGGCTCTTCTCCCGAGGAGCAACCGGCGCTCCAGATGGAAAGGACCCTGTCCCGCTCATGGCGGCGGATGATATCGGGGAGGATAGTATTCCGGAAGAAGGCAAAGTGCTCCTCCTCCCGCATGAAATAGGTATAGTTGGTGGTGAGCTTATTGATCAGCAGCTCGATAAGGTTCGGGTCTTTGCTCTGGAGTATTTTGTCAATAAAATCGGTAAAGCTCTGATAGCCCATGGTCACAATGGTGTGAGATAGGCGGCTGACGATGAGCTGATGCTTTTTAGACAGATCGATCCCGTAATTGGTCTGGATGAACTGAATCAGACGAAGGAAATCCGAGTCGGATAGCGTCATGGTAGACATGGGGCTCCTCCTTAATTAGTTTACCCCTCCACCAAAAGGGCGCAGTCTAACACCAGCATGGTAGACCCATCGGGCAGGGAACACATCCCCGAAACCATCTTCTGCGTGTTGTGGGCGGGAACGGGCAGAATGCTTTCCTTGGGCAGGGTCACCATCTGGGCCACGGAGTCTACCAGGATGCCGATGAGGGTGCCGTTCACGTCCAGGACAATGATCAGGCAGTCTTCCTTATAGGGCTTGCCCAGACGCAGGCGGAAGTCGATGAGGGGGATGATCTGCCCCCGCAGGTTCAGGATGCCGCTGACATACTCCGGCACCATGGGCAGGTGGGTGATCATGTGGTTGGTGATAATCTCCACCACGAATTCCACGCTGGCCCCAAAGAGGAGCCCTGCGGATTCAAACACCAGCATTTGGGTGGTTTGCGCGTCGGATACCGGGTCGTCGGCTGCCAGCAGGGGATCGTCCTGCAATGCAAAAATCATATTATCTGCTGCCATGGATAGTCCTCTCTTTCCAGCTTAAAACATATGGGTGGTGGGGTTGGTATATGCGTTGGCGATATCCAGAATGATGCTGATATTGCCATCGCCCAAGATGGTACAACCGGCGATGCCGCAGTTTTTGATGTTGAACATATTCACGTAGGGGGGCAGGGGCTTTACCACCACCTGCTGCTCGCCGATGAGTTCATCCACAAAGAGGCAATAGGAAATCTCGCCGGATTCCACCCAGATGAGGATGCCGTCCTGAATGTCCTCATAGCCGTACTCCAGCTGATAGAGGCTCTTTAGGCGGATAATGGGATAGAAGTTATCCATGCACTTGATCATCTCGCCCTGGGCAGTGTCGTAGATCACTTCGCCCGCGGAGATCTTAAAGGACTGACGGATATTGTTGATGGGAATGGTGAAGATAGACTTGCCCACAGCGACCTCCATCCCGTCCATGATGGCCATGGTGAGGGGGATCTTCAAGGTGGTGGTCATGCCCACCCCGGGTTCACTGACGATGGAGATGGTGCCGCCCACGTCTTCCACGTTCTGCTTCACCACGTCCATGCCCACGCCTCGGCCGGAGAACTCCGTGACCTCGTCCTTGGTGGAAAAGCCGGGCATCAGGAGGAAGTTGAGGATCTCCTTGTTGGTGTATTCCACCTCGGGATTGGCCAGGCCCTGGTCTATGGCCTTGTTCAGCACGGCCTCATAGTTCACGCCCTGACCGTCGTCCTTGATCTCGATGATCACCTCGCTGCCGGTGTGGCGGGCGGAGAGGATAATCTCGCCTGTGGGATTCTTCCGGGCAGCCACTCGCTCGGCCTCGGTCTTTTCGATGCCGTGGTCCATGGAGTTGCGGATAATGTGCATGATGGGATCGCTGATGTTATCCACAATGGTCTTATCCAGCTCCGTCTCCTCGCCGATGAGGGTAAGCTTCACCTTTTTGTTCAGCTTTTTGCCTATATCCCGCACGATGCGGTTCATCTTCTGGAAGGTACCGGAAACGGGCACCATGCGCAGGGACATGGAAACGTCCTGGAGCTCGTCGGTGAGCTTTCGGAGCTGCCGGGCAGATTTCGTAAAGTTGTCCAGCTTCAGCCCTTGGAGGTCGGGGGAGCCGGTGACCATAGACTCGGTGATGACAATCTCGCCCACCACAGCCATCAGCTGGTCCAGCTTACTGAGGTTCACGCTGATAAAGCTCTCCTTAGAGGATGAGCCGGTGTTGACGGCGGCAGGGGGCTCCACGGGGGCTGCTTTAGGTGCGGCCTTCACAGCCTCCACAGGGGCCCTTTCGGCCACGGCCACGGTTGCTTCTGCCTCCACAGGGGCAGGTGCGGGGGGCGCGGGGACGGCAACGGCCGCCTCGAAGGTTTCGTAATTGCGCACAGAGCCGGAGCTGGTGACGGCGCGAATGGCTCTCTCCCTGTCCTGGGGATCCCGGAAGTAGAGGAGGAAGCCCTGGATCACGATGATTTCAGAGGTCTCGGGGTTGGTCTCCACATCTCCGGGGAAGAAGGAGAAGTCCTCGTCGGCGCAAAAGTCCCGTATGGAGTTTACCACCATGTAGGCCCGCAGGCTCTCCATGCCGCTGTCCTCCTCGAAGAAGACCCGCAGGGCATGGGGGAAGCTGCCCTCCACAGCGGGCATTACTTCGGCGGCGGCAGAGGGCGCGGCGGGGTCGGCAGAGGCAGCCTGGGCGGCAGGGGCATCGGCTCCTGGGCCCGCTTTAATTTTCGCAACAAAGCTATTAATTTTTGTTAAGAAGCTGTCGATATCATCTGAAAGGGGTTGCCCGCTTTCCAGTAAGGTAACCTGGCTGCGGAAAAAGTCGATGGCCTGGAAAACCAGGTCAAAGAGCTCCGTGCGGCGGTCGCCGGTGATGATATCCATGCCCTCTTCCCGGATGAGGAAGAACATGTCCTCGATCTGGTGGGCAATGGCCATGAGAGGGCCAAACTCCATCATGGCGGAGGAGCCCTTAATCGTGTGCATAATGCGGAAGATTTCGTCTACATCGCTCTGGGTAAAGGTGTTTGCCTGCTCAGCGGCCAGGGAAATGCTGTCCAGCTGCACCAGCAGGGTATTGGTTTCGTAGAGATACATCTCTAAAATACCTTCCATAAGAACACGCCACCTCTTGGATCCAAATTTTTTATCTTGTTAAGATATCGACGGTTTCCCGCAAAAGTTAAGACAGAATTTAGGTTTTTTTCAAAGTTTTATAAATTGGGGTGGTATCCTTGCCCGAGATCCTAGGCGTCACCAACGCAGTACCCGGTCATGAAAGTAATACGATCAACCGGAACCAGCCAAATGCACCCAACAGCACTACCATACAAAATGTCGTAGACCCCTCCAGGGTCACCCGGTCGGATAACCGCGCCGAGCAGCAGGACGCCAGAGCCCGCTCCGAGGTGCAGCGGTTTGACTCGAACTTTCAGAATTTCGTCCAAAAATTAAAAGAATCTCCGGATTCTGTGGCAGTTTTGTCAAGACTGCTTGCAGGACGGGGGGGAACTGTGGTATCCTCGGGTATGGCCGAAGGCATAGCTGAGGATTTGGCGCGTTTTCTGAAAATGATGAACATGACAGAGGCGCAGTTTTTGCGCTTTCTCAATAGCCAATTTGCCTCAGGCAGCCGGTTTGGCGGGCCCCTGTTCGCCCTTCTGCGTGAGGCCTATCGCCAGGCGGATTCCGAGGGCTTAAAGGGCGATATCCTGCAGTTTTTGAAGCGATTTAACGACTTTTCCTCCACCAAGCACATCGAGGGGAATATCCTGCGCAGCCTGGGCCAAATGGCAAAGTCCGTGCCCGCAAGCTGGGGCAATCAGCTCTATGAGATGATGGGCCAGCTGAAAAATATCTTGGCGGCAGGGGACAGAGCCGGCGCTTTGAAACTGCTCCAGGGAAAGATCATCCCCTTCATGGGCGAATATGTGGAGCGCACCCACGATTTAGGTAGAGCCAGAGGCTTTCTCACCATGCTGACCCTGGATGTGGCCCGCCTGGAAAACGGTTCCCAGGAGAACCTGATCCAGGCCTTTAACCAGCTGAAAAACTACCTGGCCCTGCGAGACAGGCTCTCGGGCTTGGACGATCAGGCCCTGCTCTCCCTTCTGAAAACCAGCAGCTTCGCCAAGGCATCGTCGGAGAACCATTTTGCCAACCAGCTGGCCGACATGGCAGACCAAGCCCTGCGGGGACGGGGCGGGGCAGAGGTCCAGAGCGCCTTTCGCGACCTGGTAGCGACCTTTTTGGTGAATGAAAGCGTCTATATGACACTGAACCACCTGGCCATCCCCATGGAGTGGAACGGGAAGGCCGTGTTTTCCGAAGTCTGGGTCGACCCCGACGCCGAGGGCGGCAGCCGAGGGCAAAATGAGGAGAACGTCCTGCGCTTTCTCTTTAAGATGGACATCCAGTCCCTGGGCTTTTTCGACATGGTGCTCACCTGCCAGGGTAAGGCTGTGGACCTGCAGATTTTCTGCCCGGAAAAGCTGACGCCTTTCACAGGCATCGTGGAAACCGAGCTGAAGCGCATCCTGGAAGCCAATGAATTTGAAACCGTATCGGTGCGGATGAAGAAGATGGAAAAGCCCCTGGAGATCTCCCAGGTTTTCCCCAAGATATTTGCCGGAAAGGACAGTATCAATGTCAAAGTCTAAAGAGAGCGCACCGGAGCCCGGCTCCCGCCGTGCCGTAGCGCTGCAATATAAAGACAAAAACGCCGCCCCTGTGGTGGTGGCCTCGGGCATGGGCTACTTAGCGGAGCGCATCGTAGAGGTGGCCGCCGACAACGGGGTTCCGGTTTACGAAGACACCTCCCTTGCCACCATGCTCTCCCAACTCCAGCTGGGCCAGGAGATCCCCCCGGCCCTGTATCAAGCCATCGTTGAAATCTATGTTTATTTTCTGGAATTTGACCCCAATGACCCGGAAAAATCACGCCGCAGAGAGGCCTTGCCCCCGGAACCCGATGAGGATTTCGATGAAGAGGAGTAAGAAGGATGGCTTATCGTTATATTATTTCCGACAGCCGTGAAACCCCCCTGGCCAGAGGATTGCTGGAGTCACCCGTTGACGCCGAGGTTTGGTACATACGCATCCTGGACGACGGGATAGAGGCGGTGTTAGACCACGAGCTGCTCCAGCTGGTGAGCATGGACGACGCTGCGCCGCCTATGATGGGCCGCCTGCAAAGACGCCGTGACAATGTCATCGTGCTGGATAACCTAAAGCCCCTGGACGGAGACGTGCGCCGCAACCTGCGGGTGTCTGCCCGTTTTGATACCTATCTTTACCCTGTCTCCGGCAAGTGGAAGGGGCGAATCCCCGTCATCAGCCACGATTTAAGCTGTGGCGGCGTGGCCTTCTTTTGCGCCTTTCCCTTGGAAGCGGGAGAGGAGCTGGAGGTGGTAATCCCCATCACCAAAAATCCCCTGATCCTGCGTATCAAGGTTCTGCGCCTGCGTCCCTCTAACTCGAAGATTCAGCTTTACGCCACCAAGTTTGTAGACTTGGTACGGGAGGAAGAGGCTGCCGTTCGCGAGGCGGTCTTTGGGCAGCAGATCAAGAATAAAAAGGCCGGCGATTAGCTGCGGTCGTATCTCAGTTTTGAGAAGGGAGTGTCATCCTCTTGGCAAAGGGAATGAGCGCAGATCAGCAGATGGCCCAGGAGCGGCTGATGGAGGAGATCAGAGACGCTATAGGCACCACTTGTGAAATTAAATCCCCTGATAACGTGCTGGCCTGCTTGGGCAAAGTAGACTCCGTGATAGAAAACGCCGTGAACATTGTTTCTGCCGAAGGAGGCGAGATGCTTCCGGTGGTGTTCAACACCCAGTTTAAGCTGGTGCTCCGGCCCCCCAACAAACCCATGCTGGTGCTGAAGGGCAGCATTTGCGGCAGTTCTCGGGTTCTTTGGCGGCTGGATAAGCTGGATCGCTTTTCCTACGAGGAGGGGCGAAACTACTTCCGTCAAAGCGTATCCTCCAACGGCCTCAGCTGCTGCATTAACGGCCTCTATCAGCCGGAATTTTGGGAAACCATTGCCACCGCCCATTCCTGCCGGGTGATGAATATCAGCCTGGGGGGGATGCAGATCCGCACCCAGGGCCGATACGAGCGGGGCGACTGGATCATCATTACCGACGTGGTGCTGATTCCGGAGGACAAAAAACCCTACAAAATGATAGGCGAGGTCTGCTGGGTAGAGCGGGCGGTGAAGGAAGAGTTTTTATACGGCTGCCGCTTCCTGCCCCTCAGCGAAAAGGAGCAGGACAAGCTTAGCGCCGATATTTTCGAGATCCAGCGCAGAGACATACAGGCAAGACGCCAGAGATAAAAAAAGGCTTCGGGACAAAAGCCCGAAGCCTTTTTTATTTGTTTGCCTATCACAAGTCCTAAGAACAGCGCTAAAGGAGCGGCGATAGTATCCGCAGCACAGAGCGGGTGAGCCGCTTGTAAAAGGGCACGTTTTGACAGTCAGCAATGGTGATCTCCTTGCAATAGGGCAGGGCCGCCAAAAAGTCTTCCCGTATGGCAGAAACCGTGGGGGAGCCGCAGAGCCAGGTCCCGTTTTCAAACTGGAGGTAAAAGCTGCGGTAGTCCAAATTACAGCTGCCCACCGAGGCGTAGAGATCATCCACCACCACGGTTTTGCTGTGGATAAAGCCGGGCAAAAACTCATAAATCCGCACCCCGGCCCGCAGGAGGGGCTCGTAATGGGACTGGGTGATGGAAAAGACCATCTTTTTGTCCGGGATGTGGGGCGTCATAATGCGCACGTCTACCCCGGCCCGGGCAGTGATGTTCAGGGCTGAGGCGATGGTCTCGTCTATGATGAGGTAGGGGGTGGTGATATAGAGATACCACTTGGCCTTGGAAAACATCTGGGCGTGGAGGTCGGCGCCTATGGTGTCTGTGGCCAGGGGCGTGTCAAAATAGGGCTGCACAAAGCCGCACTCCGGCGCCACCTGGGGAAAGGCTTTGGGATAAAAGGCGCCGTAGTCCACCTGCTGATGGCTGAGAGACTCCCACATGTGCAAAAACATGATGGCAAGGCTCCACACCGCCTCACCCCGCTGGAGCAGGGCGCAGTCCTTCCAGTAGCCAAAGCGCTCCACCCGGTTGATATACTCGTCGGCAATGTTGATGCCCCCCACAAAGCCCACCGTCCCGTCGATAACGCAGATCTTTCTGTGGTCCCGGTTATTCTGATGGATGGACAAAACCGGCAGCACAGGGCGGAAGATGCACACCTCTATCCCCAGGCGTTTCATGTCCTGAGGGAAGGATTTGGGCAAGGTCAACACGCTGCCAAAGCCGTCGTAAATAATACGGACAGTCAGCCCCGCCGCCGCCTTCTCCTTGAGGATAGACAACACGCTGTCCCACATCTCCCCCTCGTCTATGATAAAGTACTCCAGGAAGATATAGGAGTCGGCATTTCGCAGCTCATCCAGAAACACGGGGTAAAAGGCCTCTCCCGTGGCGAAATATTGGGTTTCCGTATTGCCGTAGGGGGGGCAGTTGCCGGCGTTTTTCAGATAGCTGGACTGCTGTACCACGTCTACCCCCAGATGACGCAGGTCGGAGGGGCGCAGGTGGGCGGCGCTGTGCTGGGCTAACACATCGCCCAGGCCGTGGGTCTCCTGGGGGATTTTTCGGCGAAACCCGCCCAAAAGGAAGTAGGCCGGGCCGCCGATAAAGGGGAAGAGGCAGATGGGGATGATCCAGGCCACCTTATAGGGAAGCCGCCCCTTTCCGTTGGCGATGCGCATGGAGACCAAGAGGCTCAGAACGATGCAGAACCAGTAAAAGTAGATGAAATAAGTGCTAAACTGCAGAAAAAGCAGCAAAAACATGGCCAGCTGCAGAAGGATGAGAAAGACCACCCCAAACACCCGCTGATACCTGGGGTAGAGAACCCGTTTCATTTCAGCACCACACTCTCCTCTCCTAACACTTCACGCAGTTCACACAACAGGGCCTCGTGGAGCTGGGCCTTGGTGCCCAGGCGCCGCCCTGTATCCGAAAGATAAAACACCACGGTGGACTCACCGGGGAACATGGCCAAAAGACGTCGTACCCGCTCAAAGTAGGGATGCTCCTGGGCGGGAAGGCGCAGGTAAAGCTTCCCCTCCAAGGGCTTCGCCCTTGAGGGCGCATCCTCCTTGGGCCACTGGTCCCGGGGCAGATGATCCAGAGGAAACACCTTATCGCAAACCAGCTGGGCCGGCTTATCCTCCCGGACAGAGAGGCGGCCCTTGGCCAAGATGGCCTGGCCAGCCTGGAGGTAGCTGCCCGCCTCGTCTAAAGTTCGGGCAAAGGCCAAAAGCTCCATAGACCCCGTGGCGTCCTCCAAGGTGACGTAGGCCATGAGGGAGTCGTTTCGGGTGGTTTTGGTCTTCACGTGGGTGACGATGCCGGCCAGGGTGGCGTTTTGGTTGTCCTGATAGGTGGTGGGCCCGCCCTCCTGGGCAAAATCCGCCAGCACGGCCCCCATAGGAAAGGCCCCCTGCTGTTTCACCAGGTCCCGGTATTCGTCCATGGGGTGGCCGGAGAGGTAGAGGCCCGTAACCTCCTTCTCCATGGCAGTGAGCTCCCGGGGGGAAAACTCGGGGAGATCCCGCAGATTCAGCTGGGCGGAATCCGCCGGGCTGTCGGAAACCCCGCCGCCAAAGAGGTCAAACTGCCCTTCCAGGTTCTTCTTCCTGTTCCGGGAGAGATTGTCCACCAGGGACTCGTAAGCGTCCAAAAGCTGGGAGCGGCGGTAGCCCATGCGGTCAAAGGCCCCGCTGCGGATGAGGCTCTCCAAAACCCGCTTGTTGAGATCATGCTCCAGCATACGCTCACAGAAGTTGGGGAAGGAAGAAAAAGGTCCCCCCGCCTGACGCTCTGCAAGTAAGGCCCGGGTAAAGCCCCGGCCCACCCCCTTCAGGGCGGAAAGGCCGAAGCGGATATCCTCCCCGGAAACGGTGAACACCGGGCCGGAGAGGTTGATATCCGGGGGCAGGATGGCGATGCCCTTGGCCTTGCACTCTAAGATATACTCACTGACCTTATCCTGGGAGTCTAAAATAGAGGTGAGAAGAGCCGCCATATACTCCCGGGGATGGTGACACTTGAACCAGGCAGTCTGATAGGCCACGATGGCGTAAGCCACGGCATGGGCCTTGTTAAAGGCGTAGTTGGCAAAGTCGAAGATCTCATCGTAAATGGCCTTGGCCACTGGCTCGGAGATTCCCGTTGCCATGCAGCCGTGGATATTCCGCGCCGGGTCGCCGTAGATAAAGGTGGCCCGTTCCTTTTCGATCTCCGAGGCCTTCTTTTTCGAAATCGCCCGGCGCACCATGTCCGCCTGGCCCAGGGAATAGCCCGCCAAGCGCCGAAAGATCTCGATGACCTGCTCCTGGTAGACGATGCAGCCGTAGGTCACGGAGAGGATGGGCTCCAGGGCGGGGTGGGTGTAGCGAATCAGCTTGGGGTTGTGCTTGGAGGCGATAAACCGGGGGATGGACTCCATGGGCCCCGGTCTGTAAAGGGCGATGATCGCCGTAATATCCTCTATGCTTCGGGGGCGCAGGCCCACGCAGACCCCCGTCATGCCCCCGGACTCCATCTGAAACACCCCGGAGGTATGGCCCTGGGAGAGCATCTCAAAGGTCTTTTCATCGTCCTCGGGAATCTCTTTAAGGGAAAAGCCCGGAATCTTCTGCCGCAGCATCTCCTGGGCGTCTCGCAGCACCGTTAAGTTCCGCAGGCCCAAAAAGTCCATCTTCAAAAGGCCCAGTTCCTCCAGGGTGGTCATGGGATACTGGGTGACGATGGCCTCGTCATTTTTCGCCAGGGGGACGTAATGCTCGGCGGGCAGGCGGGTGATTACCACCCCGGCGGCATGGGTAGAGGCGTGGCGGGGGATGCCCTCTAAGCTCTTGGCCGTGTCGATGAGCTGGTGGACCCGCTCGTTCTCCTCATACTGCACCCGCAGGGGCTGAGAGAGTTTTAAGGCGTTTTCTATGGTGATCTGAGGCGCGCCGGGGACTAACTTGGCAATGGCGTCAGCCTCGGCATAGGGGAAGCTCAGGGCCCGTGCCACGTCGCGGATGGCCCCCTTGGCCGCCATGGTGCCGAAGGTGACGATCTGGGCCACGTGATCTGTCCCATACTTGCGGTTCACATAGTCGATGACCTCGCCTCTGCGCTGGTAACAGAAGTCGATGTCGATATCGGGCATGGAGATCCGCTCGGGATTGAGAAACCGTTCGAAATAGAGGGAATACTTAATGGGGTCCACGTCGGTGATGCCCAGGCAGTAGGAGACCATGGACCCGGCGGCGGAACCACGGCCCGGCCCCACGGGGATATCCTGGCTTTTGGCATAGCTAATGAAGTCTGAAACGATGAGAAAATAGTCCACAAAGCCCATCTGGCGTATCATGGCCATCTCCATCTCCAGCCGGGCCTCGTAAGCCTCGCCGCCCTGGGGATAGCAGCGGGAGAAGCCCTCCCGGCAGAGATGCTCGAAAAAGGCGTCCCCGTCGGCCCAACCGTCAGGCAGGCGAAACTCCGGCAGGTGATACACCCCGAAGGTGAAGTCTAAATTGCACAGGTCGGCGATCTTCGCCGTGTTCTCCAACGCCTCGGGCAGGGTGGGGAAGAGGGCGCGCATTTCCTCCTCGGATTTTAGATAAAACTCCTCGGTTTCAAAGCGCATCCGGGTGGGGTCGTCCACCGTCCGCCCTGTTTGGACGCAGAGGAGCACGTCTTGAATCTTGGCGTCCTTCCGGGTGAGGTAGTGGACGTCGTTGGTGGCCACCAGGGGGATGCCCGTCTCCTGGGAAAGGCGCAGCAAGTCGCCCAAAATAGCCTTCTGCTCCGGGAGATTGTGATCTTGAATTTCAATATAGTAGCCGTCGGGCCCGAAGAGGGCCTGCATCTCCAATGCATGGGCCTTGGCCTTGTCAAACTCCCCGGCCATGAGTAGCTTGGGAATCTCCCCGGCGAGACAGGCCGAGAGGGCGATGAGGCCCCCCGCGTGCTCCCTGAGGAGAGGCAAATCGATCCGGGGCCGGGAATAAAAGCCCTCGGTATACCCCCGGCTCACCAGGGTGCAGAGATTGCGGTAGCCCTCCTCATTGCGGCAGAGGAGGACCAAATGCCGGGCCTCGGCGTCTAATTCGTGCTGCCGGTCGAAGCGGCTGCGGGGGGCCACATAGACCTCGCAGCCGATGATGGGCTTCACCCCGGCGGCCTTGCAGGCCTTGTAAAAATCCACGGCGCCGTACATGACGCCGTGGTCGGTGATGGCCAGGGCGGTCTGCCCCAGGGCCTTTGCCTGCTGGGGTAATTCCCGGATGCGGCTGGCGCCGTCTAAAAGGCTGAACTCCGTATGGACATGAAGATGAACAAAGGACATGGGGGCGCTCCTTTCCGCCGGGGGCTTACTCCGCGGCCAGGGTAATGAGTTTTCGCAGCCGGTGATTGAGGCAGGACTTGGTCACAGGGGGCGCGCAGAGGGCCGAGAGCTCCTGCAAAGAAAGCTCCGGATTCTCCTCCCGCAGATCGGCGGCCTCCCGCAGCTTTTCCGAGAGCTCCGAGCGCTTGCCGCTCTGGGTGAGGGCCCGGATGGCGGCCAATTGCTCCTGGGCGGCGTCCACGGTTTTGCCTGCGTTGGCAGCGTCGCAGTTCACCCGCCGGTTTACGCCGTTTCGCAGGTGCTTTTCCACCTTGGCGCTCATGAGGGCCATGGCGGAAACCGGCGCGCCTATGGCGGTGAGGAAATCCTCAATGTATTCGCTCTGCTTAAAGTAGATGACATAGTTGGCTTTTCTGGTGGTTTCCTTGGGTTTGTAGCCCATGTCCAGCATGAGAGCCATGGCTTCCCGCTCCACGTGGTAGTGGGAGGTCACCAGCTCTAAATGATAGCCCTTTTGGGGGTCGGTGACAGAGCCGCCCGCCAGAAAGATCCCCCGCAGAAAGGCCTGCTGACAGTGGGGCTCCTCCAAAAGGGCGAAATTCACATGATGAGAGATGCCGCCGCCTAAGTCGCAGCCGCAGACCTCCCAGATGAGGGCCAGCTTTTGGGGGTCGGTGAGCAAAAAGGTCTGCTTTCCGCCCTCCTTGGCCTTTACCACCTGGTCAAACTCCAGCTGAAAGGCCCGGCGGAACAACAGGGGCAGCCGGGCGCAAAAGGCGGGCGACTCGGTAACGATCTTGATCTCCCTGGGGGAAAAGCGGTTGCAGTAGAGCAAAACGCCGCAGGCCTCGGCCCTGGCGCAGCAAAGCTTGGAGGGGCGCAGCCTGCAAACCTCTCCCTTGGTATCTCCGGAAAATGACATGGCGCACCTTCCCCTCTTGGTGGTATGTTCTAAATATGGGTCACATCCCTGTGGCTTTCGCTGGCGTGATAGCCCTTTTGCCGGACAAACTCCGCCACCTTGCGCACCATGGCAACGGAGCGGTGATGGCCCCCTGTGCAGCCCATGGCGATCACCAGGGAGGATTTGCCCTCCTGGACGTATAGGGGTAGAAGAAAGCTTAAAAGCCCCTCTAAATGTTCCAAAAAGTCTCGGGTTTGCTGATAACCAAAGAGGAAGCTGTTCACCGCCTCATCCATACCTGTCAGCTCCCGCAGGCCGGCAATGTAATAGGGGTTGGGGAGAAAACGCACGTCGAACACCAGATCGGCCTCGATGGGGATGCCATACTTAAAGCCGAAGGACAGGACAGAAACGCTCATGGATTCCGCCGCGCTGCCGGTGGAGAAGAGCCGCAGCACCTCTCTCTTCAGGTCGGCGTGGGTAAGGCCCGTGGTGTCGATAATTTGGTCGGCCCGCTGACGCACCTTGGTAAGGGCCAGCCGCTCCCGGGTCACCGCGTCGGTAAGGGCATAACCCTCTCTGGCCAGGGGATGGGCGTGGCGGGTTTCCTTATAGCGGTTGATGATGGCCTCGTCTGAGGCCTCCACAAAGAGGATGCGGTAGGCGCACTCCATCTCCGTAAGACCCTCCAGCACCTGAAAGAGCCCGTCGAAGCTCTGGCCGCCCCGGATATCCGTCACCAGGGCCACCCGGTCATAATTCCCCAGTCCGCCGCCGGCCATACATAGCCCGGCAAAGTCGGGAATGAGGGACACGGGGAGATTATCCACGCAGTAAAAGCCCATATCCTCCATGTGGGCGGCCACAGAGCTTTTGCCTGCGCCGGAAAGACCTGAAATGATGATAAAATCCACGAAGCATCCCTCCCAAAGGTCAAACACCCGGGGCAAAGGCTGCCCCCTGGCCTATCTTGACCATAATACTCCTATTATAACTAAGTGCGAAGCGCGTTGTTATAATATGCCATATGCCGCATTCCTGTGGCACGGCTAAAATAAATCCAGCAGTATAGCCGTCTTGCGGCTATTATAACACAGAAAGAGGCGAAGGTGAAGGCCGCCGGGGGGAAAAACTTCTTTTTCGACAACTGCCGTTAGGCCGGGAAAAGGAAAGGCGCAGCCGCCCTTTGCGACTGCGCCAATATTTGGAAATAAGCGCTATTCCTCCTCGGGGCTGCGGGGCCCGAAATACTCTTTGTCGAACCATTCCCCCGTGGCTTCCGGGTCCAGGCCTACATGAAGGGCAGAGGCGTCCATATCGTAAAGCATGTCGCTGACCTCGGTGAGTACCTTAGAGGCCTGGTAGCTTTCCGCCAAGGGGCTCTCTGTCAGCTCGCTGGCGACTTCATCCTTGTAGGCAAATTTCAGCAGGACGGGGGTGATGATGGCGATGGAGGTGACCATGAGGATTACAGGGGTGAGATAGATAGAGCTCAACACGCCGCTTTGCAGGCCCTTATTGGCGATTACCAGGCCCACCTCGCCGCGGGTTTGCATCCCTATGCCCACGCAGAGAGATTCCCGCTTGGTAAAGCCGCACATCCTCGCCCCCAGGCCGCAGCCCGCCACCTTGGTGATAATGGCCACCAAAATGAAGAGCAGGGTGAAGACCAGCACCCGCATTTCCATGCTAGCCAGCTCCACCTTCAGGCCTATGCTGGCAAAGAAAACGGGGGAGAGGAGCATGTAGGAAAGGGTATCGCAGCGGGAGTCGATAAAATTGGCCCTGCTGGTGGTGGAGAGGATCAGCCCGGCAATATAGGCCCCGGTAATATCCGCCACGCCGAAGAAGGCCTCGGCCACAAAGGCATATAAAAACCCAAAGGCCAAGCCCAGCACGGCAAAGCGTTTTCTGTCCCAGGAGGCGCCCTCCATCCACTTTTGAAAGAGGAAGTGGAAGAGAAAGCCGCTGATGAGGGCCGTGGCAAAGAAGGCCACGATCTTCGTCAGGACGATGACAATGCTGATTTGGGCGTCTGCCATGGCAGAGACCACCGTAAGGGCAACGATGCCCAACACATCGTCGATGAGGGCCGCCCCCAGGATGGCGTTACCCGTTCTGGTAGAGAGCTTTCCCATTTCCTTCAGAGTCTCCACAGTGATGGAAACGGAGGTTGCGGTGAGGATGACCCCCAGGAAGAGGTTTTCTAAAAAGTGCTTGCCGGGCAGAAGGGGGAAAAAGGTGCCCAAAAGCCAGCCCCCCGCCAAAGGGATCAAAACCCCGGTGATGGCGATGCCCAAGGATGCCCCGCCAGAGCGCTTCAACTCTGCCAGATCGGTGGAAAGTCCCGCCTGGAACATGAGGACGATGACCCCCAGGGCCGCCACGTTTTGGATGAACCCGCTGTTAGAGACCATGCCGAGGCAGGCCGGGCCCAAAAGAAGCCCGGCAACCAGCGCCCCCACCACCTGGGGCATATTCACCTTTTTGGTTAACATGGAAAAGAGCTTTGTGGTCAGGAGAATCACGCCGACATCCAGGATAAAGCGGTAATGGTCCATGGTAAAACCTCGTTTACTGTTCTTGGAGAGTTCCAGAAAAGCCGGGGGGAGGATTGGTTTTTCGGAAGAGTTTGGAAACGGGAGACAATTTCTTCTATTCTCCGCAATGTTGCCCGAAAAGTCAAGGGTAAGATACGAATTAAAAAAGAAAGGCCAGAAGGGAGTTTCTTGTATACAAAACACTTTTTCGGCATTTTTACCCGTTTTGGGGTGGATACTAAGCTTGGTTGTTCAAAAGAGGAAAGAGAAAAAAACCACCAAATATAGAAAAAAGAAACCAATTTGATCAAATTAAAATTGCCTGAAACTAGTAAAAAGAGACAAGGAATGGAAGGATTCATTAAAAAATGCACAAATTAATTGAACTGCATGAAAAAAGGTTGAAAAATATACCAATTTGATTTATTATGGTAACTACAATATAAGTATTAGGAATAGATTTGAGAGAGAAACCGGAATGTTTTGTGACTTTAGAGATAGAAAGGGGCGCTGCTGATGTGGATGGTAGGATTGGGCGCATCAGCCTTTCTGTTTTTTTATCTCTACGATTATCTGCAAATCAGGCGGCCCGAGAAAACCCTCGGTGTCCTTTTCTTCTCGGGTATCTTTCTGCTTGTTGCGTCTACAGGGGGGCTGATCGCAAGTACTGCTTTTCGCGCGTCGAAGAGTGGATTACTATTTGCGCTGGCCCTGTTTTTTGCGGCAATTTTCCTTGTGCTTTTGATCTACACCCTGTTTTTTGCTCTGCCCTATGACAAAACCTATGAGGCCCGGGCAGAAAAGCGCGTCCTGGTATCCACGGGGGTATATGCCCTCTGTCGCCATCCCGGCATCCTGTGGTTTTCGGCGCTGTATTTTTTCCTTTGGGCGGCTTTTGGCGGGGGACATTTGCTCTGGGCCTTTCTGCTTTTCTCCGCCCTGAATGTGATTTACGCCCTGTTGCAGGATCGCTGGGTGTTCCCTCGGCAGTTTGAGGGCTATGGCGACTATCAAAAAACCACGCCTTTTCTGATGCCGAATCCCAGGAGCATTCGGGCGTGTTTATCCACAATTCGGTAAAAATAGAGAAGGCCAAAAGCCCCGGAGGGAGGATGCGAGGTTGAAATTCGAAGAGAAGATCAAAAAAGTTCCCCAGGAAGAGATTTGGAAAGAATATTGTGGTTTTTTAGACCTGAGCTTAGAGGGCTTTATGCGCATTCAAAATCGGCTCATGACAGAGCAAATGGAAATGTGGAAAAAAAGCGGTCTGGGCCAAGGATTTCTAAAGGGCAGACAGGTGGAGACCATAGAGGATTTCCGCCGCGTCATGCCCCTCACCCGCTATGAGGACTACGCCGACACCCTCCTGCAAAAGCAGAGCGCCATGCTGCCGGCAGAACCCATCGTCTGGGTGCAGACCACCTGGGAGGGCGGCAGGCACCCCTTTAAGGTAGCCCCTTATTCCGAGGGTATGCTGGAAATCTTTCGCAATAACATGATCGCCTGTCTGATTCTGGCCACCAGCCGCAGCCCCGGCAGCTTTGCCGCAAGGCCGGGCGACAGTATGCTCTACGCCCTGGCGCCCCTTCCCTATGTCACAGGCCTTGTGCCCCTGGCCCTGGAGCGGGAGATGTACATGGAGTTTCTCCCCACGGTGAAGGAGGCCGCGAGGCTTACCTTCAGCGAGCGGAACAAAAAGGGCTTTAAGCTGGCCATGAAGCGAGGGGGCATAGACTTTTTCTTTGGCTTAGGCAGCGTTGCCTACTACGTGAGTCAGGGGATCTCCGCCCTCAGCGGCAAGGAGAGCGCCCCGCCCCGCCCTAAGGACAGCGAAGGGGCAAAGGAGAAAGGCGGCCCATTGAAGGTCGCACCTGGCATGATGCTGCGGTACCTCCGGGCCAAGGGCCGCTGCAAACGAGAGGGCAGACCCCTGCAGCCTAAGGATCTCTTTAACCTAAAGGGCTTCGTGGTGGCAGGAACGGACAATGCCTGCTATAAGGACGACTTAGAGGCCCTTTGGGGCATCAGGCCCATGGAGATATTCGCCGGAACGGAGCCCTCCTGCCTGGGCACGGAGACCTGGTCCCGGGACGGGATGTACTTCTTCCCCGACACCTGCTTTTACGAGTTCATCCCCCAGCTGGAGATGATGCGCAGCCTGCGCAACCCCGAATATACGCCCAAAACCTACCTCATGAACGAGGTGCAGCCCGGCGAGGTATATGAGCTGGTGATCTCCGTGTTGCGGGGCGGCGCCTTCATGCGCTACCGGGTGGGCGATGTTTACCGCTGCTTAGGCTTAGAGCACGCCGAGGATCAAACCAAGCTGCCCCGGTTCCAGTATATAGACAGGGTGCCCAATGTGATAGACGTGGGGGGCTTTACCCGGATCACGGAGCACACCATTGAGTCTGCCATCGAGCTTTCCGGCCTGCGCATTGCCGATTGGATTGCCCGGAAGCAATACAGTGAAAACAACCGCCCCTACATCTACATGGTGGTGGAGCTGGCGGCGGATAACCTTACCAATGCTGCCGTAAGCCGGGAGATACTCCGGGAGCATTTGACCATCTACTTTAAGCACGTGGACCAAGACTACCAGGACCTGAAGCGCCTTTTGGGCATAGAGCCCCTGGAGATCACCCTGGTACCCTGCGGCACCTTTGCCAAGTACCACAGCCGGGCAGAGGAGCCTATGGACCGCATCAACCCCTCCCTCTATGAGGTAAGAGAACTGTTACAATGCTGAGAAAGGAGTGTCTATGGGTTCATTTACGTTTATTTCCATAGTGGCGCTGTTCTGCTACGCCTTTCTCTTCCTGACGCTCCTGGCCGCGGAGAAGAGTAAGATCATCAATGCCTGCCTCCTGATTTTCGGCAGTATGGTGCTCTGGACGGGGGGGTCCCTCCTGATGCGCCTGCGGGTGTTCCCCTCGGTGGGCTTCTGGTACGACGTCTCTATTCTGGGGCTCTTCCTGTTCATTTTTGGATATTTCGTCTTTGCCTATGCCTTTGTGGGCTCCAAGCGGAGGGGGCAGCTGGTCTTCTGGGCCTTTGTTCTGATTGGCGCCTGGGCTATCAATGCTGCCACCGGCTTTTTCCTGGCGGCGCCTACACCGATTAAGCTCCCCACGGGCACCACCACCTTCCTCTATCATTACACCTGGAGGGCGGGGTTAATGTTTCCTCTTTTGGCGGCACCCCTCATCCATTTAACCGTGATGATTGCAAGCTATCTGAAGAAAAACGAGCAGTCCCGCCAGCAGTTTACGCCTATGATGGTGGGCTTAGGTTTCCTTGTGTTGGGGCATATGGCCTTTTTCATTCCCTGGTTTAGAGGCATCCCTCTGGATATCGTCTCCGGGGTTTTGAATGCCCTTTGCGTCTTATATGGTCTTTACCGCCGCCACCTGATCCGCATGACCCTTCTGGTCTCCCGGGGCAGCTGCTCCATTCTGGCCGGCGGCATGAGCATGGTGCTCTTCGCCCAGTTCATTACCCCCATCAGCAACTTTATCAGCACAAAGTTCCCCTTGCCCGAATCCGCGCAGACGTTACTGATTTCCGGCCTCTTTGCCATCTGCACCTTCTGCCTCTACCGTCTTTTGAAGCTGTTTTTAGATCATGTCTTTGTAAGGGATGAAATTGCCCAGGCGGAAAGAATCAAGGAGTTCAGCCTGGCCATCTCCCGGAGTCTGAATCTGAGTGAGATTTTAGACTGCATCGTGGAGATCGTCCAGAAGATCATAGGCCCCAGCAAGATGTACATCTTCATCGCCGACCAAAAGAGCCAAAAGTATATCCTGGCGGGAAAATCCAGCCCCCTGGAGAGCAACGCCTTTTACTTAGACTATAATCACCCCTTGGCCGAGTGGTTCCGCAGCCACAGTGAGTGTCTCTTGATGTCAGATTTTCGCCGTACTGTCCAGTATAAATCCATCTGGCAGCAGGAGAAAAAGCTGCTGGAGTCTATGGAGGTGGAGTGCCTGGCGCCGCTGCGGGACGGAGACAACCTGGTGGGTATTACCATGCTGTCGAAAAAGCAGGGGGGCAAACGATATAACTTCAACGACCTGAGCCTTCTGGATTCCATCAATTCCATCAGCTTCATCGCCGTGACCAACTCCCGCCTCTATAGCCGCGCCTTTACCGAGGCCCGCACCGATGAGATGACAGGCCTTTATAACCGCAAGTATTTCTACGAGATGCTGGAGGAAGAGTTTGAAAAGTGCAGGGGGCAGTCCTTGGCCCTCTGTATGCTCAGCGTCGACGACCTCAAGCTTTATAACCAGCTTTACGGCTACAAGGAGGGCGACGCTGCCGTTCGGGCCATTTCCGAGATCATGACGGGCTGCGTGGGGGAAAACGGCCTGGTGGCCCGATACAGCGGCAAGGTCTTTGCCATCATCCTGCCCAGATACGACCTGCGCTCCGCCAAGCTTCTGGCGGATAACATCAGAAACCAGGTGGCCAACCTCCACCGCACCCACAAGGATTTCGCCATCCGGTCCCTGTCCCTCTCCGGCGGCGTGGCGGCCATCCCCTACTCCGCCAATAGTGTCCAGGCCCTCATTGAGCACGCTGACCTGGCCATGTTCCATGTGAAGCGCAACGGCAAAAACGCCGTGGTGGCCTATACCAACGGTGACTATCAGCTGGAAAAGACCAAGGCCACCTTCGCAGAGCAAAAAACCGTGTACAGCGAGTACGAAAACACCATTTACGCCCTGATGGCCGCCATCGACGCCAAGGATCATTACACCTTTAACCACTCTATGAACGTGCTGTACTATGCCACGAAGATCGCCGAGGGACTCAACATGAACGCCGAGTATATCGAGATCATCCGCCAGGCGGCCCTCCTCCACGATATCGGGAAGATAGGCGTTCCGGAGCATATCCTGAACAAATCCGGCGGCCTTACTGACGAGGAGTTTGAAATCATGAAGGGCCACGTGGAGCAGTCCATCGCCATGATTAAGTTCCTGCCCTCCCTGGACTACGTAATCCCCAGCGTCATCGGGCACCACGAGCGCTATAACGGCTCCGGCTACCCCCGGGGGCTCAAGGGCGAGGACATCCCCATCGGGGCCAGAATCCTCTGCATCGCCGACTCCTTCGACGCCATGATGTCCACCCGCAGCTATAAGCAGGCCTACCCCTTAAAGCGGGCCCTGACTATCATCGAGGAGGAGGCCGGGCGGCAGTTTGACCCCCAGATGGCCACCCTCTTTGTAGACATGGTACGAAGCGGCCGCGTCCTGGTGAAATCCGGCAGCGTAAAGGAATTTGCGGGTCTCTCCGGCTAAAGATGAAAGCCTGTACCAGGGAAAATCCGGGGTACAGGCTTTTTTATGCTTGCATTTCGGCCCCTGTCTGTTAAAATGGGAAAGCGCGCCAAAAGGGCCGCTGCCAAGATAAACCACAAAGGAGGCCCGGGATGGATCTCACTAAAGTACTGGCCCTGGAGATGGATCAGCCCCTTTCCTATGTAGAGGCCGTCATCAAGCTGCTGGAGGAGGGGAACACCATCCCCTTCATCGCCCGTTACCGCAAGGAGCAGCACGGCGGCATGGACGACGAAACCCTCCGCCGCCTGGAAGAAAGGCTGCGTTATCTGAAAAACCTGGCCGATCGGAAGGACACCGTCCTCTCCGCCATCGCGGCCCAAGATAAGCTCACCCAAGAGCTGAAGGCCCAAATCCAGCAGGCCAAGACCCTGGCGGAGGTGGAGGACCTCTACCGCCCCTATCAGCAAAAACGCCGCACCCGCGCCTCCATGGCCAAGGAAAAGGGCCTTTCACCCCTGGCGGAGGAAATCCTGGCCCAAAAGCCGGGCCTACCGCCCCTAAGGCAATTGGCCCAGACCTATGTAGACCCGGAAAAGGGCGTGGAAACCCTAGAGGATGCCCTGCAAGGGGCCTCAGACATTATTGCAGAGACCATTTCCGACGATGCGGAAGTGCGCAAGCTTCTGCGCAGTCTCTTCCGCCGCCGAGGGAATCTCACCACTAAGGCCGCCAAGGAGGAGGACTCCGTGTACCGCCTCTACTACGAGTTCTCCCGGCCCATCGCCCGGCTGCAAAACCATCAGATTTTAGCCATCAACCGGGGCGAGCGGGAGAAATTTCTCCAGGTGGAAATCCAGCTGCCCCCGGAAGAGGCCCTGGCCATCATCCTGAAAAGGCTCCTGAAAAGCCCCCAGGATGAAGCCGCCGCCTTCCTCACCAAGGCGGGGGAGGACGCCTACAAGCGCCTTTTAGAACCCTCCTTAGAGCGGGAGCTGCGGGGCGAGCTCACCGAAAAGGCCAGCAGTGAGGCCATAGGCATGTTTGCCTTAAACCTGCGGCCCCTTTTGATGCAGCCCCCGGTGAAGGGCAAGGTTACCATGGGGCTGGACCCCGGCTACCGCAACGGCTGTAAAGTGGCAGTGGTAGACGGATTCGGCAAGGTGCTGGCCACCGCCGTCACCTTTCCCACCCTGGGCAGCCGCCAGAAGGAAGAGGCCATCGTCACCCTCCAAAGGCTGGCGGAGACCCATCAGGTGGCGCATATCGCCATCGGAAACGGCACCGCCTCCCGGGAGACCGAGGAGATGGTAACCCAGCTGCTGCCCCGCTGCAAAAAGCCCCTCAGCTACATGATCGTCAACGAGGCGGGGGCCTCTGTCTACTCTGCCTCCCCCTTAGGCGCTGCGGAATTTCCCAATCTGGACGTGAACCTGCGCTCTGCCGTCTCCATTGCCCGGCGGCTCCAGGACCCCCTAGCGGAGCTGGTGAAGATAGAGCCTCGCTCCATAGGGGTGGGCCAGTACCAGCACGACATGCCCCCGGCCCAGCTGGAGGGCGCCTTGGGTGGCGTCATTGAAGACTGCGTCAACAGCGTGGGGGTGGATGTGAACACCGCCTCTGTGGCCCTGTTGGGTTACGTGGCGGGTTTAGGTCCCGTCACCGCTGCCAACATCGTTCGCTACCGGGAGGAAAACGGGGCCTTCGGAAGTCGCCGCCAGCTCCTGAAGGTGCCCAAGGTAGGCCCCAAGGCCTTTCAGCAGTGTGCGGGCTTTTTGCGGGTACCGGAGAGCGCCTCGGTGTTAGATCACACCGGCGTCCATCCCGAAGCCTACGAGGCGGTGGAAAAGCTGCTGCCCCTCTGCGGCTACGGCAGGGAGGACCTGAAAAAGGGTAACATTTCGGAAATTGCCAAAAGGGTGACAGAACTGGGGGCGGAAAAAGTGGCCCTCCACTGTGGGATAGGCCTGCCCACCCTCCAGGACGTATTGAAGGAGCTGCAAAAGCCGGGCCGGGACCCCAGAGACGAGCTGCCCCCGCCCCTCTTCCGCCGGGGTATCTTCTCCGCGGAGGACCTAAAGCCTGGGATGGAGCTTTCCGGCACCGTGCGCAATGTCATTGATTTCGGCGCCTTTGTGGACATAGGCGTCCATCAGGACGGCCTGGTGCACATCTCCCAGATCACCGACCGCTACCTCCGCCACCCCAGCGAGGCCCTCTCCGTGGGCGACGTGGTGCAGGTGGTGGTGCTAGAGGTGGACGGGAAGAAAAAGCGGATATCCCTATCGATGAAGCAGGCAAAACAATTTCCAGAAAAGTCAGAAAAAAACTTGCAGAAATAATTGCAATTGTAACAAATTTGTGTTAAGATGGAAATTACCAAGTTGCGCGATAGCAAATAAGGAAATGAGGCCGGGAGTATGGGACACAATTTAACCGCAGAGGAAATGGCGAAATATATTGATGTCAACGACGGATTGAGCCGCGTACGCGGCAACCAGTCTCTTTATAAACGTATGCTGAACCTCTATGTGGGCAGCACGGAGTTCCAGGCCTTTGAAGATGCCATGGCCCAGCAGGATTACCACAAGGCCGGCGAAGTGGCCCACGCCATCAAGGGCATGGCCGGAAACCTGGGCCTGAAGAGAGTCTTTGAGCTCAGCAACGATATCATGACCCAGTTCCGCCAGGACGTCATCAGTCAGGAGCTGGTGGCAGAATTCCGCAGCGCTGTGTCCATTACCTTAGACGGCGTGAAGGAACTCATGGAAACCATGGGCTAAGAACTTACATATTCATAAGAGCACCTGACGGGGATAGACTCCCGTCAGGTGCCTTTTTTGTTAGTCGCTAAAATGGGAAAACACAAAGCTGCCTGAGGGGGAGAGCTCCCCGGCTTGAAACCCATCGGCAGCCTTAGCCCCGGGAAGCAGAGCAGCGGAGGACTCCCCTTTGTCGCAGAGAGACCAGTTGGCCCAGGAGAGATGTTCCTCCCGGAGAAAAGACATCCACCTGGAAGCCTCCTCCAGGTAGACGCCGCCGCTCCCGGAGGCATCGGAAACGCCCCACTCGGAGACAAAGACGGGAATCCCTTTGGAAAGAGCGCGACGCACCTTGTCGCGGTATGCTTCCCCATGGGTACCGGCGTAAAAGTGGAAGGTGTAAAGGATACCCGTCTCCTCCAAGGGCGTTACCAAGTCCACGTCCTGGCTCCAGGTGCCTGTGCCCACCAGAATCAAAGCCTGGGGGCTGTTTTGCCGAATGACAGGAATCACTGCCCGGGCATAGGGGGCGATGTGGTCGCGCCAGGTCACATTCCCGTTGGGCTCGTTACAGATTTCATAGAGAACGGCAGGGTTCCCGGCGTAATGGGCGGACATTGCGCTAAAAAAGGCGATGGCTTCCTCTTGGTGCCTCAAAGGATTTCCGTCGGACAGGATATGCCAATCGATGATGACGTACATGTCTAAGGCGATGGCAGCATCCACAGCGGCAATGACACGATCTTTCAGGGCGGGGTTTGTCAGATAGCCCCCTTCCTCCGTGTACATGGCCACCCGGAAAAGATTGGCGCCATAGTCCCGGGTGGCCCGGATGGCGTCCGGGGAGGCAAATTGCGGGAACCACTGAATGCCGTGGCTGCTCATCCCCCGCAGCACCACCTGGCGGCCGTTTTCATCCACCAAGGCTGTGCCCGAAAGGGAAAGAACCCCGTGTTCCGAAACCCCGCCGGAGATGGGGGCAGATGGGGGTAATGGCTCAGGCCCGGTGGTGGGGCTCTGGGCGGAAGGAAGGCCGTAAAGGGCCATGGCACGGGTAATCAGGGCGCAGGCTTCTCCCCGGGTAAGCCCCTCTTTGGGATGGAAATAGCCCTTCTCGTCCCCCAATACCAGGCCCCGTTCATAGGCCGCAAAGACGGCATTGTAATAGCGCCCGTCCAAGGCAGCCAGGTCGGCGATCTGCCCCGCCCACCTGCCATAATCCCCACTGTACCCGGGATCGGCGGCATTTTGGAGGATCTTCACCGCCACCTGACGGGAGATGGGCAGATCAAAGCGCTCTCCTGTGGGCGGCAGCTCATCGTAGTCAAATAGTCCCCGAGAGAGGGCGGCGTTGACCAGTCCCGAAGCCCAATGAGCCCCGCCGCCCTCCGGGGCAAGGCCCAGCAACCTGGCGATGATGGCGACAAACTCCCCGCCGCTGATGGGGGACATGGGTTGGAAGCTGCCGTCGGGATAGCCCTGGAGGATTCCGGCCTCCGTCAGCTCGGTAACGGGGTCAAAGTACCAATCGTTCCGGGTCACATCGGAAAAGGCAAGTGCCTCGGCTGCACAGCCCGGAGAAAACAGCAGTAAGGCAACCAGGAAAAGAGAAAGAATCCGTTTCATCATGCCGCCTCCTAATCGGTTCAGTGAAAAACCGGCCCAAAGGCTTTCCCTTGGACCGGTATGGTTCTTAGCGCTAACCCAAATATTTCGCCAGCTTCATCATCATGGCGTCCACGTCTATGGGCTTGGCCAGGTGGTCGTTCATGCCGCAGGCGATGCACTTGTCGATGTCTTCCTTAAAGGCGTTGGCGGTCATGGCCACGATGGGAACGGTTTTTGCCTCGTAGGAATCCAGCTGCCGGATTCGTATGGTGGCCTCCAGCCCGTCCATGATGGGCATATGGATATCCATGAAGATAAGGTCAAAGTCTGCCCCCCGCTGTTGGAAAATGTCAAGGGCAGAGGCGCCGTCGTGGGCGCAGGTAATCTCCAGGCCCGTGTCGTAAAGCAGGGTCTGAACAATCTCCCTGTTGATCTCTATGTCCTCCACCAGCAGCACGCGGCGCCCCTTGTAATTCACCTGGAGGGCCTCGTCCTCCCGCTGCTGCTCCTTGGCGTTTTCCACCCCCAGACATTCGTTGATGCAGTTCACCAGGGAGGAGGGGAAGAGGGGCTTTGCGATAAAGCGGTCGGCCCCTGCGGCGGTGGCGGCGTCGGCAATGTCGCTCCACATGGCGGCGGAGATCATGATGACCACGGAGTCGCAATTCACGGCGGCGCGGATTTTTTCTGTCAACTCCACGCCGTCCATCCCCGGCATCAGCCAGTCCACGAAGAATACGTTAAAGGGCCGGGTGTTCTTGTGCGCCTCTATCATGCGCAGGGCTTCCTCCCCGCTGGCTGCCACGGAGCAGGGCAGCTTTAAGGCCTCCATCAGGTCGGTGAAGTACTCCCGCACCTCCCGGGAATCGTCCACTGCCAGGATATTGAGGTTTTGCATATTGATATCCCGGTGCAGGGTGGCCTTGGGGACGTAGCTGCCCTTCTTGGCCCGCACGGTAAAGGTAAAGGTGGTGCCCACTCCCAGCTCGGAGTGGAGGGTGATTTCGCCCCCCATGAGTTCCACGATTTTTTTGGAGATGGCAAGGCCCAGGCCCGTGCCGCCGTATTTCCGCGCCTTGCCCCCGTCGGCCTGCTCGAAGGACTGGAAGAGATTGCCCTGCTGGTCTTCGGCGATGCCTATGCCGTTATCCGCCACGCAGATCTCCAGGAAAACGTCTTCGTCGGTTTCCTCCAGCTTTTTCACGTCCAGCATAATGGTGCCCTTGTCCGGGGTGAATTTCACGGCGTTGGAGAGCAGGTTTGTGATCACCTGGGAGAGGCGCTGCTCGTCGCTGTTTAAGTAGTGGGGGATGGTGGTGTCCATATTTACCACTAAGTTGTGCTGCTTTTCATCCACCCGGAAGTTAATCATGTTGGTGGTGTTCATCAGCATACGTTCAAAGTCGAATTCACCGTTAATGATTTCAAACTTATTGGCCTCGATTTTTGACATGTCCAAAATGTCGTTGATGACCCCCAGCATGTGCTTGGAGGCGGTGTCGATCTTGGAGAGGCAATAGTCCTTTCTATCTACCTCCTTGGCGTTGGCGGCGATGGTGGTCATGCCGATGATGGCGTTCATGGGGGTGCGGATCTCGTGGCTCATCCGGGCCAAAAATTCGCTCTTGGCCCGGCTGGCGCTTTCGGCGGACTCCTTGGCGGCCACCAGTTCCTCGGCGATCCGCTTCTTTTCCGTCACGTCGGTGGCGATAACCCCCAGGCCCGCCTCGCCGTCGTTGTGGACGATGAAGCAGTTAAAGGAAAAGTGGCGGCGCTCCCCGTCCTTGCGGATTACCGGCAGCTCAAAGGTCAAATCCGCTCCCTTGAGGGCGTTGGGGAAGAGGGTTTCCATCACGTATTCGGAATCCGCCGGGTCGTGGACCAGGGTGATATCCCCCTCCAAAAGTTCCTGGCGGGAATACCCGGTAAGCTGGATGGCGCCGTCGTTCACGTAGACGAATTGGCCCCGGTCGTTGAGATAGACCACCAGGTTGGGGGTGTTTTCCACGATGGAGGTCATGCGCTGCAGGTTGCCCTCCATGGCCTGCCGCTCCAAAACCCCGGCATAAACGCTGCTTAAAAGGTTCGCTAGGTGAACATCGCTGTCGTCCCAGCGGTGGTGGTTCAAGCAGTGGTGAAACTGCAAAAGGCCGGTGAGGTTTCCGTCGGCGAGCAGGGGGTAGATGAGGGCAGACTTGGCCCCGGCCGCGAAGAGCTCGGGATGGGCCTCTTGGGTCACGTTGTCCACGGCAACGTAGGGAAGCCCCTTCACCTCGAAGCAGTCGTAAAAATAGTTGCCGGGGCGGTAGGACAAAAAAACGTCCTCCTTGGCCACGTCTCCCAGGGTATCCACCAGAACCGGGCTGCACCAGGCATAGCGGCTGGAAAAGCCCACCCGCTCCATATCGAAGAGGGAGACTAAAGTTCGCCCCGCCTGACAGAATTCCCCCGTAGAAGCCAAGGCATCCTCTATGGTTTGGGAGGCCACCTCGCTGGTGAGAAAGCTCTGGGTAATGCGGCTCATGAGCTCTTGCTGCTCCAGGCGCTTTTGGATAGCCTCCTCCGCCATTTTCAGCTCGGTGATATCCACGGAATGCTGCATATGCACCGTTCTGCCGTCGGGCCATTTGATAAACCGGTCCGTGTTGCGGTAAAACTGCTTGGTCACGGTGTTATGCTCCTCCCAGACCACGGGGGCGAGGGGCGCCTTTTCCAGGGCATAGCAGGGGCAAAAAGAGCAGCGCTCCGTAAAGCCCTCTTGGAGGACCTTCCAGCAGGTCTGCCCCATAAGGCCCTTTTCCAGATGAAAGGCCTCGCTCATCTTTTCATTGATGAAGAGGATCTCGTCGGTAACAGGGTCAGAGACATAGATGTACGCGTCCATCCCGTTGAGGATGCTTTCCAAAACGGCGATGGAGTCGGTTTCATTCATACTGGAGAAAAGCTCGGGGCGCTGGAGAGGATTCATATTTCTATCGTCCGGCATAGGCGACCACCAATTCACATATTTATACTGGATAGGAGTGCGGAACAATTCTAAAAGGAAGTTTTTCCAAGATACTCCAATGGTGTTAATTATAGCACATCCATTATAAAATACAACGAAAATATTACCAAATGAGTATAAATTTTCTAGACATACTGCCAATAATCAGCCAAATATATCCAAATGATGGAAAGTCGAACAGACGGAAGAATGGAAACGAGCCGAAAAATGAAACATGTATGTAGTTTCATTAATAAATGTCATTTGTGTAAGGGTTTGTATATTCCGCTGAAGACGCCGGGTCCCTTTTCGCGTCAGCTGCTTCCTATCCCGTTGCCCGCCGCGAAAAGAATCTTTGCATAAGCGGGGACAGGCACTCATAGAGTGGGGTGTAAAGAAGACCCGGAACACAAAGGAGGAGTTCGCTTCATGGATGTGGATCTGATTTTCAAAATTGCGGCTATAGGAATTTTGGTGTCTGTGTTAAACCAGGTGCTGGCCCGCTCCGGCAGGGAGGAGCAGGCCACCATGACCACCCTGGCCGGCCTTATCGTGGTGCTGATGATGGTGGTGCGGGAGATCAGCAGCCTCTTCGACCTGGTCAAAACCCTCTTCCACCTCTAAAGCCATGGATATACTGCAACTGGGCGCCCTGGCTATGGTGGCGGCCCTCTGCGCCGTCATCGTCAGGCAAAAAACCCCGGACATCGGCACCGCCCTTGCCCTCTGCGCCTGTCTCTTCCTGCTTTTTGCCGCCATGCCGGCCTTTCAGGAGATACGGGACATCATAGAGCAGCTGGGGGACATGGCGGGGATCTCCGATGTGATCTTGACCCCCGTGCTGAAGACCGTGGGGGTCGCCATCGTCACCAAGCTGGCGGCGGAGGTCTGCCGGGACGCCAAGGAGGGCGGCATTGCCAGCTTCATCGAAATGGCGGGGGCGGCAGCGGCCATCCTTTTGGCCCTCCCCCTTTTGAAAATGGTACTGCAAATGATAGGAGGCCTCTTATGAAGGCGAAAAAGATGGGACTGGCTCTGTGCCTCCTCCTGCTCCTCCTGCCCCTGCCTGCTTTGGCCATCGAGCAGGAGGAGGTGGTGCGGGAGCAATCGGAGCTCTTTGGCCTGCCGGAGCTGAAGGAAGAGGCGGCGCCTTATCTGGGCGATACAGAGATCAGCGAGGGGATGGACATTCAGGAGATCCTGAAAACCATTCTGGAAAACGGAAAGGAGTCTGCCCAGGGGGTGGTGAAGCACGCGGTGAAGAGCTGCCTTGTGATCCTCTCCGTGGTGCTCCTCTTCGGCCTGGCAGAAGGGGTAGGCAAGGGGACAGGCACAGACATGCCCATAATGCCCGTAGCGGCGGCCCTGGCCATCACGGCGGTGGCGGTGAGCGACATGTTCGCCATGGTGGGCATGGGCCGGGAGACCATGGGGCAGATGCAAACCTTTTCCAAGGTGCTGCTGCCCTCTATGGCGGCGGCCTCTGCGGCAGCGGGGGCGCCGGGAGCGGCAGCGGCCAAGCAGCTGGCCACCATCCTCTTCTCCGACTTTCTCATCACCCTCATCAACCGGGTGCTGCTCCCCATGACCTTTGCCTTCATCGCCGCCTCAGTGGCCTACGCCGCCCTGGGAAACGAGGGGCTAAAGCGCATAGGCGGCTTTATTAAATGGACGGTAAACACGGTGCTGGCCATGGTGCTTTTGGCCTTTATCGGCTATCTCAATATCAGTGGGGCCATTGCGGGCAGCGCCGATGCGGCAACAGTAAAAGCCGCCAAATTCACCGTTTCCAATATGGTGCCCGTGGTGGGGGGCATTCTCTCCGATGCGGCGGAGACGGTATTGGCGGGGGCCTCCCTCCTGCGCAGCGCCATTGGGGTCTTCGGGGCCCTGGCGGTGCTGGCCATGTGCTTTTTGCCCTTTCTCAATCTGGGGGCCCACTACTTAGCCTATAAGGGCACCTCGGCCCTGGCCTCCACCGTGGCCGATAACCGCACGGCAGGACTCATCGACGCCATAGGCAGCGCCTTTGGCCTGGTGCTGGGCATGACGGCCTCCTGCGCCATCCTGATGATCATCTCTATCGTATCGGCCATTTCCATGGTTTCGGGATAGGGGGGGTCAGGATGGATTTTTTGGGAAAATGGATTATGGCCGTCACGGTTTCCGCCATGATCATCGCCGTGGCCGAGGCCCTGATGCCACCCGGTGCGGTGAAAAAGGTGGCCAAGCTCACCGGGGGCCTGGTGCTGATGCTGGGGATACTCCAGCCCATCGTCCACCTGGATTACCAGGAGCTGTATATCGCGGCAAACGGCCTGGAATCCATCACCATAGAGAGCGCCGAGAGCCAGGAGGAGGCTAGCCGGGAATTTACAAAAGCTATCATAGAACAGGAACTGGGCGCATATGTTTTGGACAAAGCACTGGCCCTGGGCATCACCTGCCGGGTCACCGTTACCTGCCAGCCCGACGAGAATGGGGTACCCATTCCCGCCTGGGCCGAGGTAAGGGGGACTCTCAGCGGGGAGGCCCAAGGGGTCGTCGCCGAAATACTCCGCAAAGATTTGGGAATAGACCAGGATCATCAAACATACATCAATGAGGAAGTAACATGAAGGTAAAGGAACTCTTGGGAACCAATAGCCGCCTGGGCGAGGTGCTAAAGCGTTACCAGCCGGTGCTGCTGGTGATCCTGGCGGGACTGCTGCTGCTCTTCTTGCCCCTTGGGTCGGAGAAGCCGGCGGCAGGCAGCACAAAAAGCCCGGTAAGGGCCGAAGCCTTCGACCTGGCAGAGATGGAGAAAAAGCTCTCCGCCGCCCTGTCGGAGATAGCGGGAGCGGGGGAGGTGACAGTGGTACTCAGCATCAAGACGGGAACCCAGCAGGTTTTGGCTGAGACCAGCGAATACGCGGAAACGGAAAAAGGCTTGGAGGAAAAAACGGAGCCTGTGGTGCTCTCTCGGGGCAGCGGCACCCAGGAGACCGTGGCCCTCCAGGAGATCTACCCCCAGTTTCAGGGGGCCCTGGTGATCTGCGACGGGGGTAACGATCCCCAAGTGCGGCTGAAGCTCACCGAGGCCACCGGGGCAATTACCGGCCTGGGCGCCAGCAAAATTTCAATTTGTAGTCGAGGAAAGTGAGGAAGAAACATGAAGAAACTGAAGCTTTGGAAGAGAAACGCCATCGTAGGTGCCATCGTCCTATTTGTCTGCGCGGCGGTGTACTTAAACTGGACCTATAACCAAGAGGGGGCCACAGTGGGCAAAACCCTGGGAGAAGCGGCCCTGGTGGCGGGCACAGGGGAGCAGAGCACCCAAACAGACCCCAACGCCGCCCAGAACGGGACTGCTAAGGGGACCTACTTCGCCGAGGCACGCCTGAATCGCCAGCAGGCCAGGGACAGCGCCCTCTCCATCCTCCAGGAGGCGACCAAGGATGAGAAAGCTTCGCAGGAGACTATTGATGAGGCCAACATCGCCATCCAGACCATGGCTAACATCACCCTCACCGAGGCGCAGATCGAAAACCTGGTGGTGGCCAAGGGCTATACCAACTGCGTGGCCTTCATGGATCACGAAAACATCAGCGTGGTGGTGTCCGGGGTGGAGGGCGACCTCACCGACGCGGACGTGGCCAAGATAGGCGAAATCGTTATGGAACAGACCGGCTTTGTGGGAGACCAGATCACCATCATCCCCAAGGGCTGATAGGATAAAGGAAGAAAAACCCTCGCCGCCCTGCTAAAAAACAGGCGCGGAACTGAGGGTTTTCTTTCTTTTTCTTTGGAGGTATAATAGAGGGAGGAATGCACGGAGGAAAAGAGGAGATCTTGTGAAGAGAAAGATATTTTGGTATACGCTGCTGGTCAGCGTGGCGCTGCTTTCCGCAAGCTTTTATTGGGCTCTTTGTAGCATGTTTGACCAAAACGTGCAAAGAACCGCAGAAGGGCTGAAACCCGAGTGGGATTATGTATGTGCCACCTTCGATCAAGGCGGCGTGGAGGGACTAAAGTCTCTTGCCTACCGGGACACCACGGAAATTTTCCTGGTGGATGCCCAAGACAAGGTGCAATACAACAGCACAGGAACGCTGCGCAATCGAAATCCCATTTCAACCTGGACAGATATCAAAGAGGCCCGTGCATTAGGAGAAGGCAGAGCGGTCTTCAACACAGGCGACCTCATAACAGAAGCCGTGGGCTATGCCAAGCCCTTGGAAGACGGCTCCGTGCTTGCAGTCTCCCGGGAAATCAGCAGCTTTTACGCCTTGGGCATTGACCTGCTCTGGCCCTTCTTTCTTCTGACTGTCCTGGCGGGTATCCTCTCCCTCCTAGTGTCGTGGCGCATCACCCGGGCCGTGACCGCCCCCTTGATGGACGCCAGGCTGGAGGACTTAGAAACCCAAAAGGTCTGCGTGGAATTGCAGCCCCTCGCCGCCCGTATGCTGGAGCAAAACCGTTCCATACAAAAGCAGCTCCAAAAGCAGTATAATGAAGTGAAGCGGGGCTATGAAAAGCAGGACAGAATCCGCCGGGACTTTACCGCCAACGTCTCCCACGAACTGAAAACCCCCCTCACCTCCATCTCCGGCTACGCGGAGATCATCAGAGACGGCATCGTGCAGCAGGAGGACATTCCCCGGTTCGCCGGGAAGATCCACGAGGAGACCCAAAGGCTCATCGACCTGGTGAGTGATATCCTAAAACTCTCCCAGCTGGACGAGGGCCACCAGATCCGCCTGGAGCGGGTCTCCATCGACCTTTATGAAACCTGCCGGCGGGTGGCGGAAAGCCTGCAGACCAAGGCGGACCACAGGGGCATCACCTTCCACTTAGCGGGCAGCAGCCAGAAAATTACCGGAGCGGAGCAGATCATAGATGAGATCGTCTCCAACCTCTGCGACAACGCCATTAAATATAATAAGGAAGGCGGGCAGATAGTCGTCTCCGTTACCCGGCGGGAAGACAGGGTGGCCCTCTCGGTGAAAGACACGGGCATAGGTATCTCCAAGGAGGAGCAGGGCCGGGTTTTTGAGCGCTTTTACCGGGTGGACAAAAGCCACTCCAAGGACATAGGCGGCACGGGTCTGGGCCTCTCCATCGTGAAGCACGCCGCCGCCTATCACGACGCCAAGGTGGAGCTTTACAGCGAGCCGGGCAACGGGACGGAGTTTGTCATCCTCTTCCACGGGGAAGAAGCCGATAAGAAGTAGAAGCGCCACTACATCATAAAAGACAAAGGGTTACTGACAGAAAACGGAGGGCGTGGGCCTATGTTTATCCTCCCGGAAGAAGTGAATAAGGCCCTGACCCGCCTGGAAGCCGCGGGCTACGAAGCCTGGCTGGTGGGCGGCTGGGTGCGGGATTGCCTTTTGGGCAGCCCCCCCGGCGACTGGGACCTCTGCACCGCCGCCACCCCGGAGGAGACCATGGCGGTCTTTGGGGATTGCCGCGTGATTCCCACCGGCCTAAAGCACGGCACCGTCACCGTGCTTTTAGCAGGGCTCCCCCTGGAGATCACCACCTTCCGGGTAGACGGCCCATACAGCGACGCCCGCAGGCCCGACCACGTCTCTTTTACCAGAAGCATAAAGGAGGACTTAGCCCGGCGGGATTTTACCGTGAACGCCATGGCCTATCATCCCCAAAGAGGCCTCTTTGACCCCTGGGGCGGCCAGGCGGACCTGAAAGCCCGCCTGATCCGCTGCGTGGGGGATGCCCAGGTCCGCTTTGAGGAGGACCCCCTGCGCATCCTACGCGGCCTGCGCTTTGCCGCTGCTTTGGGCTTCGCCCTGGAGGTGGAAACGGAGAGGGCCATGGGGGAAAAGACCCCAAAGCTCTCCTTAGTGGCAGCGGAGCGAATAGCCCAGGAGCTGAAAAAGCTTCTCTGCGGCAAGGACGCCGGGCGCATCCTTCTCTCCTATACGGATATTTTAGGCCAAATCCTTCCTGAGTTGCTCCCCATGAAGGGCTTTTTGCAGCATACCAAATACCACTGCTACGATGTGCTCACCCACACCGCCGTGGCCCTGGACCACACGCCCCCGGAGGTGAACCTGCGCCTTGCCGTCCTCCTTCACGACATGGGAAAACCCGGCACCTTCACCAGGGACAAAGAGGGCAGAGGCCACTTTTACGGCCATGGTAAACTAAGCGCCAAAATGGGGGAGGCGATCCTCCGCCGCCTGCGGTTTGACAAGGCCTCTCAGGAGGAGATCCTTACCTTAATTAAGCTCCACGATACCCCCATAGACTTAGACGAGGGTATCCTGCGCCGCTGGCTCTCCCGTTTGGGGCCGGAGATATTCCGAAAGCTTTTGGTCGTGAAGCGGGCGGATAATCTGGGTCAGGCCCCTCAATATCACGACAGGCAGGCCCATTACGACAGGGTGGAGGCCCTGGCGGAGAAAATTCTCCGGGAGGGCCAGGCCCTAACCCTCCATGACCTGGCGGTAAAGGGGGGCGACCTTTTGGCCCTGGGTTATGCGGGCAGGGAAGTGGGGACGGCTCTGGACACCCTTCTGGAGGCGCTTTTAGACGGCAGGGTGAAAAATCAAAGGGCGGCCCTTCTTTCCTATCTGGCGGAAAGGGGCAGTGGCCACGGTGCCGAGGGCAAAGAGGGATAGTCTAATTATGATTTCCCTGTCATATTCTAAAGCTAGGGATGGAGCAAATTGGAAGAAAAATAAGGGGAAAAGCAGCGCAAAAAAGGCAGGAATAAACTGGATTTCTCCCTGCAAATTACCACATCTAGCAGGCGAAATTCGTTGATACCACAAAAAACATACAGAAGAGGTATGATAAATTTACTAAAAAAACAAATTTTCTCTTTATTTTTTCTATACAGTGTGGTATACTTGCCACACGTGGAACACTCTGTTTATGCAGAGTACGATCACGAGTTGTTCGCGTGAAGGCTCAATGTCATCTATGGATTGGGGGGACGCCATGCAGAGAAACCGAAGAGAAAGACGGGAAAAGAAAGGATGCTATTGGCCAGTCCGGGGCGGATGTAAGAGATGAATCCCCAAACGGTCGGTAATATCCCCCTCATGAAGGCCCCGCCGCCTTTCTGAAAAAGCGCGGCCGAGGATTCCTAGAGGGTTTTGTCCCCTAAACGATGATATCGTATCCGGGGGAGACAGAGAAACAGAATCCCAACACCCTGAGGTTTGAGCCAGTTCGGGGTCGGTTGGACAACTCAAGCGCAAAATCCTTGGAAGCAGAGTGAAAGCTCTGCGATGCATGGCCGGTGCCTTCCTCTTGGCAGCAGCCAAAAGGCAGAAGGCGAAGGCCCAGACAGCATACGCATCATTTTCGAGAAGTTGAAAACTTGCTGTAATGAAAAGAAGACCATGGGTCTTCAGTTCCAATTTTCAACAAGAAACGAGGTATTTTTTTATGAGTAATAAGGGAGAGAAAACTGCTGGCATCAGTGCATTTGACTTTTTCTGCATTGGTTTCGGCGCAATCGTCGGCGTAGGCTGGGCGGTTTCTATCAACAGATGGATGGCAGGTTCCGGCGGTCCGCTGCCCGCATCCTTAGGCTACGTGATTGCACTTATCATGATGATCCCCGTCGCTCTGTGCTACTGCGAACTGGCTCCGATGATGCCTGTCGCCGGCGGTGGTACCGCTTATGCTTACAGAGCATTCAATGAAAAAATCGCATTTATTTCCGGTTGGGCTGCATTCGGTGGCTTCGTCACCATCATCCCCTGGGAAGCAATCCAGGTTTGCGAAATCCTCAGCATCCTGTTCCCCGGCGTTCGGGGCCCCATGCTTTACAACCTGGTTGATACAGACATTTACCTGGGCCAAATTATCCTTGGCACCATCTTCTCCTGCGTGCTGTTCTTCATTAACTGGAAGGGCGCAACTGCTTCCGCAGTAATGCAGAGAGTTCTGACTGTCGTTCTGGTCGGCGCCGGCGTTCTGGCTATGATCATGGCAGTCATCAAGTTTGACGCTGCTAACCTTGCTCCCACCTATCAGAACGTTGGCCGTGGCGACCACACCAACTTCTTCGGCGGTGCAATGGCTATCCTGGCTTCTGCTCCCTTCTTCCTGGCTGGTTTCGAAACCATTCCCCAGGCAGTTGAAGACGCAGCCGGCGACGTAGCAACCGTTGGTAAGACCGTGGTTCTGTCCGTTGGTCTGGCTTGTATCTTCTACGCTGGCCTGCTGTTCACCTTGGGCTCTGCAATGCCCTGGATGGACTTCTGCCAGGTTAAGGACGCTGCCGGCAACATCGTTTCCGACGGTCTGGCCAGCCCCGGCGCTGCAAACCTCTTCAAGGTAGTTTATCCCAACGCCATCGGCGGTGCTATGTACTACCTGATCCTCGTCGGCGCAGTCTGCGGCCTGTTCACCACTTGGAACGGCTTCATGATGGCTTCCCCCCGTCTGCTGATGGGCATGGCTCGTGGCTACATGATGCCCCGCGCACTGGCCAAGCAGCACCCCGTGACAGGCACCCCCACCAACGGCCTCATCGCCTGCTTCGTGCTGTCCCTGATCGGTCCTTTCCTGGGCCTGGGCCTTATCGATCCCCTGACCTCCTTCTCCGCAGCAGGCTTCGTGTGCTCCTGGCTGATCACCTCCTTTGCCTGCGCACGTCTCCGTGCTAAGGAGCCCAATGCTGAGCGTCCCTACAAGATCCCCGGTGGCGCCGCCACTGCTTGGTTCGCAGGCATCCTGATGTCCGTGGTCTTCGTCCTCCTCTTCATCCCCGGCAACCCCGTGTTCATGACTTGGATGGCTGTTTACCTTTTCATCGGCTGGATGGTCCTCGGCATCGTCCTCTACATGATCGCCGGCGGCGACCGCAACAAGGTTTCCGTGGAAGAGCGCACCAGATCCCTGTTTGCAAGAAGCGGCGAGAGATAATCTTTCCGAGCGCTTATCTTCAGGGTAGTATGATTAGACTTAGATTAGGAGAACCAGTATGCCAGGTGTGAATTTTGAAGTAGGAATGACGGATATTGCAAGCGGCGCAATGATTATGACTAACGTAGCCATGTGCTGGATCTTGACCGTGTTCGTCTTAGGTGGATTGGATTTCTACGCCAGAAAAAAGCTAGGTGGAAAAAGGGCTTTGGGTTATAAAGTTTTGCGCTTTCCAAACTTCTTTTCTCTCGTTGCCGCCTCTGGGTATACCATCATTATAATGTTGCTGTGTACCCTCAAGGGCCTGGAAGTGGAGTACAACACCTTAACCTTCCTTTGTCTGCCATTCTTTGTGATCTGGGTTTTCTATCTGGTCAATGTGATACGCAGGGTCAAGGCTGAAACAAAAGGCCGCCCCTGGTAACACCCTGGCAGAAAACAAACAAATACACCGTCGGACTCTTCGGAGTTCGGCGGTGTTTTTTTGCGGATAGAGGCTGCGGTTGCACAAGGCGGAAACTAGGTGCCGGGAAAGACCGAAAATTCCGGCGCTAAGGGAGCCTTCGCCCATGTGACGGATCCCACATATCCCGGCGCCCTGGGGCATTACGTTAGCCTGGGGGATTTTTACGACCGCAAGGGCCTGCGGGCCTTTGGGGATGAGCTGGTGGAGTTGAATCAAAGGTACCGGGCCTCTTACGCCCGGGCTTATCAATGTCTCCGGGCGGCCAAAGAGGTGCGTCAAAACGGAGAAGAGCCCTTTTGGACAGCCGGGGCCGCGGCAAAGATCAAAAAGCGGGTCCAAGGCATCCTCTCCCGAGAGGTCAAGAGGAAGAAGGGCCAGCGGGGCCGGGTGGCCAGAAGATTTTTGGGAGGCCTCACCTGTCAAGGCCACATCTGCCTCTACGGCACCATGGAGGCCCAGTACAAACGCATCTACGAATTGCAGGACTTCTCCGGCCTGGGCGGCCAGATGCTGGCGGAACTCCTGGGGGGCATACAGGCGGCAGGCTACGACGTAATCGCCTGGCTCTCTCCCGAGGACCCCACCGTCCTGGAGCATCTTTCCGTACCGGAGCTCTCTCTGGCCTTTGTCACCACAAGGGGGAGCCACAGTTTAGAAAAGCGTCCTTTCCGGCGAATCCGGCTGGAGTCCATGGCGGAGGGGGAGCTCTTGAAGGAGGGCCGCACCCGGCTGCGCTTTTCCAACCGCATGGCGGCGGAGCTGCAAAAGGATGGCATTCGGGAGCTGCAGCAGGCCAAAGAACTTCACGACGCCCTGGAGGCCATCTACCATCCCTTCGTAGATTTTGCGGGGGTGAACAAACTAACCCGGGCCCTGGCGGAAGAGATTGGCAAGCTGCCCTAAGGAAGAAAGAGAGAATCCGTCGCCTTTCGGCTGGGGATTCTCTCTTTTACAGTTTGAAATCTTCCTCCCGCAGACGGCTGAAATCCGGGGCGGCAGGCCGGGGCGGCACCCGCAGGAGGGGATCGTAACGGAACTTGACGCAGCGGGCGTCCTTTGCCATGACCCCGCGCTTGATGCAGAGCACCTGCTCCTGGTTATAGGGTGTGGCCCGCTGGCAATAGCCGCAGCGAGGCGGTTGATTTTTAGAAAACAGCATGGGTACCTCCCCTTTTTCCAGGGCGGAAAGCGCCCTTATTTCTTATAGTATAAGGGAAAAGGGGGCGATTTTCCAGTCTTTTTTTTCGTAAAGAGGAGAAAAAGCCCTGCCAAGATCCAAAGGGCCAAAATCTCCTGCCCCAAAAGCGCGCCCATGGGGGAGCTGAAAAATCCCGCCGCTGCCGTCAAGGGCGCGGCCTGCGGAACAGCCGGGAGCAGGGTGGCCAGAGCCCAGGTAAGGAGCCCGGCAAGAACCCCCTGGGCCAGCTTCCCGCAAAAATAGGGCTTTAGGGAGCTGACGCAGCCTTGCAAAAAGGGAAGAGACTGGCAGTGGACAGAAAGGCCGCCCCAGCCCAGAATGAAGGCCGCCAGGGGCAGGGCTAAGGGGGAGGAGGCGCTCTCCGATAAGCTGTACACCCCGGTGGAGAGCTCCAAGAACCCCGCCAAAAAGCTCTGGCAGAGGCCGGGGGTAAAAACCTCAGGCAATAGGCCGGAAAAAATGGCCGAAAGTTTTGGCAAAAGACCGCAGTGGATCAGCAGCCGCAGCAGTACGGTAAAGAGCACCACAAAGGCGCAGACATTGAGGCAGGAGAGGAAGGAGTCCCGCACGCAGCCCGGAAACGCGGCGGTAAACCCGGGGGCGTCCGGTGGGGGCTTTGTGGGTTTGCCCTCCCTTTGCCCCTCCTGCGCCAGGGGGAAAAACCGAAACAGGACACCCACCAGAAGGGAGGCGGCCAGATGGGTACCCAGCAGGAGAAAGCCCGCCCCTTGGGACCCGAAGACCCCTACCCCCGCCACACTGAGGAGAAAGGCCGGGCCGCAGTTGTTGCAAAAGGCCGAGAGCCGCAGCACGTCCCCCCGGCTGCAAAAACCCTCCTGATAAAGCTGGGCCGCCGAACGGATCCCCACGGGGTACCCCCCTATGGCCCCTAAAAACAGTGCCGTGGCACAGGGGCCGGAGAGCCCGAACAGGGGCCTCATTACCCCCTGAAACACCCGTCCTAGAAGGGCGGCAAAACCCAGGGAGACCAAGAGGGAGGAGAGGACAAAAAAGGGGAAGAGGGCGGGAATAATCAGCTGAAAGCAGATGACTAGGCCCTCCCTGGCGGCGGCGGCAGCCTGAGCGGGAAAGGTGAGGAGCAGCGCGCCAAAGGCCAAAATCAGCCCCAAGGGCCGAAGGGTTTTTCCCATAGGAAGCACCTCCCATGAAAATACCTATGCGCCGGGGCGGGCCTTCTTGCATGTCCACCTGAGGTGTAGTATAATAAAGCGGCTCCATGGTCAGGCATGTGCCCGGAAGGGGCTTTGAAAAGAGGAAACGCTATGAAAAAGAGAACCACCGCGCTGCTTCTTTGCGCCGCGCTGCTTTTAGGACTTGCCGCCTGCCGGGGGGCAGCGCCCCAGAAAATCACCCGTACCAGCTTTATGCTGGACACGGTAATCAATATCACCCTCTACAACTGGAAGGATGAGGAGACCCTTACCCGGGCCATGGCGGAGATTGCCAGGCTGGAGAACCTCCTTTCCCTTCAGAAAGAGGGCAGCGACTTAGACCGCCTGGCCAAAGCCGCCGGGCAGGATTGGGTGGAGATCTCCCCCGAGTGCGAAGAGGTGCTGCGCCTGGCCAAGGAGTATCAAGGCCTGTCCCAGGGTTATTTCGACGTGACTGCCGGCCCCCTCATCGCATTGTGGAATATCAAAGGCGACCGCACAGGCCATTACCCCACCCCCCAGGAGCTGGCGGCGGCCATGACAAAAACCAACGGGGACAAGCTGCTGATAGAGCCGGGCCGGGCCATTTTGCAGGACCCGGGTATGGAGGCCAATCTGGGCGCCATCGCCAAGGGCTATATCGCCGATCAGGTGAAGGCGCTTCTTATAGCGGAAGGGGTGGAGTACGCCATCCTGGACTTAGGCCGCAACCTCCTCCTCATTGGCGGCAACCCCCAGGGCGGCGACTTTCTCATCGGCGTCCAGTCCCCCTTCCAGGAGGCGGGGGAGGTCGTGGCCGTCATCAAGGCTACGGGCAAGAGCATCGTGACCTCTGGGATCAACGAGCGGTATTTCGAGTATGAGGGGGTGCGCTACCACCATATTTTAGACCCCTTCACAGGCTATCCCGCCCAAAATGGCCTGGCTTCGGTGACCATTCTGTCCGATTCATCCGCCGCCGGTGACGCCCTCTCCACCACCTGCTTCCTCTTAGGGCCTGAGAAGGGGCGAAATCTCATCGAAAGCCTGCCGGACATCGAGGCGCTCTTCATCCTGGAGGACGGCACCCAGGTGGAAAGCAGCGGCTTTTCTGCCTATCGGGGAGAGCTGCCCTAAAAGGGGCCCGGCGCCCCTGCCCCAAGCAAAACAAATACGCCCTATATTTGGACGAAAAATCCAAATATAGGGCGTTTTCCTTTGGGAGAATAGGGAGGCTCAGGACTCCATATGCTTCCCGAGAAAACCGGCGATGGTTTGGGCCAGCTTTACCTCGATCTCATCTGAGGCTAAGTTGTCCTTGGTGCCGGAGAAGACCACAGAGCCTAACACGTCACCCTCGGACAGGATGGGGGAGACGGTTTCGATAAAGAACTCGTCGGAATCCTCGCAGACGGGGATGGGGGCTTGATCCTTCTGGTGCTGGTAGATTTGCCTGCCCTCCATCAGCTGCTCTAAGTTCCGGGAGATCCGCTTGTCGGTAAGGGACTTGCGGGCGGTTCCGGCCACGGCGATGCAGCTGTCTCTGTCGGTGATGACCACGATGCGGCCTGTGGTTTTGTGCAGGGTGTCGCAGAGCTGGGTAGCAAAGTCGCCCAAGCCGCCCATGAGGGAGTATTTTTTGAAAATCACACCGCCATCTTTATCTGTATAGATTTCCAGGGGGTCGCCACTGCTGATAATATTGACACAGAAGACCTTGTCCTCGTGGTGGAGGGAGGACTGAACCATCCGGCAGGCGATGGCGTCTGCCGCCATGGGGGGTAAGCTATCCTCTGTGCCCGATTTAAAATTTGCGGGGGCCAAACCTTCCGCCGGAACCCTGGATTCCAGGCTGCCCAGGGACAAAAGGGCGTCGATATCGCTCTTCAGCTTGATGTCCAGGTGATCCTCATAGACCACGATGCGCTGGAGGATGAGCTCCAAGTCCCTTTTTTCCAGCTTGTCCTTCACCAGGATCTCATCGAAGATATCCAGGGCATTCCGGGCGATGCGGTTGACCCGGATGATGGTGTTGCGCTTATCGGCCGTCATGGCGATCTGGTTTTGGAGCCCTGCCAGCTGATCCTCCAGCTCCTCCTCCATCTCGGCGTAAATGGACTCGATGGTCTCGGCGCTCTCTGGCTTTTTGGCCAGGTCGCGGATCTTCTGCCGCTTGGTGGCTTTCAGCTCCTCCCGGGCGGATTCCAGCTGACTTTCCAGCCGGGCCAGGAGGCACTCCTCCGATTGCAAGGTGGCCTTTTCGTTTTTAAGATCCGCCTCCAGCCTTTCCATCATGGCCGAGGAGTGATCCCGCACCCGCAGGATATAGGACTTTAGGAGCCTGTCTAACAGATCGACCCTGGTGTGGTGGGAGGTGCAGCCTTTTCGCCCCTGCCTGTGGTAGGTGCCGCAGGTATAGGCGGGCTTTAGGCTGGGGCGGCTCATGGAGAAGAGGGGCGCGCCGCAGTCTCCGCAATAGAGGAAGCCGGAATAGGTGGTGTCATATTTTTTCACGCCCCGGTAGTGGGTGGTGCTGCGGTTTTTCCGGTTCTCCGCTACGGTGGCAAAGGTGCGGGGGTCTATGATGGCCTCATGATGGTTCTCAAAGACCTTATGCTGGCTGTCGTCCAGCTTCTCGTCTCGGCCCTTGATCTTCTTGCGGGTGTATTTATGCTGCCGTAGGGTGCCGATATAAAAGTCGTTTTCCAAAATGCCCTGGATGGTGACGATGCTCCACTGAGGCCGCACCTTCAGCTTGCAGGCCTCGCCCCTGGCCTCGATGCGCGCCCGCTCCACCATCCGTGGGGTGGGGATGCAAAGGGCGGTGAGGTGGTTGGCGATCTTTTTATAGCCCCAGCCCTGGAGGTAGAGGTCAAAGATCATGCGCACCACCTCAGAAGCCTCGGGATTCACCTGAAAGGTCATGAGCTTGGAGTTGGTGATCTCGTAGCCGTAGGGCACGGCGCAAATCCACTTGGCGTCCTCCTGGCGGGACTTGATAACGCTCTTCACCTTCCGGGAGGCATCGGTCACCGGCATTTCGTTAATGAGAAACTGAAACTGAATTTTCAGCCAGTCATCGTCGTTGGGATAGTCCACGTTGTCGTCCACGGAGATGATGCGCACCCCGGCGTCCCGCAGATCCTCCAGCTCCACCAGGCCCCGGCTGTTGCGGCGGGCGAAGCGGGAGAAATCCTTTACCAGGAGGATGTCATACTGGCGGGCCATGAGCCCCTGCCGCATGGTCTGATAGTTTTCCCGCTGCTCAAAGGTATAGCCCGAGCGGTCCCGGTCTTCAAACAGCTGCAGGCGGCTGCCCGGGAACCGGGACTTCACATAGTTTTCCAGAATAGTCCGCTGGTTTTCGATGGAGGTGTTGTCCCTATCCTGCTCCGTATCTACGGAAATCCGGCAGTATCCGGCAATGTCGAAGGTATCTGTCAATATAATCACCTCAAATTCAAATAAAACTGATGATATTGTAACAGCTTGTCTTCCCGATTGCAAGAGAAAAGGGCGGATTGCAGTCTTTACCCCTGCAACCCACCCTTTTATGGGGAAGGCTAAGCTCCTCCGGCAGAGTGCCCCTTTCCGCCGCGGGCTAAAGATCTAAGGAAAATTTTTGAAAATACCAGTCATCGTCGTGGACCCGGGCTCTCTGATAGGCCTCGCGCTTTTGTATCCAGTCTTCCGCCCCGAAAACCTCCCGGCGGATTTCGCCAAAGTCCGGGTAGCGGCTCAAAAGCGCCAAAAGCCGCCCCAGGCGCTGGTTGCTGAAATGGCACAGCCCGCCATAGAGCTGGTTGCCCAGGCGGTCCCGGCCCAGGATGGGGTAAGGCGCGGCGGGCCGAAACTGATGGAGGATGGTTACCTCCGGCGCGGTCATGAGGCGAAAGCCCCGCAACCACAACTTGAGGGAGATCTCCTCCTCGTCGTAGCCATAGCCGCGAAAAGCCTCTTCATAGCCGCCGACCTGTTCCCAAACCCACCGCCGCAGGGCAAAGCAGCCGCCGCTGAGCACGGGGCACTCCCGGGGGGAATCGTGCATGGGGAGCCAGGTATTTTCTCCCAGGGTGCGAAAGGTGCGCCCGCAGCCAACGGCGCGGCGGGGGGCGGATGCGGCGATCTGATACAGGGCCAAAAACCCGTCGGGCTCCAAGGAGCCTATCCCCGGGGTGATTCCCTGGCATTGGGAATCCTCCAAGGAGCAGGCCAGGGAATCCAGCCAGCCTGGGGGTACCGAGATGTGGGCGTCACAAAAGACCAGCATCTCCCCTGTGGCAGCCCGGGCTCCGGCATTGCGGGCGGGGGCTACACCCAGTCCCTTCGTTTGCAGGATGCGTAGAGGGAAGGGGAAGGAAAAGTCTGGGGAAACGCTGCCGTCTGTGGAGCCGTCATCCACAACGATCACCTCAAAGGGCAGATCACCGGCGGCCTTTTCCATCGATTCCAGGGTGCGCCTCAGCATAGCGCCCTCGTTGCGGCTGGCCAGAATGACAGAGGCGGAGGTTGGCGCCGAAAAGTTCCTCCTCAAGTGGTAATCTCTGCGGTGGGCGGCAAGAAAATACCCGTGCAAAGAGAGGCCAAAATAGGGCCGCACTCCACGGCGTCGGTGGTGAGCACCTGGCGGGGCTCCCTTTCGACCACGGCAATGGTACCGGAAAGGCTGAAGAAGAAGGGGATGATGGAGTTGGTAGTAATGGTGCCGCCGGGGAGTGACAGGTTGAAAATCTCCAGATCCGCCAGTATGCGGGCGGAAGGTACATCGGCCACGCCCAAAAGCTGTATGGTCATAAAGAGGAAGGTCGCCTGGCTCTGGGTCTGCCCGGTGCCGTCTGTATAGGTTAGGGTGACAGGGAAGGCCAGGTCCAAAATGGTAACGTCCGAGGGCAGAGCGGTGGCCCGCAGCAAATAAGGGTCTCCTCCGGTGGGCTGGGCGCTGGGGTTACTGAAAGGGGCGGTTCCCAGGGGCACAAAGGGGATGACGGTTTGGGCGTTGCCGGGAACGGCGGTGGAAATCGTGCAATAGCTGTCCAATAAAAACAAGCTGCGGCAGAGGGCGTTCACCGGCGGCACTTGGGCGCAGGTGTAGTCCTGAAGGACGGCGTAGTTACTCGGGGCGGGTGGCAGGGCGATGACCTGAAGATTTGCCTGGGCCGTAAAGGTCAGGCTATTGCCTGCAAGGACAGGGCTTGTGATACTGCCACTGTCTAAAAAGGCCCACCAATCCACCGTGCCGGGGTCCTGGGCCGCAGTAACGGTGCCGGAAAGAGCCAGAGGCGCCGGGATCAGCTTTGCGCGCTGCAGGCTGTTCACGTCCAGATAGGTTACTAAGATCATGGGCCGAATCTGGGCGGAAAGGGTGTAAAGATTGCCGCCTAAGGGAGAAAACTGCAAACCCTCCAGGGGCAGCTGCAGGTCGAAAAAAGCAGCGGAGAGGAGGGTATAGGGCCCCGGGCCGTCGTTTGGGTTAAAGGCGTTGGGTATGGTCACCGGGGTGGAGGGGGTGGCTAAGGGCTGGTTGGACAAAGATTCAAAGGCGGCGGTACAAACGGTTCTGGGAAAGTCGGGCGTGGGGCTGGGTGGACAGGGGGGACAGGGCGGGCAAAAGCTCTGGCTCCCGCAGGGGGGCATGGAAAAACAAGGAGAGGGCAGGTGACAAAAGGCCCCGGCGCTACCCCGAGACCCCTTGATTTGATAGCGATGCTTTTTCATGATAAACCTCCAAAAACGCCCAGGGCGTTGAAATGACACTCAGTCGGCTTATCACAATATATGAGGGGGATGGAAAAGTGTTAGCAGATGGGCCGCAGAGGTCTTAGATTGCAGGAGGCCCGCCGTCCAAGGCCCCTCTCCCGGCCTTAATCATGTTACAGGGCGTTGCCGCTGATGAGCTTGTCTCCCCAAAAGCCATCATGATGGGTGACGTGACGCTGAAAATCTGCGCTGCCGCCGGGGTCGTCGGAATGGGTGTACGCCCCGATGATGATATTGGGATTTTTCACGGCGTGGCGGATAAAGCAGATGCGCGTTAAGTTTTCTTTGGGGTAAAGGCTGTTGGGGTTTGGGCCGCAACCCATGTCCATGGTGCCCCCTCCTTTTGGGTTTTCTTCTGAATGAGTGTATCACAGTTTCGAAAGAGACAAAAGCCTCGAAAGCCTGTTGACAACATCGTCATTATAGTATATACTGTATATAGTGTTAATATTCAAGGAGGCGAAATCGTGAGGCTCATCATATCCAACCGCTCCGGCACGCCCATCTATGAGCAGATCAAGGAACAGATCAAGGGGGCCATTTTTTCCGGGCAGCTCCGGGAGGACGATGTGCTGCCCTCCATGCGTCAGCTGGCCCGGGACCTGAAAATCAGCGTCATCACCACCACCCGGGCCTATGGCGACTTGGAGCAGGAGGGGTTCATCGTGAACGTCCAGGGCAAGGGCTGCTATGTCCTCCCCCGGAACAAGGAATTAGCCCGGGAGAATGCCATGCACAGGATGGAAGACGCCCTGGGCACAGCCATCACCGCCGCAAAGGCCGAGGGTATCACCAGGGAAGAGCTGATGGCGCGTGTTAATCTATTGTGGGAGGCAGAGGATGAATAATTTATTAGAGGTGCGGGGACTTACAAAGGCCTATGGCGCCTTCACCCTGGGTGACGTGAGCTTTAACCTGCCCCGCGGGTATATCATGGGCTTAATCGGCCCCAACGGCGCAGGCAAGACCACCGTCATCAAGCTGATCTTGGGCATATTGAAGGGCGACGCAGGCACGGTGCGCCTCTTCGGCCAGACGGGCGACGGGGCGCAAAATGAAAACATCGGCGTGGTGATGGATGCGCCCATGTACGTGGAGGAGTGGACGCTGGGTGACGTGGAAAAAGCCATCTCCCCCTTCTATCAAAATTGGGACGGCGGGCAATATGCGGCCCTCTTAAACCGTTTTGGCCTGGAGCCCGGCAAGAAGGTGAAGGAGCTCTCCCGGGGGATGAAGGTAAAGCTGCAAATCGCCGTAGCCCTGTCCCATGGAGCCCAGCTTCTCCTTTTAGATGAACCCACCAGCGGCCTGGACCCTGTGGCCCGGGAGGAGATCTGCGACCTTTTGCGGGAATTCGTTTCCGACCCCGACAGAAGCGTGCTCTTTTCCACCCACATCACCACAGACCTGGATAAGACCGCCGACTACATCACCTTTATCCTTGGGGGGCGCATCCTCTTCACCGGGGAGAAAGACGTGCTGCTGGAGAAATATGCCCGGGTGACAGGTGGGATAGGCGACTTGACCGCGGCGCAAAAGAGCCTTGTCATCGGCTATCGTGAGCACGGCACCGGCTTTGAGGGGATGATAGAAGCGGCGGATGGGGGCAAGCTGCCGGGGCAGGTGTTGCTGGAGGACATCACCCTGGATGAAGTGATTATTTTTATGAACAAGGGGGCGAAACTCCATGACTAAGCTTTTTAATACCCTGCAACTGGACTATATCACCGTGAGGCCCTACTTTACCGGGAAGAATCTGCTGCTTTTTTCGGCGGTGGCCGTTTTTCTCACCGCCATGTCCGGCAACCTGGCCTCCAGCCTGGGGGTAGGTTTGATGATGGCCACCTTGTTTGTGGGCTATCCCTTTGCGCTCAGTGAAAAAAGCAATCTGGACGCCCTCTGCAGCACCCTGTCCGTCAGGAGAAAGACGGTGGTACAGGGGCGGTATCTCTTCGCCCTGCTCCTCAATGTCTGCGGGGTGCTGTTCGCCCTGGGCCTGGCGGCGGTGGGGCTGGCGGTGGCCAGGCTGGCGGGGTTTGCGCCGGCAGGCAGTTCGGGGGACCTGTCCTCTGTGCTGCTTCTGTCCGCGGTGTTTCTTCTGGTCCAGGCCATCCAGTTGCCCGTTTACTTCAAGCTGGGCTACACAAAGGCAAAGGCCCTGAGCCTCGTCCCCTTTGTGGCCATTATGGCGGGGTATATGGCTATTTTGGCCCTGGGAAATCACAGCATGGGTATGGCGGCCTTTTTTGCTAAAATCACCGGCAGCGGTTTGGCCGTGCCGCTGCTGGTTCTGGGGCTGGCCCTTGCCCTGCTGCTGTCTTACAGGCTGTCTGTGGCCTTTTATCAAAAGCGCGAGTTTTAGAAATCATTGAAAGGGCGGGGGTGTCACCTCTGCTCTTTCACGTTACAAGAATAGGCATGCCACGCCCAAAAGGGTGGCATGCCTATTGATTTTGCCTGGGGATTCTTACTTCGATTTTGGCCTAAACAGCTTACCCAGCTCGGTGGTCACCGGAAGCTGCACCAGGTCGCAGATCCGCTGGGCCGGCCAGGAACGGTTGGTCCAGCAGAGATATTCGCCCTTTTTCTTGCGAAAGATTCGTTTCGGCGCGGAATAGGTATTGTCGTAAATGTGGCACACATCGCACAGGGCCACAAATTCCGGCACGTTGGCCAGGGACTTTTCATAGCGGGAGCGTATCTTGTCCTCGGGCACGTCATGGCCGCCGGAGAGCACGCGGGTAAACACCCGAGCGGCATTCAGCTCCGGCGCAGTGGTCAGGACAAAGATGCCACGGATGAAATACCCCTGCTTTTTGGCCCGGCGCAATAGGTCCAGATTACGGGGGGTGGAGAGCACCGTTTCAAAGGAGAATCCATTTTGAGTCTCCACATAGCTGTTTCGCAGCGCCTCTGCCTTTTGGGCGGCGGTGATATTATCGCAGTGCAGGGCCACCGAAATCTCGTCGGCATTAATGTAGTTGCTGCGGCCATGGGGCGACAGCTTGGTAATGGTGCTCTTTCCGGAGCCGTTTGGCCCGGCAAAGACCGTGATCTCCGGGCGCTTTTCCTTCGTATCCATCAGGGGCCTCCTCAGGGTGCCGGGGGCTTGGAAAAGTGATAGTCTTTCCTGCCGTCGGGATACTCCAAGTAGGGCTCCTTCCGCTTTTGGTCATATTTGGCCACGGGAACGCCGTTGTTTTCCTGGATTTTCAGGTGCAGGCGCACGCCCCGCTGGATGCGAGTCACCTCGTCCTGGTCGTCAATTGGCATCTTTTCCGTCAAACGCTTGACAAGGTCGTCCATAAAACCGCCTCCTTTTTGTCCTGCCCTTAGTATACGCCATTTGTAGGGAAAAAGCTATAGAGTATGGAGAGATCTGAGTTGAGATTCCGGCGGGGGGCAGGATGGGGGAACGCTTCAAATCGCCTTAGTCCCCGTCATCCTCCGCCGCCTCCGGGGCCTTTAGGGTCAGCCCGGCTACGTCCCGGCGGAAGCAGTGGTAAGAGGCCCGCTCTATGGGCAGAGCGGCCAGGGCCTCCACCGCGCTGTTGAGCACCGCCCGGAGATCCCAGGCGATAAAGTCCAGATAGCCGTAAACCGCGCCTGTGGCCCCGCCTGTAAAGGTAAGGGCATCCGGCCCCGCCTGCTGCTGTATGGTGGCCTCCAGGCTGGCCCGCAGGTCGAGGATTTGCGCCTTGGGGATGCCCTCCAGGGGGTAATAGATAAATCCGGCCACCACGCCGTCCCTGTGGAAGCTGTTCATCACCCTGTCGTCCCCGCGAAAATACAGATTTAGGAGGTCGGGGCAGGTGGTGACCCCCACATAGGTATCCTGCCGCAGGTTCCAATCCTCCTCCAATTTGGGCTCCATCTGATAGGCGGTATACCGCTGGCACAGGGCCTCTGGGTTATCATGCTGCTGGAAGCCCTCAGGGTCAATCTGGGTACGCAGATATTCTGCCAAGGTATCCAGGGGGATGCTGTCCCCCTCCATGGGGGCCTCCAGCAGGTCCAGGTAGCCCACGTAGCCCATGGCAGCCAGCTCGCCTATGGCTTGATCCAAGAGGATGGCCATCAGGGAATAGGCTTGATTCTCATTCTCCTTTAGCAGGGGCAAAAGTTCCTCACAGTACATGGAAAGGCCAGCCTTGCGATCATCCAGGGCCTCTACCCACACGGAAACGTCCCCGGCGGAAATGTCCCGGCCGAACATCCGCAGGGCAAAGCCGGCGCTGCGGGTGCGGCCCACGGTGATGAGCCAATGGTCTAGAAGCTGCGGGGGCACATGGCTCTTGAAGTAGACCAGTTTAAATAGCTGCGGCAGGTCGCCCTCGGGGGTTAAGATCAGTTCATACTTCTCCCCGGTGTGGCCCAGCTCAAAGGCCACATTGTCAAAAACGGGGGAGAGCAGTTTGTTGCACAGGGCCACCAGAGCGTCTCCATCGCCGCCTCCGCCACGGTGTTGGTCAATGAGGTCACGCAGCTCTGCCTCTCCTGCCAAGAAGCTGTCCCAGCCCTCCCGTACCCGCAGGCGAAAGGGTTTTAGGGAAATGGGAAAGACCAGCTGGTCCTGGCACTGGTCGATGTACCAATGGGTATCCGCATCCCCGGGCAGCAATTCCAGGGCCTTTTGAAAGTAGGGAAGGGCCAAATATTCCCTGTCTAAGTAATAGTAGGCGAAGGCCAGGCGGTAGTTCCAGTTGTGGTCTTCGCCGCAGTGCTCCTCCACAGAGCGCAGCAGCTCCACCGCCCGCCGGAACAGGTGGTGGTCACCCGGCTGGGCCAGATTGTTATAGGCCCGGGCCAGCTGGCTGATGAGGTCGGGGGTCAAGTCCGCCCGAGGCAGGCCCTCGATGGCGTCGACAATCTGCTGGAATTGGTCCTCCTGGTGCCACCGCGCAAGCTGGCTTAAAAACCTTTGGTTCATAGAAAGCCTCCTATTTTTGAAAAATCAATGTCAGGCTTGGATTTAGCCCAAAGGGCCCAAGCATTGCCAAAATGCTTCCAAAAGTATAACATCCTTTTCCTGGAAGGTCTATACATCGTGAAACAATTTGATTTATCGAAAGGAAACCATCTGTTTCAAGGCAAAAAAACGCGCAAAAAGAGGGGGGAGTAAACGCCGTCCTCTGTCGCGCACAAAAATTGCCGAATGAATAGTATACCATAAGCGTGAAATGCATTGGCATAATTTGCCATGTTCCGCATCCCTGCGGTACGGATAAAATAAATTTAAGTATACCCGGTATCACACAAGGCGGTCTCGATTGTAGCGCAGCAGGTCGCGGGTTCCCTCGTAGAGATCTCCGCCGCCGGACGCGAAGACGGCCACGGTGTAGTTTCTCTCCCGGTAGGCTTCGTAGAGCGGCTTTAGGCCCTCCAGCAAGGTCCGGTCCTGCTTTTCCTCATTGCTCAGCCAGACCTCGACGATTTTGCAGCTGTCCTTTACTTGAATCTCCATGGCGGCCACCTCCCTTATCCTAAGAGTATAGCCGGAAATACAGATAGTATTCCCATTGTTTAGGGAGATGCCTCTGGTCTAGCGCAGCAGCCACCCAAGGGGCGCAATTTGATCCGGTCACAGTCGCCCGTGAAGATAGCCCCGGGGAAAGACTTTATGAAAAGCCGAAGCGCCCGCATAACAAGGCCCGCCTTGGCAATCCTAGAAAAAACAGAACAAAGAGGGTATCAGGATGACAGGAAAAGAAAAGCCCAACAGGCTCATCAATGAAAAATCTCCCTATCTTTTGCAGCATGCCTATAACCCGGTGGATTGGTACCCCTGGTGCCAGGAGGCCTTTGAGGCGGCCAAGGCACAGGATAAGCCTGTGTTCCTCTCGGTGGGATATGCCACCTGCCACTGGTGCCACGTAATGGAGCGGGAATCCTTCGAGGACCCCCAGGTGGCCGCTGCCCTGAACCGGGACTTCATCTGCATCAAGGTAGACAGGGAGGAGCGGCCGGACATAGACGCGGTCTACATGAACGCCACCCAGCTCCTCACCGGCGGCGGGGGCTGGCCCATGTCAGTCTTTCTAGACGGCCAAAAGGGCCCCCTTTACGCCGGAACCTACTTTCCCAAAAAGGATGGGGTCTACGGCATTGGCCTCCTGACGCTGCTGGAGCGCTTGCGCCATGTATGGCAGACGGACAGGCCCAGGCTATTGAAAACCTCCGGGGAGGTGATTGCAGCCCTCTCCCAGCCGGATCGCAAAGGGGGCATTTCTTACCGCGAGACGATACAAAAGGGATATGACCAGCTCAAGGGGCGCTACGACCCCCTTTGGGGCGGCTTTGGTAGTGCCCCCAAGTTTCCCACGCCCCACAATCTTATGCTGCTGCTGCGGTACCACCACCTGTATCAAGACCCCCAGGCCCTGGAGATGGCGGAGCACAGCTTAACTGCCCTCTATAGAGGCGGCATTCGCGACCACCTGGGCCTCGGCTTCTGCCGCTACTCCACAGACAGAAAGTGGCTGGTGCCCCACTTTGAAAAGATGCTTTACGACAACGCCCTCCTGGCGACAGTGTATAGCGAGGCCCATCTGGTAACGGGAAAGCTTCTTTACAAAAGGGCAGCAGAGGAGATTTTCACTTATGTGCTGCGAGACATGACCTCGCCGGAGGGGGCCTTTTACAGCGCGGAGGATGCGGACTCAGAGGGGGAGGAGGGCAGGTTCTACACCTTTACCCGGGAGGAAGTGCTCTCCGTCTTGGGCCCTGAGGATGGCGCGCGGTTTTGCCGCAGCTATGGGATGACCCAGAGGGGCAATTTTGAGGGCAGGAATATCCCCCATCTCTTGGAAAACCCCGATTATGAGGCTGTGTTGGCCGACCCCTTTTTTGCCGATTGCCGCCAAAAGCTGTTCCTTCGCCGGGAGGAGAGAATACGCCCCCTAAAGGACGACAAAATCCTCTCCGCCTGGAACGGCCTGATGATCTATGCCCTTTCCTATGCCGGAAGAGGGCTGAACCGGCCGGATTATGTGGAGGCGGGAATGAGGGCAGCGGATTTCCTTCTGAAGCATCTGAGGGACGAAAAGGGGCGGCTCCTGACCCGCTACCGGGAGGGGGAGGGGCGATTTTCCGGGGTGGCGGAGGATTACGCCTTCGTGATCCTGGGCCTCATAGAGCTGTACCAGGCCAGCTTTCAGGTAAGGTATCTCACCGAGGCCTACCGCCTGAATGAAATCCTTCTGGAGGAGTTTTGGGAGGATGGCGCCCTCTATCAGACCGGGAAAACCAGCGAGGCCCTCATCGCCCGCCCCAGAGAGCTCTACGACGGGGCTCTTCCCTCCGCCAACAGCGTCAGCATCTCCAATTTTGTTAAGCTGTCCCACCTCTGCGACGCGCCGGAGTTGGCAGAAAAGGCAGCGGAGATTTTGGAGGCCTTCGGCGCGGATTTGGCAGTGGCTCCCATTCAGTTTGGCTTTGCCCTCTGCGGCATGATGCTCCTGGACGGGGCAGCGGTCCAAATCGTTTTGGCCGGCGGGCCAGAGGATGGCCTATTGCAGGCGGCAAACAGCGCCTATCAGCCCTTTACCACCCTGGCCTTTGCCGACGAGGCGCTGTCGCAAGCCTTTGGCTTTTACAAAAACTATGGGGGAGGGGACGGGAGGCCAGCCGCTTACCTCTGCCGGGGCACCCACTGCGAAGCGCCCGTTTTCCAAGGAGAGGCCCTGGGAAAAAAGCTGCAAGAGGGCAGGGGCGGGCACTAAACCAAAACGAAAAAGCTATACCACCCTGTGGTATAGCTTTTTGTGATGAGAAAGGGCCGTCCTGGGGAAGGGGAAGCACCAAGGAGCTTAGTCCTTTTTACTGATGGGCAGCCAAACCTCGCACTTCATTTGGGTGGGGTTGTTGTCCAGATATACTTCGATATCCGGCGCAAAGGCCCAGTCATAGCCCGAGGTGGGCAGCCACTCCGAAAAGATGCGCCTTTGCAGCTCCTGGATGGACTGGGGAAGGCCTTCGCCGGAAAACACGGCCCAGGTGCAGGCAGGCACGGTGAATTCACACATCCCCTCCGGAACGGGCGCCTCCGTTGCCACGGCGATGTAATAATAATTCATGCCGCCCTCGTTGGTGCAGTCCGAGATGCCCAAAACCCCCATGGGCTCCCCTTGGATTAGGGGCACCAGCTTGTCTATGGTGCCCTTTTGCCCCTGCTCCTGCCAGAAGATGGGCACCCGGCGAAAGCTCTCTTCGATTTCTGCGGGGTTAAAATCTGCGCCCGCCTCCGGCTTTGCCGCCACCCGGATGGGATCATTCACCCCCACGACCCGAAAGGCGTCCTTCTTAATGATACGATACTCCATTTCCACGTCTCCTTTGATCGAGAGTTGGAAGGCGATGCGGGGAAAGGCCTTTAATACGGCGCCGGGCTTCTGGGCCATGGAGGGCGTAATCCCATGCACCGATTGAAAGGCGCGGTTAAAGGCGGTGGGAGACTCGTAGCCATAGCGCAGAGAAACCTCCAGCACCTTGCCACCCTTTTGCAGGTCCAGGGCCGCCAGGGTCATCCGTCTGCGGCGCAGATATTCCGACAGGGGTACCCCGGCGATGTAGGAGAACATCCGCTGAAAGTGGTACACAGAGGTAGAAGCCAGCCGGGCCGCGGTTTCGTATGAGATCTCCCCGTCCAGATTGTCCTCCATGTAGCTTAAAGCGTCGCTGAGTCTATCCAACCAATCCATTGCATCACCTCCTGAGGAAAAGTATAGTGGAATCGGCCCCCTTCGTCCTCTCTATTCCTGCCCGAAAGTGAGAGGTGGAAGGGGGCCTTTTCACGGAGCGTTATGGTTCCTGCCGCGCCCTGACCGTGAATTAGGAAGGCCCCTGGGACAGGAGCCTGTTTAGGGCAACCACAAAGGCCGCGTCTTGTTGACTGCTGCGCTTGGGGGAGCCCCGCAGCCTGCCTCCGGCGCTGCGTATCTTCTTTGCCGTGTGCCGGGCCAGAAGCAGGCCGTCGATGTTGGCGTCGGAATAAACCATGCCGTCTTGACTGATGGCCAGGGCTCTCTTCGCCAAACACATAGCGGCCAGGCCGTAATCCTGGGTCACCACCACGTCGCCTGGTGAAACCATGTTCACCAGGGCGAAATCCACGCTGTCTGCCCCCTTGGAAACGGTGATGGTTTTCGCCCCCTCTTTTTCAAAGACATGGGCGGTGTCGCAGAGAATCAAGCAGGGGATGTGATGGAATTTTGCGGCCCTTACGGCTTCCTCCACCACGGGGCAGCCGTCGGCGTCTATCAGCAGCTTCAAAGCCGCATCGCCTCCCAAATTGTGAAATGGCCCTGGTTAGGCCCGGAGGATTTTCTCCATGGTTTTCCCCTTGGCCAGCTCGTCCACCAGCTTGTCAAGCCAGCGGATTTGTTGCATCACTTTGTCGTCGATCTCCTCCACCCTGTGGCCGCAGATCAGCCCCGTGATGAGGGTGGCATTGGGGTTTATCTGGGGGGCCTCCTGAAAAAAGGTCTCCATATCCACCTGGCGCTCCAGCTGCCGGGCCAGCGTGCCCTCATCGTAGCCCGTCAGCCAGAAGATGATCTCGTCTACCTGGGCCTTGCTGCGGCCCTTTTTCTCGGCCTTTTCCAGATAAAGGGGGTACACGCTGGCAAAGGACATGGTGTAGATTCGTGGTTTTTTCATGAAAATGCTCCTTTCGTCTCGGCAAAGGCGGTTATCGTTTCACGCAAATGGGTAACCTTCCTTGTCTCTGAAATAGGTGCGGCGCATCCCCGGGCCTCTATGGTTTAGGCTGTACTTTAGCAAAGAAGGAAGGCTTTTTTCTCCCACTTTTCGGGAGAAAAGCCGATTTTTACCCCAGGGAAGAAAGCCGCTGCAGGCAGGGATTTTTTCGCGGCAAAATAAATGCACAAAAAATTTTCTGCAAAAAGCGTGATTTTTATTTACAATCGCAAACATCCGATGTATAATGCGGGTAAAATAATATATGATTTTTTGAGAAGAATTAAAAAATTGACAGGTCATGCTTAATTTGTTCCGATACCAGGGCGTAGGCCTTAGACTTGAGTTCGTAGACTTGTTTTGCTGCCAGATCGGGCTTTCGCTCCCGCACGGATTTCCAAATGGCGGTGTTTTTTCGCAGGGAAGACTCGCACCAATTGGGCGCCATGGCGTAGATCACGTCTAAGACGCCGGTCTCGTAGTAAAGGGACTCTAATTGCCGGTAAAGAGCCGCATTTCCGCTGTGTTTGTACATGGCCAGGTAAAAACGCTTGAGCTCGTGGAAATAAGCCAGATAATCCTTGCTCCTTACCAGCTTCGCCATGTTGTTCACGATGGCCTGAATGGCCTCCACATCTTCCGGCTCAATGCCTTTTGCCGCTTTTCGAGCCGCCAGCATCTCCAGAGTGGCCAGCACCTCCAGCTTTTCCGCCGTTTCCGCCAGGCTGGAGGATACCACCTGAAACCCACTGTTTCGGTGGGCAGTGACGAAGCCCTCAGACTCCAGGCGGTTCAGTGCTTCCCGCACGGGAATCTCGCTGATAGACAGCTGTTTTGCCACCTGGCTGATGACGATGCGCTCCCCGGACTTCAGCTCTAAGTTGATGATACGCCTGCGCAAATACTGGTAGGCCTGCTCGCTTTTTGAAAGCTTGGCTTCTTTTGGCGTTTGTTGAGACATAATGATGCTCCTTTGCGTTAGTTCTATTATTATCATATATGATTGCATTCGGTAAATCAAGGAGGATTGCATTTATGACATCACCTAGAAAAAAATCTGTCAAACCCCAGGAGGCCCTGGCTGCCGTCGACCTGGAAACCTGCCCGTTTCTGACCTTGGCGGTGGGTGGGGAAGAGGCTCCCTTTTGCGCGACGGTGCGGCATCTCCTTCTGGGCAGTACCGTTTACTTCTACTTGGACAAAGAAAATCCTTTGTGCAGTCTTTTGTTAAACCGCCCCAAGGTTTGCCTCTGCGGCGCGGGTTTCACCAAAGCCACGGCATCTTGCGATCTGCCTGAAACCCAGTCGGCCCTGGCCTTTGGCGAGGTGGAGCCGGTGGAAAAGGCGGAGGAACACAGGCAGGCCCTTTTTGGCATCCACAGCCGCCATGCCGTTCCGGAAAATAAGCAAGAGGCCTGGATGTTCAGCCGCAGCGAAAACCGCCTGGTCTTCAAGGTAAAGATAGACCACATGGCAAGCAACTAAGAAAACAGGAAGAGGAGTGATGTTATGAAAACCGTTTCCATCGGCGGCGGCCAGGGATTCTGGGGAGACAGCCCCGATGCCGCCATCCACATGATGAAGCATGGGGATCTCAACTACATGGCCTGCGACTACTTGGCCGAGCTGACCTTGTCCATTATGGCAAGGCAAAAGATGCAAAATCCCGAGGCCGGCTTTGCCCGCGACTTTCTCAAGCTGGCCACCCAAGTGGCCCAGGACAGCAGGGAAAAGGGCATAGGCATCATCACCAACGCCGGGGGCATGAACGTGGAGGGCTGCGTGAACCAGCTCTCCCAGCAGCTCTCCCAAAAGGGCTTTTCCGGCTATAAGCTGGGCTACGTGCTGGGGGACGACTTAAAGGACAGCCTGCCGAATCTCATCGCCCAGGGCCTGGAGTTTGCAAACAGCGATACGGGGGAGAGCATCCGCAGCATCCAGGACAAGATCGTTAATGTGAACGTCTACCATGGTTCCAATCCTATTTTAACATGTTTGGAAGAGGGAGCCAATACCGTCATTACCGGAAGAGCCTCAGATTCCGCCCTCTTTTTGGCCCCCCTGAAAAAAGAATTTGGCTGGAAGGACGACGACTATGACCTTTTAGCCCGGGGCATCATGGTAGGCCACCTTTTAGAGTGCGGCGGACAGGGAGCCGGGGGCAACTACGATTACGACTGGCGCGGCGTTCCCCAGATGGACGAATTGGGCTTCCCCATCGCCAAGGTGACCCAGGAAAGCCTCCACATCACCAAGGCTCCCCACTGCGGCGGCCTCATTACCGAACAGAGCTGCAAGGAGCAAATGCTCTACGAAGTCCACGACCCCTCCAACTACCTGACCCCGGATGTCAACGTGGATATCAGCCAGGTCTCCGTCACCCAGGAGGCAGAAAACCTGGTGCGGGTAGAGGGCATCCGCGGTAAGGCGAGGCCGGAATCCTTAAAACTCTCTGTGGGCTATCACGCAGGCTACAAAACCGTGTCTTACTTAAGCTTTGCCTGGCCCAATGCCTATGAAAAGGCCCAGGCGGCGGCCGATATCCTAATGAAGAAAATGGCCCGAAAGGGAATGCGGGCGGAGCAGGTGCACATCAGCTACGTAGGCCTCAACGCCCTGCACCTCCAAACCGCCAACTTAAACCCCCGTATGCTGGAGGATCTCAACGAAGTAGTGCTGCGCATTGCCATTTACAGCACGGAGAAGAAGGAAGTGGAAAAGATCATCCCCGAAATTGCCCCCCTGCAGCTCAACGGCCCGCCGGGCGCCAGCTTCTTTGGGGGCAGGGCAAAGGCCCAGGAGGTCATCGCCCTGTGGCCCACCTTCATCCCAGCCTCCGCAGTGTGCTTTGAACCCAGAATTTTGGAGGTGAAATGATATGGCAGAGGTATATTTGAAGGACTTGGCCCACGGACGATCCGGAGATAAGGGCGATATCAGCAACATCTGCGTCTTTGCCAGGGAGGAAAAAGACTATCCCCTCCTGAAAACCCTTCTCACCCCCCAGCGGGTAAAGGAGCACTTTGGGGAGATGGTCCAGGGTGAGGTAATCCGCTACGACTTGGAGAACCTTCACGGCATGAACTTTGTCCTCTACCACGCCCTGGGCGGCGGCGCCACCATGTCCCTGCGGCTGGACAGCCTGGGAAAATCCATGGCCTCCGCCCTGATGCGCATGAAAATCCAAATCGAAGAATAAGGAGTGCGGCCCATGAAAAACAGTCAGATTTCCGGTTTTTACAAGCTGCCCCCCCAGGAGCGCCTGGAGAAGGTGGCGGAATTTGCAGGTCTCAGCCCGGAGGAAGTGGGAGCCATTATGGACCCCGGCACCCTGAGCCAGGATATGGCGGAGCACATGATAGAAAACGTCATCGGCCGCTTTTCCCTCCCCATGGCGGTTGCCACCAACTTTCTCATCAACGGGAAGGAATACATCATCCCTATGGTTACGGAAGAGGCCTCCGTGGTAGCGGCGGCCAGCAACGCAGCCCGTATGGCCAGAGGAACCGGCGGCTTTACCACCAGCTACACCGGCTCCATCATGATCGCCCAGATACAAATTCTGGACGTAGAGACGCCCCACTATGCCTGCTCCGCCATTCAGGAGGCTAGGGAGGAGATCGCCCGGGTCTGCAACGAAAAGGACCCGGTGCTAGTGGCAAACGGCGGCGGTTTCTACGACCTGGAAACCCGCATTTTAGACACCGACGGGAAGAAAATGGTGGTGGTTCACTTAAAAATCAACACCTTAGACGCCATGGGAGCCAACGCCGTCAACACCATGGCCGAGGCCGTGTCTCCCCTCCTGGAAACAATCAGCGGCGGGCGGGTGAACCTGCGCATCCTCTCCAACCTGGCGGTCCACCGCCTGGCAGGGGCCAGAGCCGTTATTTCGAAGGACGCGGTGGGCGGGGAGGAGATCGTGGACAAAATGATCGCCGCCTATCAGTTCGCCTACTACGACCCCTTCCGGGCAGCCACCCACAACAAGGGCATCATGAACGGTATCGTCCCCGTGGTCATGGCCACAGGCAACGACACCAGGGCCATAGAATCCGGCGCCCACGCCTTCGCCGCCCGGTCCGGGCAGTACCGCTCCCTCACCGTTTGGGAGAAGACCGCCTCAGGTGATCTGGCCGGCTCCATACAGCTGCCTATGGCAGTAGGCCTTGTGGGCGGCGCCACTAAAATTCATCCCACAGCCCGGGTCTCCCTGAAAATCCTGGACGTGGAGAGCGCCGCAGAGTTAGCCCAGGTCATCGCTGCCGTGGGGCTGGCCCAGAATCTGGCCGCCATCCGCGCCCTGGCCGCCGAGGGGATACAAAAAGGCCATATGTCCCTCCACGCCAGAAACCTGGCCGCCACCGCCGGGGCAAAGGGAGACCTTTTAGACAAGATCGTGGCCCAGATGGTCAAAGACAAGGCCGTGCGCCTGGAATACGCCATGGAACTGCTGGAAAAGTGGAAGGAGACCACATAAGAGCTAAGGAGGGTGTTTTATGCCACTGCAATTGACCCCATTGGAGCAGGAAATCCTCAAAGGCGACCACGGCCCCGCGAAACAGCTGGCCATGGAGCTGATGGTCACCCTGGGCGAGGGCTGTGGCGCCCAGTGCCTCATCCCCATCCGCAGTGTACATCTGGTGCTCCACGCCTACAAAAGCGCCTTCGACGCCGGGGTGGAGACCGCCGAAAAAATCGCAGACATGGGGGCGCGGTTCGTGGTGCCCACCACCATAGACCCCTACGGCATGGACGCCGAGGACTGGCGGGGGGCCAAGACCCCGGAGCACTACGCCAACATGCAAATCCGCCTGGAAAACGCCGTGAACAAGATGGGGGTCATCCCCGTCTGGACCTGCACCCCTTATTACGGCTTTAACCTGCCCCGATTCGGCGAGCATCTGGCCTGGTCGGAATCCAGCGCCGTGGCCTTTGCCAATACGGTACTGGGCGCCCGCACCAACCGCCAGTCCGCCATCATCGACATCTGCTGCGGCATCCTGGGCCTAGCGCCGAAAATGGGCCTCCACCTGGATGAAAACCGCCGGGGCCAGGTGCTGGTGAAGCTGAATCTTATCCGGGAGCTGAAAGACTGGGAATACCCCGCCCTGGGCTTCCGTTTAGGGAAGGTATTGGGCAGCCGCATCGGCGTGGTAGACGGAATGCAGGGCTCCCCCACCACGGAAAACCTCAAGTCCCTCTGCGCGGCGGCGGCGGCCTCGGGCCCCGTGGCCCTCTTACATATCGTAGGCGTCACCCCGGAGGCCAGAAGCCTTGAGGAGGCCTTTGGCGGCAACACGCCTGTGGAAACCATCACCATCGGGGAAGAAACCCTTCTGGAAATCCGGGGGGAGATGAACACACACAAGGGTAAGGATATCGACTTTGTGGCCTTAGGCTGCCCCCATTACAGCATCAACGAGATCGTCAGGGTGCGGGACCTTCTAAAAGGCCGCAAGATACACCCCAAGGTTACTCTGTGGATTTATGCCAATTCCTATGCCATCAGCATGGCGGAGAAAATGGGCATACGCAAGGAGCTGGAGGAGGCGGGGATCACCATACGGGCGGAAACCTGCATGATTATCTCGCCCATCCATGAGTGGGGCTTTCAAACCATCATGACAGACTCGGGAAAATGCGTCCATTACGGTCCCATGGAGTGCGGCACGGATATGGTGTTTGCCGGTACGGAAGAATGCATCGAAGCGGCCGTTTTGGGCCATGTGCGCTAGGAGGTGTGAAGATGGCTTTCCTCGGACATGTCACAGTGGCAGGGGCACCCATCGAGGCCGAGGCCCTGGTTTCCCATCAGGCCTTTGGCTTCTTCGGCGGCGTGAACCCCCGCACAGGCGAGATCATCGACAAATGGCACGATTTATACGGGCAGAACATGAAGGGCAAGGTGCTGGTGTATCCCGAGGGCCGGGGCTCCACCGTGGGCGCGGCCATTATCCTGGAGTTGGCCCGCACCGGCTGCGCCCCTGCCGCCATCCTCAACAATGTCAGCGAAATCATCACCGCCACAGGAGGGGTTTTGGCCAAAAAGTTCTACGACTGTGAAGTACCCATGCTGGACAAATTCGGCTGCGATATCACGGCGGAGATCAAATCGGGAGACAAACTTCGCATAGACCCCAGTACGGGTGAAGTTTCCCTCTTAGAGAAGTAAACCGCCCCACAGGCAGAAAGACCCAGGCGAGCAAGTGCGACAACGAGAGGGTTCTCTCACCAATACAAATGGGAAAGGAGGCCGGAAGGCGCAAGAAGTCCCTCCATGGACCCCATGGCGCAAACAGCACCCACTTCAAAATTTTAAGGAGGTAATCCCATGAAAAGGCGCATTTTTTCTCTACTGATGGCAACTGCCATGCTTCTGGCACTGATGACAGGCTGCAGCCGTCCCACCACGCCCACCCCCCCGCCTGATCCCAACAGCGGTGCCTCTGCCCCGGAATTTGTGTTGCGCATCGGCACCAGCCTCCAGAGCAGCTCTCCCGCCGCCCAGCTGTATGAAACGGTCTTCAAGCCCTACATCGAAGAGACCTCCGGCGGCCGTATCGAAGTCCAGACCTATCACGACTCTACCATGGGCAGCGACGCCCAGCTCATCGAGGCCATGCAGCTAGGCACCATAGAAATGGGCGGCGTGCCCACCTCGGTGGTCTCCAACTTCTGCCCCGACTTTATGGCTCTGGATATGCCCTTCCTCTATGCCGACAGACAGACCGTGTACGCCGCCCTGGACGGGGCCTTTGGCGACACCTTCTTCTCCAAGCTGGAGCCCATCAACATTAAGGGCCTCTCCTGGACGGAAAACGGCTTCCGTAACTTCTCCGCCAATAAGCCCATCCGCACCCTGGAAGACATGGCAGGTCTTAAAATCCGCGTGATGGAGGCCCCCGTCTATCTGGAAACCATGAAGGCCTTTGGCGCGAACCCCACCCCCATGGCCTTTAGTGAGCTTTACACCGGCCTCTCCCAGGGTACCGTGGTTGCCCAGGACAACGGCATCATCCTTACCTACTCCGCCAGACTCTATGAAGTGCAGGACTATTACACCATCATCAACTACATCTACGCCCCTGCCTGTAACTTAGTCTCCAAGGCCTGGTGGGACTCCCTGCCCGCAGACCTTCAGGAGATCGTGGCCGAAGGCAGCCAGCGCCTGGCAGACGGCATCCGCGAGAGCAACCAGGCCTTGGAAGAGGAGTATCTGGGCCTCATGCAGGAAGCCGGCGTGGAAGTCATCTATATCGAAGACGCAGAGCGGGACCGCTTCCGTGAGGCTTGCAGCGGCGTTTATGATACCATGCGCGGCCTGGTAGAAGATCCCACAGTCATCGACCTGGCCCTAGAAGTGAACGAGACTTACGGCAACTAACAGCTCCCTGTCCCTTTCCCCCCAAGGCGCCTGCGTTGCCGCAGCAGGGAGCGCAGGCGCCACTTTATCACGTGAGGAGGCAGAACCAATGACGATAGCAAAAAAAATCTGGGATCATTTTGAAGAGTACACCGTAGTCACCATGCTTGCCATCTCCGCCTGTCTCATTATGCTGCAAGTGATCATGCGCTACGTCCTTCAAAATTCCCTCTCCTGGTCCGAGGAGCTTGCCAAGTATATGTTCATCTGGGAAGTATGGCTGGGCGTTGCCTATGCCACCAAGCGGAAGAGCCAGCTGCGCATTACCGTCCTCCGTGACAGGCTTAACAGCAATAAGCTGCCCTTTAAGCTGATTGAGATCGTGGTAATGATCCTGTGGTTCTGCTTCGGACTGTTTTTGATCGTGGTGGGTTTTGACATGTGCATGCATGTGGCGGCGCTCCACCAGCGGTCCTCGGCCCTGCGGATTCCCATGCAGTATGTCTATCTGGGCATCCCCGTTGGCGCACTCTTGATGAACATCAGGCTCGTTGAGATCTTTGTTCCCTTTGTCCTGGAGATTTTTCGAAACAAGAAGAACGAGGAGGGTGAGTCTGCATGAGTAACATAGCCTTTATTTTCATTCTGCTCTTCGTCCTGCTTCTTTTAAGCGTTCCCATCGGCATTTCCCTGGGCCTCACCACCCTAGCCACCATCTGGCTCTACACCACCACCCCTACATATATCATCATACAGAATATTTTCGCGGGGCTGAACTCCTTCTCCCTTTTGGCCATCCCCTTCTTCATGCTGGCAGGCAGCCTTATGGGCCTGGGAGGCATCTCCAAACGCATTGTCAATTTCTGCGACGCCCTTATCGGGGCCATCACCGGTGGCCTGGGCATGGTGGCCATTGCGGCGTCCATGTTCTTTGCGGCCATCTCCGGCTCCGCTCCCGCAACGGTTTCCGCCATCGGCACCATGATGATCCCCGACATGGAGCGCCACGGCTATGATAAGCCCTATGCCACAGCTCTGGTGGCCGCCGCTGGTACCATAGGTGTCATCATTCCGCCGTCCATCCCCTTTGTCATCTACTGCGTGGTGGCGGGGGAATCGGTGGGCACCCTGTTCATCGCCGGTATCCTTCCCGGTATTCTCATCGGCCTTGGCCTCATGGTGGTGAACTACTTCACCTCCAAGCGGGACGGCTACAAAGGAGAGGAGAAGAAGGAAAGACCCAAGCTGCTAAAAACCTTTTTAGAGTCCTTCTGGGCCCTTTTAACCCCCGTCATCATTCTGGGCGGCATTTACGCCGGTATCTTCACCCCCACGGAATCCGCCGTGGTGGCGGTTTTCTACTCGGTGATCGTGGGGGCCTTTGTCTATAAGGAACTGGATCTGAAGATCATTTTCGAGTCCCTCCGGGGCACGGCGGAAATTAACGGCGCGGCAAACCTGGCGGTAGGCCTCTCCCTGGCCTTTGCTTCCTATCTTACCATGGCCCAGATTCCCGCCAAGATCGGCACCTTTATCACCTCTACCTTTAGCAGCGGCATTCTCATCATGCTCTTTATCCTCCTGCTGCTCCTCATTGTGGGCTGCTTTGTGGATAACATCTCTTCCTGTTTGATCTTAACGCCGATTTTCCTGCCTATAGTCAAGTCCATAGGGTATAGCCCCATCCATTTTGGCGTCATTATGACTGTGGCCCTGGCCATCGGCTTTGTAACCCCGCCCTTTGGCTCCAACCTCTTCGTGGCCTCTGCCATCACCGGCATGCGTATCGAGGATATCTGCCGGAAAATCGGATTCTTCATTATTTCCATGGTAATCTGCCTCTTGCTGATTACCTTTATTGAACCTATTTCCATGGGCCTTGTGGCCTTCATGGCAAAGGGATCACCATAATGCTTTTTCAGTGAGGAGGAACCCCCTATGGAATACGATCTGCTGATTAAAAACGGCACCATCATCACCCTGGACCCCCAAATGCCCCTCTGCCGCTGGCTGACGGTGAAGGAAGGCAGAATCGCCGCCCTGGGAGACAGGGACGACTTTGCCGGCACCGCCCAAAGAACCATCGACCTGGGTGGCAATACAGCCCTCCCCGGTTTTGCCGACACCCACGTCCACGGTATCATGACGGGGCAGAACCTTATGGCTGTGGGCCTGCGGGAGGTGAAAACCTTAGACGAGGTGCTGCATCTGCTCTCCCAGCGGGCCAAGACCTTATCTCCCGGTGAGCTGGTACATGGCATCGGCCTGCGCCACGAGGGCATTGCGGAAGGACGTATGCCCAACCGGCACGAACTGGACGAAGCCTGTCCACTTAACCCTTGTGTGGTCTTCCACACCTCGGGCCATGGGGTGGCGGTGAATACCCTGGGCCTTACCCAGTCGGGGGTTTTAGAGCGCCCCGAGATTATGGGCAGCTACGAGGGCCAGATCAGAGAGGGTATCATCCTCCAGGATCAGGCCACGGAGCTGGTGAACGACGTTTTTTTTGGCAAGGCTGATATTGCCTCCCGGGAGCAGGCCGCCAAGATCTGCGCCGACTATGCCGCCTCCATGGGCTGCACCACCATCCACGCCTTAAACGGCAGCGACGTGAAATCCAACGGCGTGGTTTGGGAAGGGGTGCGGGATAGACTCTCCATCCACTCTCTGACTATGTGGGAGACTTGGGATGTCCAGGCCGCCAAAGACTTAGGCCTTCCCCGGGTGGGCGGCTGCCTCTTGCTGGACGGCGCCCGGGCCCTGTTCCAAGCGGCCTATTCCCAGCCCTTCCTCAATAGGCCCGACACAAGAGGTCTCTTATACCGCTCGGATTTCGAGGTGTATAACTTCATCTTCGAGGCCCACAAAAACAACATGCAAACCGGTATGCACGCCATGGGTGACAGGGCCATAGACCAGGTGATCTACGTCATCGACAGCGTGACGAAGCAATTGGGCGACTTCGACCTGCGCCATCGTATCGAGCACTTTTCCTACCCCACTGAGCGGCATATCGAGATGGCGGTGGAACTGAAACTGGCCCTGAACATGCAGCCCATTTGGAGCGAGATGTGGGACACCCCGGTGGGCGACAGCGTCCTGTCCCGTATGCTGGGGGATGAAGTGGCGGAGCAAAACGAGCCCTTTGCCAAGTTGGTCAAGGCCGGGGCCATGGTCACCAGCTCTTCCGACTGTCCCGTGACCCCCATCAATCCCATCAAGGGGCTTCACATCTTAGTGAATAACCCCCGGGAGTCCCGGCGGGTCAGCGTGACCGATGCCTTGAAGATCGCCACCTACAACGCCGCCTGGGTAGGCCACGAGGAAGGGGAGCGGGGCAATTTGGTGGCAGGCAAATTTGCCGATATTGTCATCGTAGACCAAAATCCCTACGAGACCCCGGAGACCATAGAAACCACCCAGGTGCTCATGACCATCAGTGAGGGGCGCATCGCCTACCAAAACAGCAACTTTGCCGGGTAGGAAAGGCCCAAGTCGATGAGAAAGGAAGTGGGGCAATGAAGATAGACGGTAACGAGATCGAACTGCGCGCCCTGGAAGTATTTCACCAAGGGAACAGGGAAGAGGCCCTGAAGATCCAGGACGAATTTGTGGAAGCCTTTCGGGCCCATTATGAGAAAAAAGATCACTGCTCCTGCAAAAAAGCCTGCAAGTACCACGGAAAATGCAAGGAGTGCGTCGCCATACACAGAGCTCACATGGATCACCTGCCCAACTGCTTTCACCCACTGGTGAACAAAAAGCTAAAGCTGGTTTCCCAGCTGACGGAACACAGCCTGCCCCAAATGCTCCAGGAAGACTAACACCCAAGAGGAGGAGTGACCATGCGCCCATTGGACGGCATGACGATTTTAGATTTGACCCGCGTTGTGGCAGGGCCCTACTGCTCTATGATTCTCTCGGATCTAGGCGCCCGGGTCATCAAGATCGAAAACCCCGAAGACCCCGATTACACCCGCAGCTTCGAACCCATGATGCAGGACGGCGAGGCCCAGTTCAGCGGCTTTTTCGCCCAGTATAACCGTAATAAAGAGGCCATCACCCTGAACCTGCGGGAGCCGGAAGCCAAGGAAATGTTCAAAGAAATGGTAAAAAAGGCCGATGTGGTCTTAGAAAACTACCGGGCCGGGGTCATGGACAGGCTGGGAGTAGGCTACGAGGCGCTGAAAAAAATCAACCCCAAAATCGTCTACACCGCCATCTCCGGCTATGGGCAGTACGGCCCCTACTCCCCCTGGCCCGCCTACGATAACAGTGCCCAGGCCCTCAGCGGCCTCTGGTCCATCAACGGCCAGCCCGGCCAGCCTACCCGGGTGGGCACCATCATAGGCGATATTTCCGCCACCCTCTTTGGGGCCCTGGGCCTTTTGGCGGCCTACCACCACGCCCAGAAAACCGGGCAGGGGCAATTGGTAGACGTTGCCCAGCTGGACGCCTCCGTATCTCTCACAGAAACCGCCATCGCCGCCTGCTCCATCAAGGGAGAAGTCCAAGGTCCCCTGGGGAACGACCATCCCATGGTGAGACCCTACGGCATGTTCCCCACCAAGGACGGGCACATCTTCTTCGGCGGCTACACCGATAAGTTCTGGAAGACCATCTGCGCCCATTTCGGGGAACCGGAATTGGCAAATGACCCCGAGATCGACTCCATGACCAAACGCTTTAACCCGGAGACCTACAAACGGCGGGTAGAGCCTAAGCTCCACCAGTGGTTCACCCAATGCACCTCCCAAGAGCTCCAAGACGCCCTGGCGGAAAAGGTGCCCCTCACCGCCATCAAGGACATCGCCCAAGTGCTGGCAGACCCCCAGCTGAACGCCCGGGGCATGTTTATCGACTATCCCTACGGACAGCAGGCCTATAAGCTCTTTGGTACCCCCATCAAGCTCAGTGAGACCCCCTGCGACACCTCGGGCCTCGCGCCCGACTTGGGCCAGGACAACGCCCGCATTTACAAGGAGTTTTTAAACCTGGAGGAAGAGGCCCTCTCCCGTCTTTTGGAAAAAGGGGTGATCTGACCATGTCTGTCCGCTACCAAGTGCAGGGCGGCATTGCCCTCATTACCCTGGACCGCCCGGAAAAGCTGAACACCATGACCCTTCAAATGTACGATGACCTGGGCGCCGCCTTTTTAGAAGCTGGTAAAGACCCTAAGGTCGCCGTCTGCGTCTTCACCGGGGCGGGGGACAAGGCCTTTTGCGCCGGGGCGGACTTAACGGAGTCCATCCCCCACCTTGCCCAGGGGCATTACATCGACGAGTGGGACGCCGCCCATCTCAAGCACACGGCCATGTATAAGCCCATCATCGCCGCGGTCAACGGCATCTGCATGGGCGGCGGCTTCGAGATGCTCTTCGCCACGGATATCCGGGTGGCCTCCAGCAAGGCGGTGTTTCGCCTGCCCGAGGTGAACTTAGGCATCGTACCCGCCGGGGGTACCCTGGCCCGCCTGGCCCGGCAGATTCCCTACGCCAGAGCCATGGAGCTTATACTCACCGGCCGCCCCCTTGCCGCTGGGGAGGCCTTGGAGTACGGCATCTTAAACTACGTGGTGGAGCCGGAAGAGGTATTGCCCCGCGCCATGGAGATCGCCAGAGCCATGCTGCCCCTCAGCACCACCGCCGTCCAGGCCTGCAAGGAATCTGTCCTGAAGCTTCTGGATCTCCCCCTGGGGCAGGCCTTTGACCTGGAGTCCATGCTGGGCTATAAGGCCTTTACCAGCGAAGACGCCAAGGAAGGCCTGGCCGCATTTTACGAGAAGAGAGCGCCCAAGTTCCCCTCGGCAAATTGGTAAAAAAGCAGCATAACAACAGCGATAGCCGCCACAAAACCTGTGACGGCTATCGTTTTGTCCTTTTATGGGCGGTATCCGTTCGCCTTGCAGGCTGACCGCTATGATACTAGCACCTTTCCTCTACGCCGCATGGACTATAAGGCGGGGGCTTGACAGACAGCCAACGCATGGATCGCATCATCTGCAATCATAACCTTCATTCCAGCCAGCTCCTCTTGTTGGAGTCGCAGGGGGGCTTTCTGCGAGCCTGTTTCGGCACCGTTTTTCAGCAAAGTCATTAAAGCGCCTTAGGCGTATAAATGGCAGCTATTTTGTCACAATTTCATCAGCGCAGCTTATTGAAAAGCTTCATCCCCAGGCCAAACCACCAGGGCTCCATGCGGCGGGTGACCGTGTCCAGGGTTTTCATAATTTCGATGTGCTGGGGGCACAGGGCCTCGCATTTGCCGCACTTGACGCATTTGCGCCCGCTGGAATTCTTGGCGGGCTCCGTGGCCCCGGTGCTGGTCATGTATTGGGAAATCCCCGCCACAAAGCCCGACACGTAGGATACGTTATAGGCCGCAAAGCTGCCGGGGATGTTCACGCCCTTGGGGCAGGGCAGGCAGTAGTTGCAGCCTGTGCAGGGAATCTTATAGGCCTCGGTAAAAAAGGAAACGGCCCGGGCTATGGTCTCGGTCTCCGCCGGGGTCATCGTCCCCACCTCGGCGGCAGAGGCGGAGCGGATGTTGTCGTCCAGCTGCTCCTGGCTGTTCATGCCCGAAAGGAGCACGGTTACCTCCCGGTGGTTCCACAGCCAGCCCAGAGCCCAGGCGGCAGGGGAACGGCCGGTCTCGGCAAAGAGACGCTCGGCCTTTTTCGGCAGCCCCACCGCCAGCTTGCCCCCCAAAAGGGGCTCCATGATGATAACAGGCAGCCCCAATTCGTGGGCGCGAAGGAGCCCGGCTCTTCCGGCCTGGTAGTTCTCATTCATGTAGTTATATTGAATCTGGCAAAAATCCCAGGGATACTGCTCCAAAAGGTCTAAAAACTCCTGCTGTATCCCGTGAAAGGAAAAGCCCACCTGGCGGATCTGCCCGCTGGCTTTTTTCTCCGCCAGCCAGGTTTCTATGCCCAGGGCCCGCACCGCCTCCCAGCCCGCCACGTGGGAGATGTTGTGCAGCAGGTAGTAGTCGATGTAGTCGGTATTCAGCCGCGCCAGCTGAGTGCGAAAGATTTCGTCAAAATCTTCGTAGCGCTTGCACTGGTAAATGGGCAGCTTGGTGGCAAGGAACATGCGCTCCCTCACGTCGGGGTTACGCCTTAGCACCTCTCCCAGGGCCTCTTCACTGCCGCCGTAGACGTAGGCAGTGTCGAAGTAATTGACCCCCTGGTCTATGGCGGAGAGGATCAGCTTCTCCGCCTTGTCCACCTCGATTTTCCCGTTGAGGCTCCGGGAAAAACGCATACAGCCAAAGCCAAGAACGGATAATTGATTGCCGGACTTTGGGTCCAAACGGTATTTCATCACGCAGCAAGACCGCCTTTCATCTCTCCAACCACGAAGGAAGCTTTATCCAGGGAGTTGGCTGGATTATACATCAAATCCAATGGGTTTACAACGAAAATATAGACTTTATTTGCCGTCGCAGGTGATTTGAAAGGCAGGAGACAAAAGAAAAAGCCAGGCCGGAGCAGTGTCCCCGGCCTGGCCTGAAAAGAGTTGCTTGGTATCTGGATGAGCACGTGGATCATGCGCTGTGCAGCCGCGCTTTTTAAGGCAAAAGGAGATCACCCTGCCCGCCGGAAACCTGAATGGTACCAACGGGGTCGGCAAAAGCGAGATAAGCGTCCCTGTCAAGATCATCGGCTGTGAGGCAGCTGGGGGCGGTGAAATCGGCGGTGGGGGCTTGGAAGGTGCCGGAAATGCAGGTAAGGGCTCCGGCCTTCAGGTTGTATTTGAACACACTGGCACTGGTGGTGGTTTCATCACCGTTTCCTGAGGGGGAGGCCATGTAATACTCACTGAGAACGGTGCCGTCGGAGAGTACCATCACCTTGTTGACGGTCTTTTCAACGATCTGCCCGCCCCGCAGGGTAATCTCTTCCGAAATCAAGGTATTTGTCTTGGTGTTGAGAGAGATATGTACCTTTTTGACATCGCCGATCTGAGAAGTCTGGCTCTCGCGCACTTCCACGGTTTTTTCGGTGTCCCAGGTGATTTCATCCCCCTTCGTCTCTATGGTGACAGGGGTTCCGTCCAGCGTGTTTCCGCTATCCATGAAGGCGTCGTAGCCGGCCATGCCCACACAGTGATTGGCATCCAGCAGGGCAAAGGTAAGCGCGGTGACCACGGTGTATTCGCCTGTTTCCAGATTCAGCACCTCTTTGACCACGGCGGTTTCGGACATGTCTTGGGCATAGACGTAGTCGGAAAAGCTTCTCAGTAATGCGTCGGAATCATAGACAAGGGCGCCGTCGGTGACGGCTTCGTTTTCGCCCCCTTCCGGCTCCACGGAGGAATCACTGCCGGAAACAATGGGGGGAGTGGTGGTGCTGCCTTGGGGCGTTTCGCCGCCGCCGCATCCGGTCAGGAGAGAGGCTGCGAGGAGGAGGGTGAATGCCAAATAGATAAGTCTCTTCATAAAACTGCTCCTTTACAATGAATTGTTCGGGTTGGGGCAGGCTGCCATATATGCCCGAATTGCAAAATCGCGGGTTCACTGTAAGTCAATTTTACGACTTTTGCGCCCGGTTGTAATCACCCTGGGGGTGATTTTCCGAAAGAAGCAGGTATCAAGGGGCTGCGCGGAAGGGGCAGGTATTAAAATACGCCAAAAGAACAGGTCGCGAAGGGGAAACAGACGCTGCTTTCCAGTGATACGGAAGAGGGGAGATTCGTGTTTATGTATCCCCCAGCACCCGCCGGGAAAAGGCCAGCATCCCCAGGGCAAAGGCCTGCTGTCCTTCGAAGGAGGAGTTCCACGGTGTCAATCTTATCAGTGACGGGTCGCCCTCCCGAATACGCATGGTTCTTCGTATCTCCTTGGGTATGACAACGCGGCCTAAGTCGTCTATGCGGCGTACGATACCAGTTGCTTTCATCATGAAATCTCTCCTTTTGTTGAACTGACACCCTTATTATTTGAAAAAGCGGACAAATTATCCAAGGGACTGCTGGGAGATGTTGGGGGGATTTGGGTTGCAGAGCATGCCTATTCGCTTCTCCGAGATAAGGGGTCTGAAGATGCATCGTGGTCTGCATGATTTTTGACCAACTCTCTTTTTTTGCATAGCATACAATTGGATTTGAAAACAATCAAGCTACATGGGAAATCAATATATTTCGTGCGGAGTGTCTGAATGTGCCGATAAAGGTACTAATTTGTCATTTGCCTAGGTCGATACAGTTGATATAATGCTAAAACCAAAACATTTTTTGATGCCAAAAGATACAGAATATATTTTGTCGGCACCCTGGAGAATGATGTGTGAGTAGCATCAGTAGTACACAAGCGGCAGACATTAGATTGATTTTGTCAAGGATATTTCGAATTTTTCAAACTATAATTGGTCGATACTATCATCAAACAATAAGCTATTACCTAATGCCTACTGAACAAAAGCCAATTTTCGCGTAGGGGTAAACAAACCGGCAATAAAGTTAAAGAACGCTAAACCGGCCGACTGAATCCTCCTCAGATTCAGCACCAAAATGGACATAGCAATGCAGTGGCAAGCAGTAGC
>JAVBLH010000022.1:0-13061 GCA_031553635.1 Evtepia sp. | reverse complement strand
TTACTACTTAAAACACTTTGGGGACAGGGCGGCCTATATAGACAACTGGTTCCAAGTGCTCAGCTGGCGCCAGGTTACCCGTCTCTATCACGCAGGTCCCTCTCAAAGCCAGAGCGTAAGTCCCGGACGCCCGCCTAAATCAGTTCATGAAGTCAGCGGAACGAGTTACTAATTTAGCCGTAAGGAACCACTTTTCCCCAGGCGCATAAGATGGAACGCGGCACGTTGGCCACCCGGGCCGCGGAATCTTTGAAAAAGAGGCAAGCATATGGAACTTTGCTCTCTGGGGATCACAGGGGTCGCCTCCATCACGGTGATCTGCTTTCTGGCGGGGCAGGCGGTGAAGGCAACAGGCCTTCCCAACAAGTGGATTCCACTCATCTGCGGAAGTATAGGCGGGATTTTGGGCATTATCGGCCTTCATCTCATGCCCGACTTTCCCGCAACGGACTATATCACGGCCGCGGCTGTGGGGATCACCTCCGGCCTGGCTGCCACAGGCGGAAATGAGCTGTATCAAAAGCTCCTTTGCGCCGGCGGGTCAAAAAGCTGCAAAGCCCCTGAGGAAGCGCCGCCCCAATAACCGAAAAATCCCTGTTTTGGAAAATTCGCTCCGGACAGGGATTTTTTATTTCATTTATATTTCATTTTGCCTTCCCCGGTTGACGGCCATCAGACCAAGCCATATAATGTGAGCAGGAATCATTTGTCTTTGGAGGCAAAGTGCACCAACCCCGCCGGGATATCACCCAACGAAAGGAGGACTGTATATGAAAAAAAGTCTCATTTTTGGCCTGTCTCTACTGCTTTCACTCTCGCTTTTTGTCTTGGCCTGCTACTTTGTCATTGGAATCACCACCTCCGCCGCGGGCACAGATATTCGCCTGGTGGTGGACGACCAGGAAACGGCTTGCGATGTAGCGCCTGTGAAGAGCAATGGCCGCGTTTTAGTCCCCCTTCGTGTTTTAGCGGAGATGACGGGCTGCAAGGTGGAATGGTTTGAGTCTGACCAGCGGGTAGTGGTCTACACCCCTGTGGAAAACGAGCCTTACCTGGTGATGTACATCAACAAGGAAAAGGTCACCGTTTACTGGCACGACGGAAAAACAGGCGACTCCGGCAGCACTGTGGAGACCATAGACGCGCCGCCCACCTTGGTGGATGGCCGCACCATGGTACCCGTTCGTTTTATTTCGGAAAAGCTGGGCTACACCGTTACCTGGAGCGAAAAGAACCAAACCGTTTACCTCTATAGCCCCTGGTATGCCTGGGACGAGTAAGTGCCCTCTGCCAGCTGCCCTATCAAATATAAAGCACCCGGAGAAATGCAACTCTCCGGGTGCTCTTTTTATCCCTGTTCCTTATATCGGGCCAAAAACTGGCGGGTGCGCTCCTCTTTGGGATTGCCAAACACCTCTTCTGGCGGGCCCTCCTCCACGATGACGCCACCGTCCATAAAGATCACCCGGTCCGAAACCTCCCGAGCAAACTCCATCTCGTGGGTGACGATGACCATGGTGGTGTGGCGCTCCGCCAGCTGACGGATCACCTTCAGCACCTCTCCCGTCAGCTCCGGGTCTAGGGCAGAGGTGGGCTCATCGAAGCAGAGAATGTCCGGCTCCATGGCCAGGGCCCGGGCGATGGCCACCCGCTGCTGCTGCCCGCCGGAGAGCTGGTGTGGGTAGTAATCCAGCTTATCCGAGAGGCCCACCTGATCCAACAGGCCCCTGCCCCGCTCTTGGATTTCCTCCAGAATGGCCTTCTTATTCTGCCTGTAATCCGGCCCCTCCTGGGCTAAGAGGCCTGCCGCCAGAGTCACGTTTTTCAGGGCGGTGTGTTGGGGGAAAAGGTTAAAATTTTGAAACACCAGGCCGAAGTGGAGCCGCTTTTTGCGCACCTCCCCTTCCCTTTGGGTTTCGGGGTCCTCAGCGTCGAAGATGATTTCGTCCTTGACCTTAATCACGCCCCTGTGGGGACGCTCTAAGAAATTCAGGCAGCGCAGCAGGGTGGTCTTTCCGCTGCCGGAGCCGCCGATGATGGCGATGGACTCCCCTTTTTCCAGGGAGAAGTTGATGCCCTTTAGGACGTGGAGATCATCGAAATACTTCTCTATGCCACTTACTTCTAAAACAGCCATAACGCTTCCCTCCCTACGCCCTGAAATAGCTGAGCTTCTTTTCAATCCACATGAAGAGAAGGGTCAGTATACCTACAAATACCATAAAGTAGATGCCTGTGGCAAAAAGGGGCCAAATAAGGCCCTTGGCGGAGTAGTTGCCGGCAATCATGAGGATCTCCTGGGTGGCGATGATACGGGCCAGGGCCGTGTCCTTCACCAGGGTGATCACTTCGTTGCCTATGGGCGGCATGATGCGCTTGACCACCTGGAGAAGGGTCACCTGGAAGAAAATCTGGCTGCGGGTCATGCCCAGCACTTGACCGGCCTCCTGCTGTCCTTTGGGGATGCTCTCGATGCCCCCCCGGAAGATTTCGGAGAAATAGCAGGCGTAATTGATAACAAAGGCTACCGTTGCCGCTACGAAGCGTCCGTCAAAGGCCTTGGTGGCCCAGGGCGTCCAATCTCCGTCGGAAATCAGGCCAGGGCCCAGGAAGATGATCAGCAGCTGAAGGAGTAAGGGCGTGCCCCGTATGATCCAAACAAAGGTTTTCACCAGCCAGCGCAGGGGCGCGATGCGGCTCATGGAACCGAAGGAGATGAGTAGCCCTAAGGGCAGGGAAAAGAGCAATGTCAGCGTAAAGAGCTTGACATTGAGAAGAAACCCTTCGGAAAGTTTTAATACGATGACCATCACTGCATCCATAAACTAACGACCCCTATGCACAAGTGGTGGGGCAGAGGAAACCCTCTGCCCCTTTTACGGTGTAATCCACGTAAATGATGATTTATTCCGCCAGATCCAGGCCGTACTTGTCAGCCAGGGCCTGGAGAGAGCCGTCTGCCAGCATCTCTGCAAAAATGGCGTTCACAGCGGCGCAAATGTCGGAACCCTTGCGGAAGGCCACGCCGTAGTTCTCTTCGCCCATGCGATCCAAGATGGCAAGGTCAGTGTAGTTGGTGCCTTCGCCGGTCATGGTGTTGGCCAGGGTCAGGTCTAAAACGGCTGCGTCGGCGGTGCCGGACTTCACTTCCAGGAGGCAGTCGGTCTGCATGGTCTTGGGGACGTAATTGGCCTGGAGCAGGTTGGCGTCGCCCTGGATGGTTTCTTCACCTGCGGAGCCCTGCTCGGCTACCACGGTCTTACCGATGAGGCTGGCGGTATCGGTATACTCAGTGTCGGCTTTCATCACCACCACCTGGGCGTTCTTCACGTAGGGGTTGGTGATTTCCATGTTGGCCTGACGGTCGGGGGTGATGGTAAGGCCGTTCCAGATGCAGTCGATGGTCTTGGCGCTCAGCTCTACTTCCTTGGTGTCCCAGTTTATCTCCACAAAGTCGGGAGTCACACCCAGTTTTTCGCAGACCATGGTGGCAAGTTCGGTGTCAAAGCCGGTAAAGTTGCCGGCGTCGTCGTTATAGTTCATGGGAGCGTACAGGGTGAAGCCGATCACCAGCTCGCCATTTGCCTTGACATAGTCTAAGTCGCTTTCTGCGGTGGGGTTCGGGGTGGGCTCGGGGGGAGGTGTGGTGGTGGTGCAGGCCACCAGAGCCAGTGCCATGGCAGCCGCCAGGAAAAACGCGAGAATCTTCTTCATTTTCATTTCCTCCAAATCAAATTGTAACCTTCAAAGATCCCTTTGTCGGTCGTAAGACAAAGGGTGGCGCCACGCCGTATGAAACGACGAAAGCGGCATTGCGATATAGCATAGTAGCATTATATCACGTTAGCGAGATAAAGCAACAGGTTTTGTGGCTCCCTGCAATTTTTTACTTATTGCACAGAATTAGAAACGATCTTTTGGGCATAATGATAGGCTCGTCCATTCTGCCTCTCCCCTTTCGTGCCCCGGCTTCTTTCCGGGCGCAAAGCTATTGACGCACTCCAGAGGGTTGTGTATAATGTGTTTCGGAGTTTCTTTGGAAAAGTGAATAGAATCAGATGGAGGGTTATCGAAGTGGTCATAACGGGGCTGATTCGAAATCAGTTTGGGGGCAACCCCACGTGGGTTCGAATCCCACACCCTCCGCCAATAGGGCTTATGCGAACCACCACCTGATTGTCATCAGTGCGGCGTTCGCATTTGTCTTTTTAAGGAGGGATATCATGAATTCAGACATCGTGATGCTTTTTGAGAAAATGCCCGGCACCTTGCCCATCTACGAGGAGCTGGAGCGGCGCATATTGGCGCGGTTTTCCGATGTAACCATACAGGTGAAGAAAACCCAGGTGAGTTTTTACAACACCCACGCCTTTGCCTGGGCCTGGCCCCCCTTTCGCAAGAGACGCGGCTGGCCGGATGTCTACATGTTGGTAACCTTCGGCCTGGATCATCAGATGCAGCACCCCCGCATTGCAGAAGCCGTGGAGCCCTACCCCAACCGCTGGACACACCATGTGATCGTGGAGCGGGCGGAGGAGATCGACGAGGAACTTTTGGGCTGGTTAGAAGAAAGCTATCTGTTCTCTCTGAGCAAAGGCAGGGGGAAGCGAAAGCAAGCTATGGCAAAAACCCCTGCCCCAGTTGTAGGGGCCCATAGTGAAGCCGACCTGGAGGCGGCCCTTACCTCCTTGTCCGATATGATAGACCGGAGCCAAAAGGCCCAGGAAAAGTTCCGGCCCGGCTCCTCCCAGCATAGTCTCCAGCGCAATAGGATCCATGCCCTCTCCGTGGCTTCCCGTCTAATTGCAGCGGAGCTAGACGGCGGTGCGGCCTTAGAGGCATTCACAAAAGCAGAGCTGGAATCAGCCCAGGCGCCCCTACTCTCCCTCCTTGGCAAAAGCGAAAAGTCGCTGACCAAACTGAAGGAGGGCACCTGGCAGCACAGGATGCTGGTGGAAAACCTGAAGGCCCTTGCCCTTGCCATCCCCCTGCTTTCCAAGGCCTTGCAGCAGTGCCAGTAGAAAAACCAACAAATAAAACGGGAAAAGACCTCCAAGCTGCGTAAGCTTGGAGGTCTTTGGCTTTCTAGCTGTACTGCCGCGGGGTAACACGTGGTTACTGCGCTTCAAAGGCCGCAATTCTGTCTGCCACGTTTTTCTGGATAGACTCAGAGAAAAACATGATATCAGAACCATGGAACCGGCTCACCGTAGGCGCCTTTGGCTCATAGGCGCTTTCATCCACGCTGGTGACCACCAGGACGAAGTGTTCCGCGTCTACCTGGGCATCGGCATAAGCGGACTCCTTCTTGATGGCGCCGCCAGCCGCATCCATAATGAAGGAATAGCCGTTTTCAGAAGCTGTGGCCGTGGGCGCTTCTGCCGACCAGGTGATGGGGTTGGTCACCAGGGCCCCTTCCTTCCAGGTGCCAAAGTTCTGGTAACTGCCGCTTGCGATTTCGCTGGGGGCGGTGGAGTTCCAGGAGACGATGGCGCCTGTGTCCGTGGGGCTGAGGGAGAAGTGGAGGTTAGGATTTTGGTCTATATCCCCCTGGGTCAGGGAGTATCCTATGGCGTAGGTGGCGATATGCCCCTTGTTATACTCGCAATAGGCCTTGTTGCCCAAAAGAAGGGTAGCCACATCCCCCACCAGCTGTCCGCCCTGGGAGTGACCGGCCAGAATGAAGGGACGCTCTCCCTTGTTGATATTCTTCAAAAAGTAGTCAAAGGCCGCGAAGACATCTTCCCTGGGCAGCCCCTTTGTATAGGACTCGAATTCATCGCTGGTCAGGTCGGCCAGCATGGCGGCGTTGAGCTGACGGTAGTAGGGTGCGTACACATTGCAGCTCTCGGCAAAGGCGGTGCCGTCACGGGCCAGCCACAGGGACGCCAAGGTGCGCATCTCCACGTTGTCCAGCCGCACATAGGGAAGATCCGATTCCTCCAGGCTGAAGGTTACCGTGGGGTAAACAATAAAAACGTCCACAGCCTTAGACCCGTCGCCGCCGAAGGAGATCCAGTTATCGGCATTGGCATAGTCCGTGTCGCTGAGGGTAAGGGGTTCCTCCGAGGTGTAGCCCATTGCGGCTTCCTTTCCGCAGGAGCAGAGGGCGAGGATCAGCATGGCCGCGGTGAAGAGGGCAAGAGTCAGTTTTCCCTTTTTCATAGTTTCGCCTCCTAATATTTCGTCCTTTTTCGCCTCCAAAAGGTTGTCTTTTGCAGGGGCTGACTGTCTGCTGTACTGCAACACTATGGTTTGCAGCCGTCGGCATTTTTATTTTCCCTCGTTCATCATTTCTTCCATAGCCCGAATCCGCTCCTCGTAGCTGACCACCCGGGTGATCTCGTGGAGCATCCAGAGATAGCCGAATTCGTCGGCGAATATGGCGTTAATGATGCCCAGGGGCTCCATTTCCGTCAGGGGCTGCACCACGGTACAGCCTGCGTCCATGGCCTTTTGCCAGGTGGCGCGGATATCCGGCACCAGGATATTCAGCCACATGGGCTTCGGGTCTCCCGGCTTGGGCGCAATCAGCATGTAGGCCGGGTTTTCGTCCAGAATATGAAACCGGGTGCCGTAGATGGTAAAGACCGCTTCATTAAGTCCCCTGGCGTTGTCGGATACCTCGATGCGCTCCACCTCAAAAATGCTCTCATACAGGGCCAGGGCTTTTATGCTGTCTGTCACCACAAAATCGATTTCCGCGCCTGTCATGAAATCCGCCCCTTTCCGTTAAACATAGGTAACCGTGCCAGGCTTTCTGGGGGCGGCCTCAGGCTTTTCTCCTGCAGCATAACCCAGCATCACAGAGGTATACACGTCGTACCCCTCGGGGATGCCCAGCTCCTTGCGAAGGGCTGTCCCCTCCTGGGTATAAAAGGCCTGGGTGATAAAATAGCCCCAGCAGGAGCCCACGCCCAGGCTTTCCGCCGCCAAGAGAAGGTTCTGGGTGGCGGCGGCAGTGTCCGGCACGGCGCAGACGCTCTGCGGGTCACCGGAAACCAGGATCAGCACCGGGGAGTGATAGGCCCCGTGGAAGTTGGGGTCTTTTCCAAGGTCCTCCAACCAGGGCAGTCCGCAGGTGGAAGCAAATGCCTTGGCGGCGTCGTTTAAGCGGTCGATGATGCTCTTGTCCTGAATGACGGAAAAGTGCCAGGTCTCACCCCCGCCGTTGGGGGCGTAAAGGCCTGCTTCCACGATGGCTTCCAGCTTTTCCTGCTCCACTTGTGTGGGCAGATAGGCGCGGATGCTGCGGCGGGTCTTGATAGTATCTAAGGTCTCGTTTCTCATAAAAAATCCTCCCATTTTTCTTTTGTGAAAATACCCATGCGCAGGCTAGAAACGCCGTTTTCAAGCCAGGCCTTCAAGCAGGTCAGCATGAACACCCAGCCCTCTTTGTTTTGCAGGATTTCATTCAGGGCGGAGAACTCCTCTGGCCAGGGCCCTTCGGTCACCCGGACTAAAACCTCTCCCCCATCCTCTGCCGGATGAATGGAGATGGTCACCTGCCGCTCCTGGGCCTCTTCGCCCCAGAGGTAGACGATCTTCTCCCCGGGGATCATTTCTGTAACCCGGATGGGAACGGCGATGCCCTCCATCTCCGGGTAGGTCAGGATCACTTCTGTGCCGGGCTCCCAACGCCCGGAGCTTGCCCCAAACCAAAAGTTGCCTATCTTTTGCGGGTCCGCAAAGGCCTCGTAAACTTCCCGCGGGGCGCTATGAATCATCAGCTCTGTCCGCAGCTCCAGAAATACCGCCTCCTACTTTTCATTTTCTGTCGGGCACACCGCCGCCCGGCTGTCTTCACTTTCCAATATACCCTTTCCCAGGCAGGCTTTCAAGTGAATTTATCTAAAGTCTTCCTTTTTTCCCACTTCCTATTGACAAAGCGAGGTTACAGTTGTAAACTAAATAAAGACTACATGTGTAGCCCAAAAGGAGGCGAACTTGTGAAACAGCTCATTCAAAAAATATCCGACGCCGAATTGGAGATCATGCAGGCCCTTTGGTCTGTGGAAGGGCCCCAGAATATCGGCCAAATTCGGCAGACCCTCAGTAAAACCACCAGCTGGGAAAACTCCACGGTGAAAACCCTGGTGACCCGCCTTTGGAAGAAGGGGGTTTTAAAGCAGGAAAAGCGGGAGGTATTTTATTACACCCCCTTAGTAAGCCGCGAGGACTACGCCCGGGAGGTGACGGGAAACCTCATTGACCGTTTCTATCGTGGAAGCGCCGGGAGCCTGGTGGCCTCCCTGGTGCGGCACAGTTTAAGCGAGGAAGACAGAGAGGAACTGCGGGAAATCCTGAAAGGCGGTGACTAGCCATGTTGGGAACTATCCTTTGGCTCTCCTTGTCGGGGCTGCTGTTAGCCCTGGCTTTGATGGGCGTGAGGCGGCTGCTTCCGGGGCGCATCTCCCACGCGGCTTTGTACTATCTCTGGATTGTGGTTCTCCTGCGTCTGTGCCTTCCCTTTGGCAGCCCCTTTTCCCTGCCGGATTTTGAGGGAACCTTACATGGCGCGCCTGGTTCCACATCTGGCACTGTGGTTGAAAGTCGCCTGGGGGAAGCAGACAACGCCACCCCTGAAGTCCCAGTGCAGCAAGTGGATGCCACGCCGGAGGATGGCGTTACCGCGCCGACTTTAGACCAAACCTCGGAAAACCAGCCGGAAAATCCTTCCCTTGTGGCCCAATCGGCCTTTACGCCCGGGGCGTTCCTTACTACTCTTGACCTTGGGGCAGCCTTCGGTGTCATTTGGCTCTTGGGCGTGATTGCCACTCTTACTTGGCAGATCACTCGCTATCGACGGTTCTGCCGGGAAATCAAGGAGAATAGTCATCCGGCCGCGCCCCATGTCAGAGAGGCCTTAGACGAGTTGGGCGGCGAGAAAATCCGCCTCCTTCTTTGTCAGCAAGTGGGCACCCCTATGCTCCTGGGCCTAAAACATCCCACCATGATCCTGCCCCGTGAGGATTATAACCCGGAAACCCTGACCCACATCCTGCGCCATGAGCTGTGCCATCACAGGCGCCGCGACCTTTTCTATAAGTGGTGTACCATGGTGGTCCTCTGCCTCCACTGGTTCAACCCTTTGCTGAAATGGTGCAGCCGGGAGATCAGCACCCTCTGTGAGCTCTCCTGTGATGAAGCTGTGGTCTCCGGGATGGCCCTAGAGGAACGGCGGCGCTATGGGGAGACCCTTCTCACCGCCGCCGGAAGCGCCCCGGTGAAAATTCCGGCCACGACCTTAGGGGAGGAAAAGGCCCAGATGAAGGGGCGGCTGCTATCTATTGTGAACTATCGGAAGAGAACGCCGGGGATGGTTGCCCTTGCTCTGATACTTGCCCTGGTTCTCACCAGCTGCGGCGCGATTTTGGGCACGCCTAAGCCCCCTCCCCTGCCGCCTGACCTTGCTGGAGAAGTGACCCCCTTTACAGGGCGCACAGCTCTTTCTGTGGAGGAAATTCGCTGGTTTAATGAGGAGTATTTTACGGAAGATCCGCTGGACCCCAAGCTGCAGCTTCTCATCTACTATTTTGACAGACCGGAGGAGATTTCCTTCTACTCTTTCGATAATGGCATCGCCGGAGCAGATGCCATTGCCACGGCGGAGGAGGAGGCCTTGGTGGCAGCCCAGACACAAGTCAGCAGCGAGGAGGATTTGGTCTGTATTAAGCTGACTGCCGCGGATTTTAACCGGGTGCTGGAGCAGTATTTGGGCCTTAGCCTGGAGGAGACCGAAAAGATAGACCTGGATGCTTTTACCTACTTGGCGGAATATGACGCTTACTATTGTTATGCCCTGGTGAACACCTATCCCGCTAACGCCACCATCGAGGCGGGCGAGCGGGACAAGGAAGGCAACATCTGGCTCTACTACAGCTGGGATGCCGGCCTTGGCCTCAACGAGTTTCGCGTGGTGCGGCTGTGGGAGAGGGCTCCCGGGGAGTACCTCTTCTTGTCCAACGGGTGGCCCGTCACCTCATCTCCGGAAACAGACCTTGCTTTACCCACGGAAGCAAAGGAGTATTTAGAGGGCACTGCCTTTTTGATCTTACCTGATATGCGGAAGCAGCATCCCCAGCGCAACTTCGTGGAAGTGAATCTGGAATTTTACGAGCTCCCCGCGCCATATACGGTAACCTTAAAGGATGGGCGCGTGGTGCATCTTTACCGCGGCGCCTTCGGATTCCGTTCCCTGGCCGAAACACCCTGGCAATCGCCGGGAGTGGATGAGCATGTATCCTCCGATGGGTATGTTTATTATGGTGAACCGACGACGAGTTATTTCATCTTTTTGGAGGACGGCGAGCGGCTGAATTACCAGGGCGTTATCACGGCGGAAAAAACCAAACCCACAGACAACAAATTTCATGATATGGACTTATTGGAAGAGAAGCTGAATTACCAGGTGGAGGGTTTAAAGCCAAAGGACTCCGTCGGCACTGACATTTTCCTGGACTACGCAGACAAGGAAATGGTGATTTTTCACGGCTTCTTCGGCCTGTTTGTCTATGACCTTGAGGCCAAAGAGATTACCATGTCTGTGGATTTTCTCAAAACACTGCACTGGAACAAGATGCAGGGCGATATTTATGTTAGAGTTGACAGAGGCATTGTTAAAGATCAGGACGCACCGGGCGACCGCTATATCAGCTTCCACCTTGCTGGAGACATGGCCAAGATCTTGGCAGGAGCGACCGACTTTTTGAAATCGGATTATAAAACTGGTTTTTGCTCTGCGCTGAATTTAGATCAGAGAATGACGGTACACTGGGGGCCGCAAATAAGCTTCGTGTCCTCCCTGCAGGAGTTCGTCCCAAACGAAGCCACAGACGGCATGGTCAGCGCCGAAGCTGTAAAGTTCCCCGACGGCCTGGCCTATATTGGCACCACAGACGGGACCATTGGCGGCCTTTACTACCAGCGGGGGGATAATAGGATTTCCCTTTTTGAAAACTACTTCTAAACAAGTCATCATCGGCGGATACGCAGACACGTATCCGCCGATTTCCCTCTCCGTCTGCATATTTTGCCCAGAAACGGAAACCCTAGCCTGGGGTGATCACATGCAAGTTTTTGCGTCCTTAGAAGAAAACAAGGCCTATTTACAAACCAGACTTCCCTTCTCCGCCAGCTTTGACCTTATCGGCCGGGATGTTTCCGTGGGCAGCCGACAGGGCTTTTTGGTCTTCATCGACGGTTTCGCCAAGGATGGGGTGATGATACACGTTCTCAAGGCCTTGCAAATGGCACGGGAGGAGCAGTCCCCCTATCTGCCCTGGCTCATGAGTACCGTGATTCCTTACATTGAGGCGGAGCTTTCGGCGGATTTTTCCAAGCTGGAGCAGTTTCTTCTCTCCGGGGCCCTCCTTCTCTTTGTAGACGGTGAAACCCAGGCTGTCATCATCGACGCCCGTGAGTATCCCGTGCGTTCCATCTCCGAAGCGGACACGGAAAAGGTCACCAACGGGGCCAAGGACGGCTTTGTGGAGACCATGATCTTCAACGCCGCCCTGATCCGCCGCAGGGTGCGGGACAGGCGCCTGACCTTTGAACTGAAAACCGTGGGAGAAAGCTCGAAAACCGACGTTTGCCTGGCCTATTTGGAGGGCAAGGCAGACCCGGCCTTTTTGGATACCCTTCGGAAAAAGCTGGCGGATATTCAGATCGACTCCCTAGTGATGGCGGAAAAAAGCCTGGAGGAGCTGCTGCTGCCCAGAAAGTGGTACAATCCCCTGCCCCAAACCCGCTACACCCAGCGGCCTGATATCGCCGCTTCCTATCTCACAGAAGGTCACGTGCTGATTTTGGTGGACACCTCCCCTTCCGTGATGATCACCCCCGCCACTTTTTTCTACTTCACCCAGTACGCCGAGGATTATAACCAAATCCCCCTCATCGGCACCTATTACAAAACCGCACGCTTTATGGCGATCTTGGCGGCGCTTTTGGTGATTCCGCTGTGGCTTCTGTTGGCCAACCACCCCCAATGGCTCCCGCCCTGGCTGGACTTTTTGGGGGCAAAGGAGGCGGGTGCCTTGCCGCTTTTAGTCCAGTTTTTGCTGCTGGAGCTGGGGTTCGACCTATTAAAACTTTCCTCCATGCACACGCCTACCTATTTAGGGGGCACCTTTGGCATCATCGGCGGCTTACTGCTGGGGGATTTTGCGGTGCAGGTGGGATTCTTTGTCCCCGAGACCATCTTCTACATGGCGGTGACGGTGGTAGCATCCTACTGCATTCCCAACTCCGACTTGACCTATGCCATACGCGTCTTGCGGCTTGTGCTGCTGCTGGCCACAGGACTGTTGGGTCTCTGGGGGCTTATAGTCGGCATCCTGCTCATATTGGCCCTCTTTCTTTCCACAAAAACGCTGGATCGAAAGCGACCTTACCTTTGGCCTCTTTTTCCCCTGGACGCAAAAGTGCTGGGGCGGATGTTCCTGCGCAAAAAGGTGCAAAACGGGCGCTGACTCTTGGTTTGGAAGCCTTCTTGGCAGTCCTACAGCCCAGGCCGGAATATTTTTGATAAAATAATAAAAATGGCGATTTCCTTCTTGACAAAGGCCATATCCTCTGGTAAACTAATTTTCGTTCGGTGCTTCACTAGAACCGGACAACCTGGGGGTATAGCTCAGCTGGGAGCGCAAGTTGTTCGGTAAGCCACCCCAAAGAACTACCGCAAGTCAATGGCATTAAAAATGAATAGTTTCTTGATTACATGGGGGTATAGCTCAGCTGGGAGAGCGCTTGAATGGCATTCAAGAGGTCAGCGGTTCGATCCCGCTTATCTCCACCATAGGAAAGCCTTGAAAACACTACGTTTTCAAGGCTTTTTCCTTTTCTGAAATTCAGAACGAAGCCGCTTTTTTGGGGGTATCAACCGCACAATTCGCCTGCAATGCCCCCGGGTGTGCTAATATGCTGTGTAGAGAACGCTTTTAGGATATATGTAAAGGATATTCTCAATGCTTTCTACCCAGTCCCAATGCACCTCTGCGTTAGAGTTGCCATCGCAAGCCTTGATGCAATTACCTGAATAAGACATGAGGCCTCCA
>JAVBLH010000030.1:0-60290 GCA_031553635.1 Evtepia sp. | reverse complement strand
TAGTTAGCTTTTCTTTGTTTCCTTGTACTTGTAGATTGTGCGCCGATCTCTCGGCCACAATCCTCCGTTTCTGGTGCTTTTGTGTCTTGTTCATTGTTTAATTTACAAGGTGCAGACTGCTCCGCCGCTTGCGGTGAAGCTGTATTAGGATACTACAGCCGGAGGGCGTTGTCAAGGCCCTTTTTTGCTTTTTTATCGGTTTTTTGCAAAAAGCTGACTGATTTAGAAAAAGGATGCCGCACAGCAAGCACTGCACGGCATCCTTCAAAACCAGTTCTGTAAAGCAATATCACTTGCCAGAGGCTGATATTCCTTAGAAGTACATATACTTCTGAGCTTCCTTGCGGAGTTCTGCTCTGAAGTCGGGGTGGGCAACGGCGATGAGCTCTTCTGCGCGCTGCTTCACGGTCTTCTGGCGGACCTTAGCGATTCCGAATTCGGTTACCACCATGTCGGTGAGGTTACGGGACACGGAAACGATGGAGCCGGGCTGGAGGACGGGCTGGATTCTGGACATGGTGCCCTTCATGGTGGTGGAGACCTGAGCAACCATGGCGCGGCCACCCTTGGAGTGGTATGCGCCGTAGGAGAAGTCGGTTGCGCCGCCGGTGCCGGAGAACTGCTTGGGGCCAATGGACTCGGCGCAAATCTGGCCGGTGAGGTCGATCTGGAGGGCGGCGTTGATGGAAACCATGTTGTCATGCTGGGCGATGACCATGGGATCGTTGGTGTAACGGCCCTTACGCATCTGGATGCAGGGATGGTTGTTGACGAAATCGTAGAGGAAGTCGTCGCCGATGATGAAGGTACCAACGGAGAGGCCCTTGTCGAACTTCTTGTTGCGGTTGGTGATGACGCCCATGTCCATGAGCTTGGCCATGGAGGAGCCGATCTGCTCGGTGTGGATGCTCAGGTCCAGACGGTTCACCAGGGAAGCGCCGATGGCATTGGGGATGCCGCCGAAGCCCAGCTGGATGCAGTCGCCGTCGCGCACCATCTCGGAGCAGTAGCCGGCAACGGCCTTCTCAGCTTCGCCCATGACGGGGTCAGCCAGCTGGAAGATCTGATAGTCGGTCTCGTAAATAGCGTCGGCCATCCAAACAGGGATGTTGCCCTCGCCGAAGACGTGGGGGGCGCGCTTGTTCACTTCGAAGATGACTCTGTCGGCACGGTCCAGGGCTTCCATGGTGTGCTGCAGGTCGCCGAAGAGGCAGCAGTAGCCGCGCTCGTCCATGGGGGAAACCTGGAACACGCAAACGTTGGGTGCGATGTTGGTCTCCATCATTTCCTCGCCGTAGTTGTGGAGGAACACGGGGAACATGGTGTTGAACTCTCTGGGATGAGACTCGCGCATCCAGCCGTCGTAGAAGAAGGTGTTGGTGTGGAAGCGGGAGATGATCTCGGGGTCGGTGGAGGTCAGCACTTCGTACTTATAGCGATGCACTGCGGTCCAAATCTGAACAGGCTTTGCGGGATCGATACGGCCTGCGATGGTGTGCAGGCTTTCAAAGAAGTTTTTCGGCTCACTGCCATGGGTAGAGAAACAAATACTGTCGCCGCTCTGGATCAGATCCAAAGCATCCTGGAGGGTTCCCAGCTTGGAATTGTAGACTTCATGGTGGGACATGCCCTGATACTTTCTGGACAAATATTCGTCGTGCTTCTTACTCATCAATTCTTCCTCCTGTTTACTATTATGCTTACTACTTTTGATGTACTTGGGTTTTGCCTATTTTGCTACAATTTTATGCTAACCTAACTCCTGTGAAAAGTCAATCTTTTCATCATGCAAAATCTTTTTTATTCTGACAATTGGCACTTTATTATTTGAAAAACCATGGTAGAATAGGAACAATTCTTTGACATAAAATAACACGGAGGACATTTACTATGCTAACACCCGGTCTCAAAGGCGAAGCCACTCTTTTCGTGGAGGATGCCCTCTCCGCCAACGCCATGGGCAGCGGCACCCTGGATGTGCTGGCCACCCCCGCCATGATCGCCCTGATGGAGAAGGCCGCCTGGACCTGCGTGGCCCCCTATTTGCCGGAAGGCGCGGGCACCGTTGGTATCCGGCTGGAGATCAGCCACATAAGCCCCACTCCCCTGGGCCGCACTGTAACGGCTGCGGCGGAGCTGATGGCGGTGAACGGAAAAACTCTGGTTTTTCGCGTGTCCGCTTCCGACGAGGGGGGCCTCATCGGCGAAGGGCGTCATGACAGGGCCGTCATCGACGAGGAAAAGTTTATGACTAAGGCCAACAAGAAGTAGTTTTTCGGCAAGTAGTTTTCAGCCTGAATTTCCCAACACTGCTACATTATATATATGGTATAATTTGTGAGGTAATTATGGATCACACACAACATCTGTCCCACTGCGAAGATTGCTCCCTGGGCGGCTGCGCTTCCGGTGGCTGTTCCGGCTGCCACTTTGGAGAAATCACTCTTTTCCGGGAGGAACTGATGATCCTTTTGGATCTGGGCCAGCTGGCCTTTCTGCCCATTCTGACCCGCAGTGAGAACCAGGGCCCCGTCTACGCCCCCGCCTATCCCTATTCTCAGGGCGAGACACCCTCCTTCTCCGACCTGATCCGCAGCCTGAACCAAAAAGGCCTTCTCACCATAGACCCGGACATCCCACTGGAAAACGCGGATTATGGCAGCTTTGCTTCTGACGGTGCGCTGCGCCGGGGCAGCCTGGCCCTCACCGCAAAAGGCCAGGAGGTTTTGGATTGGATCTCCCCGAAGGACCTGGAGAGTCCGCTGTAACCTTTGTAACATTTATTTGAGAATGTACACGTTTTTCGACTTGCCGTCTCTCCTGGTTCCCCGCCCGCCAAGAGGCTCCATCGCCCCTTAGTTAGCCTGAAACTGCACGAATTTTCAAAAAATTTTTTCAAAGTGTCATGCAAGAGAAGTTGCATGACACTTTTCATTTCCCTTAATTCCCTAGGGGATTTCCTTTGTCGTTTTCTCGAATTTGAAACTGTCCTTGATTTTCAAGGCTTTTTTCTCTAATCGCCTCTTTTGCCTTTCGATTTTTTTGCGTCGCACTCTTGCAAAACTTGTCCCTGTCCTCTGCAAATAGCAGCTGTATTTAATTTACATTTATGCCCATTTATCTCATGATTTTGACCTGCATTTCGGGTTGCTCCAAAAATTTTTCTTGCATTTCAGTGGCAAACAATTTACAATAGCGTTACAACAATCGCAAGATTGAGAAACAGGAGGCGTTTCCAGTATGCAAAAACGATTGCTTCCGGCACTCGTTGGCGTTGCATTGCTCATGACGCTCTGTATGAATGTCTTGGCTGCGTTTACCGATTTTCCCATAGCCGGCCCGGGCGAGGGTCAGTATAGTAACCCCCGCTTAGCCAGTATTTTGCTTGACGCAGCCTTATATGCAGAGTCTCCCGCTGCCCCCACGGTAGCGACGGGTTCCAACGAGCCTGAACTAATAGTCAACGGCGTGCCACTGCACGACAAAACCACTGTCATCATGATGGGCGACACCACTTATGTGCCTATGCGCTCCATGATACAGGCCCTCTACCCTGATGCCCAGGTCACCTGGGAGGTAGACCAGCTGGTTGCCACAGGCCCCGGCTTCTATCTCACGGCGCGGCCGGGCGAAAATTATCTCACGGTGAATGACCGCTGCCTTTACGCACCCGCCGGGATCGTTTTGAAGGACGGGATCACTATGGCCCCCATCCGCGCCATCTGCGTTGCCTTGGGCGCCACCACCAAGTGGGACATGTTAACCCACGATATCTCCGTCAGCGTCACCGGCACCCCCCTCTTAAACGGTGCATCGTACTATAACTCCGACGATCTCTACTGGCTCTCCCGCATCATCACCGCAGAGAGCCGGAATCAGCCCCTCAGCGGCAAGATTGCTGTTGGCACCGTGATCTTGAACCGGGTGGCCAGCGCCCAGTTCCCTAACTCGGTCTATGACGTGATTTTCCAGGAAAACCAGTTTACCCCCGTGGAAAACGGCATGATCTATGACGAGCCCACCGAGGAAGGCGTCGTAGCTGCCAAGCTGGTGCTGGAAGGGGCCCGAGAAGCAGGCGCCAGCCTCTTCTTTAACCGCTCGGATATCGACTGCTGGGCTTCCCGCAACCGCACCCTCATCACCACCATCGCAGACCACAGCTTCTACTCCTAAGAGTCAAAAATCCCGGAACGGTTTTTTCACCGCTCCGGGTTTTTTTCCGTCTCTTAAAGGCCGCGCAACAGGTTTACCGTCTCTATGGCCGCCAGGGCGCAGTCGTAGCCCTTGTTCCCTGCCTTAGTGCCGGCTCTTTCTATGGCCTGCTGTATGGTATCCGTGGTGAGCACGCCGAACATCACGGGGATGCCGCTGCCCAGACTCACGTGGGCGATGCCCTTGGAAACCTCGCTGCACACGTAGTCGTAATGGCTGGTGGCCCCCCGGATCACGGCCCCCAGACAGATCACCGCGTCATATTTGCCGGACTTTGCCATCTTCTCCGCCGCCAGAGGAATCTCAAAGGCGCCGGGCACCCAGGCCAGGGTGATGTCGTCATCCTTCACCCCGTGGCGGACTAAGCCGTCCACCGCGCCGGAGAGGAGCTTTCCCACGATGAATTCGTTAAACCGAGCCGCCACGATGCCCACGCGAATCTCAGAGGCGATAACATTGCCCTCTATCACTTTCATTGCCATAGTAAATCAACCTTTCTTACAGCTGGATGGTGGCAAATACATGCCCCATCCGCTCTTTTTTTGTTCTCAAGTAGTCTCTGTCATACTTCTGGGGGGCCACCTCTATGGGTACCCGCTGGGTGATTCGGATGCCGAAGCCGTCCAGGCCGTAGACCTTATCAGGGTTATTGGTGAGAAGGCGTATAGACTTGGCTCCTAAGTCCTTAAGGATCTGTGCGCCGATCCAATACTCCCGCAGGTCAGGGGCAAAGCCCAGCTGCTGGTTGGCTTCCACGGTGTCCAGGCCCTGTTCCTGAAGCTTATAGGCTTTCAGCTTGTTAATCAGCCCTATGCCTCTCCCCTCCTGACGCATGTACAGGAGAACCCCCCGGCCCTCCCGCTCGATCTGGCTCAGGGCGGTGTGGAGCTGCTCCCCGCAATCGCAGCGGGCGGAGGAAAACACATCCCCTGTGAGGCATTCCGAGTGGACGCGGCAGAGAAGGTCCTCCCCGTCGCCCACGTCCCCCTTGAGAAGGGCGATGTGATGCTCGCCGTTTAGGTCGTTGGTGTAGCCAAACACCCGGAACTGGCCCCACTGGGTGGGCAGGGCTGCCTCCGCCTCACAGACCACGTGCTTCACATGAAGGCGGCAGTAGTCCTGGAGATCCTTAATGGTAATCATTTTCAGGCCAAACTGGGTGGCCATCTCCTCCAGCTTTGTGCGCCGCTTCATAGTTCCGTCCTCGTCCATGATCTCGCAGCACAGCCCGCAGCCGGAAAGCCCAGCTAAGCGGCAGAGGTCCACGGTGGCTTCGGTATGCCCATTTCGCACCAGAACGCCGCCCTCCTTGGCGATGAGGGGGAACATATGACCCGGACGGCGGAAATCCTCGGGCTTTGCCTCCGGTTCCACAGCCTTCATGGCAGTGAGGGCCCGCTCCGCCGCGGAAATGCCTGTGGTGGTTTCCACGTGGTCAATGGAGACGGTAAAGGCGGTGCTGTGGTTATCCGTGTTGCGGCTGACCATCTGATCCAGGCCCAGGCGCAGGCCCATTTCCTCGCTCATAGGCATGCAGATAAGGCCCTTGCCGTGGGTGGCCATGAAGTTGATGTTCTCCGTGGTGCCAAACTCCGAGGCGCAGATGAGGTCCCCCTCGTTTTCTCTGTCCGGGTCGTCGGTGCAGAGTATCATCCGCCCGGCCCGCAGCTCCTCCAGTGCCTCCTCTATGGTGGCGTATTTGAATTGACTGTCCATGATATCCTCCTAAAATCCGTGTTCCGCCAAAAAGGTCAGGCTGAGAGCCTCCTCTTTCGGCGCTTCTTTTTTATAGCCCATGAGACGCTCGACGTATTTTCCCACAATGTCGTTTTCCAGGTTTACCGGCTGACCCGGGTTTTTGGAAAGAAGGGTGGTCTCCCCCGCCGTGTGGGGAATCAGGGAAACGGAAAAGGCTCCCTCCTCCAGGGCAGCCACAGTGAGGCTGATGCCGTCGATGGCAACAGAGCCCTTCTCCACCACCAGGCGCAGGATGCTCTCCGCCGCGCCTATGGTGACCCAAACGGCGTTTCCTTCCCGGCGTTTTCCCAAAATCGTCCCCACGCCGTCGATATGTCCAGAGACGATATGTCCGCCAAAGCGCCCGTTTGCCGCCATAGCCCGCTCTAAGTTCACTCGATCCCCCGGCTCCAAGGCCCCTAAATTAGTACGGCGCAGGGTTTCCGCCATAACGTCCGCCTGGAAGAACCCGGCCCCCAGCTTGGTCACCGTAAGGCAGACGCCGTTCACCGCGATGCTGTCACCCAGCCGGGTGCCTTCCAGCACGGTTTCGCCCCGGATTAAAAGGCTGCCGGAGATGCCGCCCTGGGTCTTTTGGCCTAAAATCCCTATCTCCTCTATGATTCCTGTAAACAATCCTCGCGCCTCCTCACTTCATAGCTTAGGAGCACATCGCCCCCGGGAAAGGTCTTCACCTCAGGGTCTGATAGGAGCAGCGCCTTGGTGATATCCGCCGCGCCCAGGCCGCCTATGGGGGTTTTAGCCCCCTCGCCGCCCAAAAGCTTTGGGCCGATGAAGCAGCAAAGGCCGTTTATTAGCCCTTGGGAAAGAAGGCTGCCTGCCAGGGTCCCGCCGCCCTCCACCAAAATGCTGTCCACCTCTTCCCTGCCCAGGGCCTCTAACAGGGCCTTCATGTCCAGCATCTGGTTTTCATCCAGGGGTATCTCCCAAATCTTTACCCCCATGGCCTCCAGGATGGCCCGTTTGCCCGGGGGCGGATTGTGGGTGGCAATGATGGTGGGAACCTCCTCGGCCGAGCGGCAGATTTGGCTCTCCAGGGGGATACGCAGCCGCCTGTCGCAGATGATACGCAGGGGGCTTCGCCCATTGGGTAAGCGGCAGGTAAGGCGGGGGTCGTCCTGGAGCACCGTGCCGCTTCCTACCATAATGGCCCTGTGCCTGTGGCGGAGCCTATGCAGGTGCTCCCTGGCAGAGGGGCCGGTGATCCACTGAGAGGTGCCGTTTCTGGCGGCAATCTTCCCGTCGGCGCTCATAGCGTACTTGAGGGTGACATAGGGAAAGCCACTTTGGATGTAGTGGAAGAAGAATGGATTTAGCCTGTCGCATTCCTCCCGGAGAAAGTCCTCCACCACCTGAATCCCCGCCTTATAAAGGGCCAAAACCCCGCCGCCGGAAACCTTTGGATTGGGGTCTCGGGAGCCGATGACCACCCGGGCGATGCCCGCTTCTATCAGCGCTTCGGTGCAGGGGGGCGTTTTTCCCTGGTGGCAGCAGGGCTCTAAGGTAACGTAAACCGTTGCCCCGGCGGGGTCTTCCCGGCAGGCCGCCAGGGCGTTACGCTCGGCGTGGGCCTCTCCCCGTTTTTGATGATAGCCCTGGCCAATGAGGCGGCCATCCTTCACCACCACGGCCCCCACCAAGGGGTTGGGACTGGTATAGCCTTCGCCCAGACGCGCCAAGTCTATGGCTTTTCGCATCCAATCCTCACTTCGCAATGTGATACACCTCCAAAAAAAATGATGCCTGCAACAAACGAATCGTTTCAGCAAGGCATCACAAATAAAAGGTGTTAATAAAACGCCCTGAAATGGAAAGGTAACAGTCCATTTCAGAGCGCAATAACCCCTTGGTTATGATCATCTTCTCTCATCCAGACTTTAACTGTCGGCTTCGGAGTTACACCGAATCATGCCTTTCGGCTCGCGGGCTGTACCGCCGGTGGGGAATTTCGCCCCGCCCTGAAGAATCGTCTATTCAGTTCCCGAACATCATACATGAGTTTTTCTTATTTGTAAAGGGCTTCTTTCCCATTTTCGTGATTTTATGAGAATTTCGCTGTAATTTTGCCTATTATTTCTCCATTTGCCTGCAATAATGGGCCAGGCGCTCAATGAGTCCGTCGGGGTCTATGGGCTTGCCGATGTGGTCGTTCATCCCCGCCGCCTTGCACATTTCCACGTCTTCCTGGAAGGCGTTGGCCGTCATGGCGATGATGGGCACGGTTTTGGCATTGTCTAAATCCAGGGCGCGAATCCGGCGTGTGGCCTCTAAGCCGTCCATGAGAGGCATCTGCACGTCCATGAGGATGAAGTCGTAGTCGCCCCCTGCCTCCTGGAAGCGATTGAGCGCCTCCTGGCCGTTTTCGGCGCAGTCTATGGTCAGGCCCGTCTCCTCCAAAAAGGCCAGGGCAATCTCCCTGTTGATCTCGATATCATCCACCAGCAAAAGCCGGGCGGCGGGGAAACTATAGGCCTGAGCCTCCTCTTCCTGAGGACCTATGGCTTCACCCAGGAAATCCTCCGTCATCTCATGGGGCATGAGGGACGCGGTGAAGGAGAAGCAGCTGCCCTTGCCCACCTCGCTGGTGACAATGATCTCGCCGCCCATAAGCTCCACCATCTTCTTGGAGATGGCTAGGCCCAGGCCCGTGCCGCCAAAGCGCCGGGCGATGGTGCCCTCTGCCTGCTCAAAGGGGGTGAAGAGGCGGTTTTTCTGCTCCTCGGTCATGCCTATGCCGCTATCCTCCACCTGGGCATAAAGGCGCAGCTCCTCCGGGTGTTCGGGGAGTCCCAGGCTGATATGAAGACTGACGCGCCCCTCCTCCGGGGTGAATTTTACCGCGTTGGAGAGAAGGTTTGTGAGGACTTGCGAAAGGCGCAGGGCGTCACCCACTGCCATGATGGGAACCACGCTCTCCACTTGAACGGCAAAATCAATGCGCTTTTCCTCGGCACGGACGCGAATCACGTCGCAAACGCTGTCTATGGTTTTCCGCAGGAAGAAGGGCTCAGGGAAAATCTCCAGCTTGTCCGCCTCGATTTTCGACATGTCCAAAATATCGTTAATGAGACCTAGGAGGTGCTTGGAGGCCCCGTCTATCTTCTCCAGAGAGTGGCTGATCTTTTCCGGGTCGTGGGCACTTTGGGCGATGTTGGTCATGCCTATGATGGCGTTCATGGGGGTGCGGATCTCGTGGCTCATCCGGGCTAAGAAGTCGCCCTTGGCCCGGCTGGCGTTTTCCGCGGCCTCTTTGGCCGAGAGAAGCTCCGCCTCCAGGCGCTTACGCTCTGTCACATCCATGGCGATGGCGCCCATGCCTATGCCAAATTCGTCGGGCACGGTAAAGTTGGTGAAGGCCATAATCAGCTCTTCCCCATCCTTGCGGTAAACAGGCACTTCATATTCCGCTGAGCCCCGGGCCATCAAGGTGGGCATGACGCTTTCTCTGAGGAAACGCAGGGAATCCTTGCCGCATAAGAGGGCTACACCGCCGTTTTTCAGGGCCTCAATGGAGTAGCCCGTGATCTTAGCAGCGGCAGGGTTGGCGTAGGAAAACTGGCCTTTCCCGTTGATATAGGCGATGTATTGGGGTGCGCGCTCCACCATGGAGGACATGGTGCGCAGGGATTTGCCCATGGCCTCCCGCTCGGCAAGCCCGGAGAAAAGGCTGGCAACCAGGGTGGCTAGGTGAATGTCGCTTTCTGCCCAGTGGTAGGGCCTGCCACACTGATCCATCTCCAAAATACCCCAAAATTCGCCTCCCACATAGATGGGCACCACCAAAAGGGCCATCAGGTCTATTTCCCGGGCAATGGGAACCTTGTCCTGATCGATCTGGTCGTTGGCATAATAGGGCGCCTTTTCCAGGATAAACAGCTGGAAAAATCGCGTGCCCGGCCCAAAGGGAAGGCGCCCCATCCGCTGATTTTTGTTTTGCAATTTTTCTCCCACATGCTCATACCTGGCATCTAAAACGGCTTCATCCCTATCCAGCTTCGCCAGTAAAATTCTGTCGTAGCCGGTAAAATCGCTAATGAGCTTTAAGGCGTCCTTCGCCAGTACATCCACAGGGTCGTTGGAAATGAACCGGTCGGCTATGGCAGACATCAGCTCCTGCTGGGAAAGCCGCCGCTTCAGCTCGTCCTTATCGGCAATGGTTAAAAACATGCGGCGCACCACGTTAACCATGGTGAGGACAAAGATGGCCCCAAAGAAGAAAATCAGGGCCACCAATAGGTTTTGGGCAGTGACCACCTCGGTATGGGCATAGACTATGGCGATGACAGCATAGCCCACAAGAAAAAAGAGCATCATCATCATACAGATGGCATAGATCCAGTTGCTGAACACCTTGCTGCCCTTCGACATGGTGTTCAGCTCCACCAGGAACCGATAATACCGGAACACACTATAGAGCATGATACAGGCGCCCAACAAAACAAGCGCGATACAAAGCTGCTGCAACAATAGCATCGTCCACTTTCCTTAGGTTTCGGAGACCTTTGCATAACCTGTCTCCCCTTGCGATAAAATGCAGTTTCCCGGTTTTTCCCAAAATTCTGCACAGACTATTCTAATTTACATCATACATCAGCCGAAGAAATCGGTCAAGAAAAAACCAGAGGCTGACGAGGAAATAATTTCCATCAGCCTCTGGTTATTGGACAAAATTCTACTGCTTAGTCTTTGAGATTTACATCAGCTTTTTCCGCATCCACTCGCTGTCTGTTGCCCTGCGCATGGCCTCGTCCTTGGATACAAGGCCGGCCTGGCAGAGCTCCAGCACGCTCTGATTCATAGAAATCATTCCTGCCGCGGAGGAAGTGGAGATCAGGTTGTCCAGCTGGTGGGCCTTGGATTCCCGTATCATATTTCTGGCGGCGTTGGTCATGGTCATGATCTCAAAGGCGGGGACCAGCTTGCCGTCTACCCCAGTTATGAGCTGCTGGGAGACCACTCCCTCCAGCACCAGGGCTAGCTGGGTGCGGATCTGCTGCTGCTGGCGGGAGTCGAAGGAGTCGATGATGCGGTCTATGGTGTTGGCGGCGCCTATGGTATGTAGGGTGGAGAGCACCAAATGGCCGGTTTCGGCTGCGGTGACAGCGGCTCTGATGGTATCGGCGTCGCGCATTTCGCCCACTAAGATCACGTCGGGCACCTCGCGCAGGGCGGCACGCAAGGCAGTTTGATAGTCCCTGGTGTCAAGGGAAAGCTCCCGCTGGGTGACCACGCTCTTTTTATGGTGGTGGAGGTACTCGATGGGGTCTTCTATGGTGACGATATGGGCGTTTCTGGTCTGGTTGATGCGATCTACCAAGCAGGCCAGGGAGGTGGTTTTGCCGCTGCCCGCCTGGCCGGTGAAGAGGATCAGGCCGTGGGTGTAGTTGGCAAATTCCATCACCCGGTCGGGAATTCGCAGGGCATCAGGGTCAGGAAGATCAAAGGATACGGCGCGAATGGCAAGGCCTAGTGACCCTCTCTGCCGCAGGGCGTTGACGCGAAAGCGAGCCAATCCCGGCATACCGAAGGAGAAGTCGTCGTCGCCGGTTTCCGCCAGGACGCTCATATCCCGCTTGGCCAGCTCATAGGCCTCCTGCACCAGAACGCTGATCTGAGGGGGCAGAAGCCTGTCCCCCTCCCTGGTGATGACGCCGCTGATTTTATAGCACACAGGCAGCCCGGCAATCAGCAGGATGTCTGAAGCGTTCTTTTCGTTTGCCGTTTTTAGGATATCATAAATCGTCAAAATTCCTTCACTCCTTATGGCCCGTCTCCCGTCCAAACCGGCAGGATACGGTCGGTATACTGGGTAAAGTCCTCCCTGGGAATGGTCTGCCAGGCCAGAATCTCTGCCTGACCGTCGGGGCCTCTTTGCAGCTTGACATAAAGGCCCAGCATCTCATCCAGGGGCACGATGGTCTCCAGGCTGGCCTCTTGGCCCGCTTCAAACGCCGCCAACAGTTCTCTGGCCCTGCCGTCGGCTTCGTAGTAATGCTGCACGGTTTCCGCGCCGCGCTGGGAGAGGGCGAGGTCTGCCTGGGCGGTGGAGAGGGTCAGGCAGGAGAACACCGCCAGAACCACAACCAATAACACGGTGATGATGGCCACAAGGCCTACCCCAATGGGGGATTCCAGCTTTTCGTTCATGGCTGCCCCTCCTCTCTGGTCACGTTGAGGCTATAAATCGCTTCCTCTTCAAAGTGAACGGTAATGAGGGTTTCCGTCAGGCCCCGCGAGGAGCCCGTGTCTTCCAGGGTGATGGTGTAGCCATCGCCGCCCTCCGGCAGAGGCTCCCCATGGGCCTGAAAACGGGCGGCGGCGGTTTCGGCTAAGTATACGGCGTGGGTGAGGCGCTCACTGTCGCGGCTCAGGTTCCAGGATTTCCCCAAAATGCTGACGCAAACAGCGGCGCAGATGGAAAAGATGAAGATCATAAATACCAGTTCCAGGAGAAATAGGGAAGACTTTTTCATGATGTCCCCACCTCCTGCTGACTGCTTTGCAGGTGATATTCCGCTGTGATCGGAGCACCGTCTTGCTCGGTTACCGTTAAGCGCAGCAACTCACCCTCCAGGCTGACGGTAAGGCTTTGGACTTCTACCAATGCCTCCCCAGCCTCGGGGCCTAAGTTTAAGCCCGTTTCCAGATAGAGCTCCCGCAGGTAGCCCTCGTAGCAGTAAAGGCGGGTTTCGTACGCGCCGTCCGCCAGGATCAGGGCGTCGCCATCGCCGAAGGGCTCCACCCGCATGGTGCCCGCCACGTCGCCCCCGCGCAGGCGGCCTAAGAGATAGGAAACGGTAACCCTCTCCTGGGAGTGCGCCCCGGCGGCAGCCTCTACACTGCGGTAGACGCTGGTGGAAAGCAGGGCCGCCCCCACCGCCAGAAAGAGAAAGATGGCGCAGAGGGCAAGGACAGGAACTGATCGCATTTTATTCAAAGCCGCCCACCTCCTCGGAAATGGGAATCACCGCGATGATGGGCATGAGGTTGGAGCCCAGATAGGTATAGTCGATGAAAAACTGCTTGTGGTCTGTGGCTATGCCGTAGTTTTCCCCCAGATATTCTAAGGTTGGCGGGTAGAAACCCTCCAGAGCGTAGCATTCTATGGCAGCTCTGGTCACGGCCTTTTCCATCATCTCCAGGGACTCTGCGCCGGTCTGGGCACCCACCCCCTGAGAAAAGTAATGCAGGGCAAAGGGCAGGGCCAGGAGAAACAGGACCACGGGGATGGCCAGGAGTATGGTCTTTTTCCATTTTAACACCAATAGCGGCAAAAGAAAAGGCTGCTTTCCACTTTGCTTCTTATCGTCCATGGGTCACTCCTCAACCGATGGCGGACAGAATGCCCACCAGCGGCAGCATTACAGATAAAAGCACCAGGCCGACAGAGGCGCAAAGGGCCACCACCAGCAAAAACTCCAGCTTGGAGACGAAGTAATGCAGGGCCAGCTGGCTCTCCTCCATGCAACGCTCCGCCACCTCGTCCATGGCCCGTTCCGTTTCCCCTGTGCGAACGGCGGCGGCAAGAAGGCCGGACTGCAAGGGGGTCAGCACCGCGGTTTCCTCCAGGGCCTTGGCGAAAGAAACCCCATCGGCCATCTTTCGTTGGGCGGTTTGGAGCTTTGCCGCCATGGGGGAGTTTTGGAAGAGGTTTTCCGCATATTCCAGCCCCTCCTCCAGGGAGATGCCCGAGCTTAAAAGCATACTCATAGCCGAGGAAAACTGGCCGCGCTCCAAGGCCAAGGAGGCTTTTTTCCCTATAGGCAGCCCCTTGCCGCTGCGTACACGAAGCAGAAACCACAGAGTGGCGGCCAAAAGCACCACGCAGAGTCCAATGGCCACCACGGCGCTGCCATCGCCAAAGGCCAACAGCGCCTTGGCCACAGGGGGCAGGTCTACGCCCATCTGCTGGAATACCTTTGAGAACACCGGCAGCACCTGGGAGAGCATCACGGCAAATACCGCCACAATTAGCCCCGCCATCATGGCCGGATAGGTAAAGGCCCGGCGCAGGGCAGACTGGGTGGCTGCGGAACGCTTGTAGTAGGCCGAAAGGCCCAAGAGCACCTCATCAGTATTGCCAGAGGCCTCGCCGATCTTCAGCATATGTAGGAAGTGGCCTGGGAAAACGCCGGTTTCCTCCGCCGCCTCCGATAGGGTCATCCCCCTGCCCAGGCCCTCTGCCATAGCAGCAAAAATCGCCCCCATCTGCTGAGCGGACATGTCCTCCGCCATGAGATGCAGGCTTTCCTCGCTGGGCATTCCCGCCCGGTATAGGAGTGATAACTGATAACTGACCCGGTCTAAGGTTTCCGCAGTGAGCAGGCTCCCTCCTGCTTTTGTCAATGGTGCGGTGCTACTGGTCATTGCCGACAACTCCTTTTTCTCAAATAGCAAACAGAACCAGGGGTTTTACGGATAGGCCCGTAAAACCCCTGGGTTTCTCATGAAACCGGAATTAGTATGCAAATTTCTCGCTGTAATTTGCCTTGTTGGTAATAAAGTCCATGGCCTGGGTGCTCTTCTTACCGGTGGAGGCATAGGTGGGATCCATCAGGGACCAGTTCTTCCCGTCGAAGAAGATGGCGTTATCAACCCAACCCTCGCCGGAGATATAAACGTTAATCCAGGCGTGGTAGGCGGTTCCGGCATAGCCGATCACCAGCTTACAGGGAATGTTCTGGCTGCGGAGCATGGAGGCCATCACGGCGGCATAGTCGAAGCAGATGCCGGTCTTCTTGGAAAGCACGGTGTCCACCACAGGCACATAGCCGGACTGGACGGTGGCGGCCAGGTTATAGTCGTAGGTAAAGTTATTGACTACATAGTTGTAAACAGCGGTGAGCTTCTCCATGTCGGTGGTCTTCCCGGCCACCACTTCGGCTGCCTTCTTCACCACGGCGCTGTCCTTATTGTAGTTCACGAACTGGTTGGGGTACAGGTAGGGCAGGAAGGGGTCCCGCAGCTTCAGGTTCACGTCGCAGCTATAGGCGGTGGCATACTTGGTGCCGGAGGTGTTCTCATAGACCTTGATGGTGTACTTACCGTCGCCGCAGCTTAAGGGGTAGGCTTCCATATTACCCTTGTTGTTGATGTCGTAGGTATAGGTGGCACCTGCTTCCTTAATTACCTGGACGCGGGTGCGCACGTCCTTGCCGCCGGTGTACTTGATGAGAAGATACCCCTCAGCCAGGTTGGACGCGTCAACCGAAGCCTTCTCGTTCTTATAAACGGTCACTGCGGTTTGCTGCGCCACGGGGGTGGGGCGGGACTGGGCTGCAATCGCATAGGTACCGGCGAACACAGCAATGATCAGTACCGCCACTATGGCAATGGTACCCATGCGGTTCTTGGTTTTCATACTTTTTTCCTCCTCGAAATACTCTACATTACTCTAATTGACTCTACAAAATCATGGATGAAAAATTCAATCCAGTGCTTCTATTTCCTGCAGCCTATAGGCGATCTTCAGGCGGTTTCTTCTGTGACGGCGGCGGAACCGGGACAAAAGCCGGTTGATGATCATCTTGCTGTCCTCCTGGGTGGCCCCGGGGAGCATGATAACATATTGCGCGCCGCTGTATCGAGAGAGCACGTCGCCGCTGCGAAGGGTCTGCATAATCACCTCTAGCAGCTGATCCATGGTGCGGTTTAAGACCTTTTGCTGGGGGATGCTGCCATCGGGGCTGGATACGGTGATGAGGGCCACCTGGATGTTATCGTGACTCCGGGCGTGGCGTCTGGCCTCCAGGCGGTAGATTTCGCGAAACATACCGTAGGCGCAAAGGAAGGCGCCTTCGATCCGGGCGGTTTCCTGCAGGTCGTGCTGGATCACTGTCAGGTCAGTTTCAAAAGCCTGCTCCGTCTCCATGATCTTGTCATAGAGCTCCCGGAGGTCCTTCCACTGCTGCACGCCCAGACTGCGGTAAAGAAGGTCTGTGGCATAATCGTAGTGAGTCAGGGCGGCGGTATGCTTGCCCTGGTTTAAAAGGCCGCGGACGATGAGGGTGTGGAGCCGCTCATCTAAGGCGTCTATGGTCACAGCCCTTTGGGCAACTGCAACCATCTCCTCGTAGAGCCCCTCCTCCTCCAGGATGGTGGAATACCGAATGACAGATTCCAGATACATGTCGTGGTATTTGGCGGTGATGGGAACGGTCCAGCGGTTACTGGAGAGCTTTGGTAAAAAGTCGCCCCTGTACAGCTGCAATATGTCCCGCAGAAGGGTCTTCCTTTTAGACTTGGAGGCGTCCGGCTGGCTGACCTTTAAGAAAAGCTCTGCGAACTGATCTAAATCTACCTCGGTCTCAATGGCGGGGTTCCATTCGTAGCCGCCCCGCTGGGAGAGGATGGGCTGAAAGTCCGGCCCGAACACAGGCTCCAGCATGGCGCGGATGCGGTAGAACTGGGTTTTTAGGGCATTGGCGGGGGTAACGCCGGTTTCATCGGGCCAAAATTGGTCGATGAACTCTGCCTGAGGCACCATACGATCCCTATGGTAGATTAAGTACGCTAAAACATTCCATAATTTGTGGGTACGATTGGCTTTGTCGGAAATCTGATTTCCATCGCTGGTAAGTGTGAATCCACCCAACATGGTTATCTTGGCAGATTTCCTATTTGTAACATCCACAGCTTTCATCAGATCCCCCCAAATGGCATTCTACCGCAGCTTTGTTACATTATATCTCACTTACCTGATTTTGGCTAGAGATTTCTCTAAAAAATATTACCAAAATATCCCCCTTGATTTTCAACATATTGTACAATTTTTCCTTATTTGGTTACCTTTATGTTACCATACTCTTCCGCTGATTGCAAGCCTTTTTTGCCGCCTTGTTCTGCTGTTTTCCGTCCTTGTTACTGCCCGGCTTTTGGACAGAGAAAAAGCGCCGAAGCCCACGGGCCCCGACGCTGCGTTTCCTGCATATCTTTGTTGTCCCGCGGCCTAAGTCACCAGCTCCCACAGGCCGAAAAAGAGGATCAGAAGGCCCGACACCAGGTCGGCCCGGGTCTCCAGCAGCTTGGATACACAGCTGCTGCCCAAAAAGTTCCCCGCAAAGAGAAAGAGATAGCTGAAGAAAAAGGCGGCGCTGGCAGTGGGCAGGATGCCGAGGCCCAAGATCCCCGCCCCTATGCCCATGCCCATGTTGTTCAGGGACAGGGCCAGGCCTAAGACAAGGGCCTCGTGCCATTCAATCTTTTGGTTCCGGTTCCCGTCGAACTTTTCCGGGTTCTTCACGGGCCAGGCCCCCTCCTGGGGCACGGTCTTGCCCTTGGCGTCCCGGTAATACTTGGCCAGGGCAATGAGGCCCAGAAGGACCAGGATCAGGCTGCCTATCCCTCGGGCTGCAGAGATGGACAGAAAAGAAGAGGCGCCCCGCCCCGCCCACATGGCAGCCACGGTACCCAAAAAGGTGAGGGACGCCACTAAGAGATTGGAAAGGGGGTTGATCTGAATCTTGCGCAGACCGTAGGAGAGGCCCACCACCAGATTATCCAGATTAGATGCCGCGGCAAAGAAGAAAACAGAAAAAAGCACAGTCAAACCACTCCAAGATGTTTTTTCATCCTATTCTTTTGGTGGTTTTCTTGTGAATGTCAGCTTCTTTGCAGAAAATTCTTCCTTTTCCCCCTAAAAGCCTCAGCCGAAAAATTCGGTAAGGTCGGGATAGAGGATGTCCTGATGGACCAGGTAAGTCTCGTGCTTATGGCCCATCATGATCTTCCCCCGTACGTCGGGAAAGCCCGTCATCAGCTCTTCAAAAAGGCCCTCTCGGAACATCTCCCGCTCCGCCGCCATGAGCAGGGTGGGGATGGTGATGGCAGAGAGCTCCTCCAGCTCGATGAAGGGAGACTCCAGCACCAGCTTGAAGAGGGGGTTCCCCGTTTCGGCATAGTTCTTTTCGTAATAACGCAGGCTCTTTTCGCTTAAATCGCTGGGCTTTAGGTTCAGGCCCAAAAAGGCCACCTTCTCCAGCACCTCCAAGTATTGCAGGGCCACATGGAGGGCGATGACGGCCCCGTCGCTGAAGCCCACCAAGTAGACCTTTCCCAAATCCAGGGCTTTGATGAGGCCGTAGACATCCGCCGCCATGGCTTCATAGGAGTAGTCCTCCGCCCCGCCGCTTTGGCCGTGGTTGCGGCTGTCCATGGCGTAGACGGTATAGTGTTGGGAAAGCTTTTCGCCCAACTCGTCAAAAATGCTGTGATCCAAGCCGTTTCCGTGGAGCAGGATCATGGGGCGGCCCGCGCCGGACTGTTTGTAAAAAATCTCTACGCCATTCACCGTGATTTTCATGGGGGGTTTCCTCCTCAGTTTACCTTTATGGCAGGCATTTCAGATAGTGTACCACACTCTGTTCTGTTTTGCATCCCTTCTTTCCTTCTTTTCGGCACCAATTGACCCCGCCGGACATATACTGCCATGGTCCCTCTTTTTCTATCCTGAAAGGAGTATATCATGTCTTGTTTCCCTTTTAACACCTCTATCCTCCAAGGCACCGTTTTCGGCACAGACGGGATGCCGGTTGCGGGCTTACCCATCGTTTATACCGTGAACGGCGATATCTTCCGCACCACCACCAATGCCTGCGGGCAGTATCGCATTGCGGTGCCCAAGTTCTCCGCCGTAACCATCCGGCCCGAAGTGGGCCTCGGCGTTAACGTGATCCCCGAGAGCTACACCATCACCCCCCAGTGCCCCGTGGTGTCCTGCCTGAACTTCCGCTTAACCCCCGTGTCTACTCCCACAGTGGTGACCCTAAGCGGCAGCGTGCTAAACACCCTGGGCGCCCCTGTGGCCAATATCCCCATCTCCTACACGGTGAACGGCACCACCCTGACCACCACCAGCAATGCCAACGGCCTTTACAGCTTCACTGCCTTTGTGGGCTCCAACGTGACCATCACACCTCAGCCCGGTGTGGGTGTCTCCGTTGCCCCGCCCACCCGCAGCCTTACCAATGTAGTCAGCGACCAGCCCGGTCTTAACTTCACCCTGACCCCCATCATCTAATTCCGATAAAAAAGCGCACCGCAGTTTTTTCTCTGCGGCGCGCTTTTTTTGTGGCTTTCTTTGGGTTTAGGGAGCCGGTAACTCCTGCAATTGGAAGCCGCCGGTTACATCCTCGGGCCAATAGACCCCTTCCGCAGGTGCGTAGAGGTAGGTAAGGGCGGAGCCGTCCTTTAAGGTGACGGTGACCGCGCCCTCCTCCACTGTATAGGGCGAGGTGGGGTCCGTATCCGCCGCCATATCGGCAGTAGAATAGCCCTCGGGGAAAATGAGGCTCCCCATCCTGTCTCCATTGGCGCAGTCGTAAATGCCGATAAAGCTGCCATCGTCACCGGGCGAGAAGCAAACTGTGAGCCCTTCCGTCAGGGGAAAGTCCGGGGAATATCCCCGCCAGGTGCGCCAGCTGCTGCCGTCCTCCTCCCCTGTTTCCCCGCCGGGAACGGGTGGCGCTTCTTTCTGACAGGCCGATAGAGGAAGGAGTAGGGCCACCAGCAGAAGAAACGCTAAGGTGGCTTTTTTCATATTGCCCCTCCCTTTCCTTCTTACCATTTGTCAAAATAGGGGCCACTCTCCAGCTGGAAACCGTCCTCTTCCCCATCGTACATGCCGGCGTCTGTGGTGCCGTCGTCCCAGTACAAGGTAATCACGCCGCCGGAAAGCTCCCAGGTGCCCGACTGCAGGGTCTCCAAGGCACCGTTACTTCCGGCCACACCTATTCTCACCTTGGTATCGTTGTCAAAATAGATATACTGGTCATTGTCGCCGCTCCAGGCAGCGGAGGTCACCAGATGATAGCGAATGATATCGTCGTCGCCCTCAGGGGTGCCCAAGGCGGACTCCCGAACATAAAACTCATCGGTGAAGCCATGGCCCGGCAGGAGCACGTTTCCGTCTGTGGCAATGGTCAGGGTGTTTGCCCCCATGGTGCCGCCCTCTAAATCCAGGGCCAGGCTCTCTGTGGAACTGCCGTCATTGTGGTAGGTGGTCTGGTTTATCATGGTGTAGGTGCCTTCCTCCAGGGGGTCTTCTATGCCGTAGTAGTAAAAGGCATAGGTGCCGTCGTCGAAGAAGGTGTAGTGCCTGCCCTCGTAGTCCCCAGTCTCAAACCAGCTGCCGGTAAATTGGGTGTAATCGGGCCCGGCCATGGGCTCGCCCTTGGCAAAGAGAGCCATGCCGCTCTCGTCTGTCAGGGTGTCCGTGCCCTCAATGTAGAAGAGCTGTTCCCCCAGGACATCCATGTCCAGGCAGAGTAGGCCCTCGTCGGTGACATAGGCGGTGAGGGTGGTGCCGGCATCGCCAAATTCACTGTAGGGGGTCCAGGTGCCGGCGTAGGGGTCGATCTCGAAGATCTCCACCATGAGGAAGTTGGCTTCCGCCTTATATTCCTCGGTGACGTACCAGAATCCGCTTAAATCCTCCAGGGTGATGCCGCCCTCCGGGGTGGGCTCGGGGGGTGGGTCGCTGTCGCCGCCGCAGCCGCCCAGGATAAACAGGAGCAGGGAACAGGCCGCCAGCAAGGACACGATCTTTCTCAATTTCATGATAAGCCAACCTTCCTTATTTCAAATTAGGGCTTTTCAATCTGTCAGCCTTGGTCAGCGGGAGCGAAGCCGCCGTTTCCGTCAGCCACGTAGATGGTCCCGTCCAGGGCGACGCCATATTGCTCCAGAGCGGAGAAGACCCCCGAGGAATTCTGGCCCAGGACGAAGATGAAAAGCTCCGCGCCATCTGCCGCAGTCAGGGTGCTGTCGAAGGACAGGGCCATACCTTCTTCCGCCAGGATGTCAGCCAGGTGCTCTTCTAGAACCGCCTGGGCATCTGCCTGGCTCAAGTCCCCTCTTACGTCGGCGTGGGCGTAGTAGAAGGGGCTGCCGCAGTAGGAGGTGCCGCCGAAGCTCTCTACCGGGTAGAGGTGCTCGATGTACAGATCCTGCCCACCGTCCATGGTGTAATACACCTCGGTGACCTCCAGGTTCGCCAGGATGGTCTGATAGAGGCTATCCATCATGAACCAATTGGCGCTGTCGGCATCGTAGACGAAAAATTCCTCCTGGGGGTCTTCAGTAATACCGCCGATGAGGCTGCTTTCCGCCGCCCAATCCACCGTGGCGATGCCGTCCTCCACGATGCCTGTCACCGCGAAATTGTACCCGGTGAGGTCCGTGAGGCCCTGGGCCAAGGTGGCGATGGTCAGCTCCCCTTCGTAGGAAAGCTCATGGGTCTGCACCAGCTCCGCGTTGTCCGATGCGCCGCAGCTAAAGTCGGTCACCAGGGTGGCCACGGTGGGCTCTGCGGGGGGTGTGGTTGGGCCGCAGCCAGTGATGGCAGCTGCCAGGAACAAAAGGCACAGCGCGCCTGCAAAAAGTCTCATTTTCATAGTTTACCTTTCTTTTCTAAGTTTTGTTCTGTCAAATAGGAACCGCTTTTTAACCCAGGTAGTAATAGGTCTGGTCTGCGTCGCCGTCCAGGCAGAAGCTGCCGCTGTCAATAAAGTTCATCAGGAAGGCCAGGTCACCGGCGTCGCTATAACAGAGGAGAGTATTGCCGTCTTCTCCAATTTCCAGCGTACCGGAGACCCGCAGGTCGTCCTGGGCACCGTAGTAATCAAATCTGCCGTTGCCGTCCATGACGAAGTAGTCGTAGTCCTCATTGCCGTCCAGGTACCAGTTACCCTCGGTGACGGCAAACTGACCCTCGCCCACAGGCTCATCCTGATCATTATAGGGGTTATCGTCCATGTTGTCGTCTCTGTTGACATCCAGGGTCTCCCCATTGCTTGCCACCAGTTCGTAGTCTTCGCCGTCTTCGCCCCGCAGGAACAGCGTCCCATCCTCAAACCTGGCCTCGGTGGAAAATCCCTCCACCTCCAGGATGTAGCCGTTTCCTTCCTTGGTGTAGGTGCCGGTAGCCACCTCGTGGCCGTCGTAATAGGCGATGAGGGTGCCGTTCTCGGTGAATTCATAGATGGTAGCTTCGTCCTCCGCCAGGGCCCAATAGCCCACGATGTTTTCCTCCACCGGTGGCGTGGGCTCTTCTTTGTCGCCGCAGGCTGTGAGGGCAAGGAGGGAGAAGAGCAGTCCGAAGATAATCAGCGCACCCCTTCCCTTTTTCCAAGTAAGCTCAAATTTCATATCATAACCTCCATTTTTATGGGCAGGCCGCCTGCTAGAGGGCAGCCTACGATGGTCTCGGGCCTTTTTAGCCCCTAACGCAAGGTAGTTTGCTGCTGCGCCGCCATCTGCCACCGGGAAAAGGCAGACATGGCGTTTCCCGCGGCGAAATTATCTTTCATGGCCCAGAAGAAGAAGCCCAGGAGAATCAGGCAGATAATCCAGCCCATGATGCCGTTTCGCCCGCCCCTTTTATTACCCAAATTGACGGCAACCAAAAGGGGGACGCCGAAGACCAGCAGGGCCAGAGGGGTGGGCACCGCATCGCTGACTGTGGTTACCATGGTCTGGGTGCTGCTGTCCCAGCTGCTCTGGGAGCTGAGGGCAAAGCCGTGGGGAAATTGGACCAGGGCCACCACTGCACCGATTAGGAACACCAGCATCAAAAACCACTTAGGGTTTTTCTTCAGGGCACGTTTTAGTATTTGCAGCCTTTCGTTCATGGCGACTCCCCCTTAGTCGTTTAAATAGGCCAGGCTTTCCCGCCAGCCGCCAAAGTCCATGTAGCCCTCTTCCCCATCCTTGGCCGGAACCGTATGGTAAAACACGATCTCTCCGGCATCCTCAGGTAGCCGCATGGTGAGCCGAAGGGGGATCTGCTCCCGGGAGATGGGCACCTCGCCCGTCACCCAAAACTCCGGGTCGAAGTAGAGGGACGAGGCGGCAAAATTCTGGCTGTCGTAGATGAGTAAGGCGCAGGAACCGTCGTTTTTGGTAATGTTCACCTCGTCGATGTGGGCCACATCTTCGGTGAGGGAATAGGGGGTAAAGCTGCTGCCACCCTCCCCCTTGGTGATCACGCCCTCGATCCGCAGCACCTTCACATAGGGGTCATCGGCCAGGGCCTGGCTGCCTGCTGTTTGGTTGCCAAAGGCGATGGTAACGGGCTCATCCCCTTCTTCCCCCGGCTCGATGCGCAAAAACTCTTGGCAGTAAGGAAAGGCGCAGCGGTAAAAGAGGACGGGCTCCTCTTCAAATGCCCCGCAGCTCTGGCAGGTGAAGGAGACGTTGGGGCTGTTTTGGTCTAATAAGGTCACGCCCCAGCAGTTGCTGCAATAGCCGTAAAACTCCAGCTCTTGGAGCAGGGCCCCGTGGTAGCAGTTTTCGCAAAAAAGCTCCAGGTCGCCGTCCTCATTTTGCAGAACGCCGCCCTTAAAGCCCGTTTCCACGGCGTAATCCCTCACCGTAAGCGCCAGGAAAAGCTGCTCCCACACCTGGGACGAAATCCAGTATTCCTCGGCATTCATATCGCAGCTGGCCATGATATTGGCCACATTACCCAGGAGCCTGCGCTCCTTCACATTCATGGGCACCTGTTCTTCAATGACTGCCGAGCCGGAACACCAAAGATTTGGAAAATCGTAGGTCTCGTGGATATGGGGGTTCGAGGCCCTCACCAGCTCCCCGGGGTTATACCAGGATTTCCCTTCGTAATCGTAGGGAGGGCTGTTTACCTCCAGGTTAAAGACCCCCATGCCTCCATCGTATTCATCCCCTACCAGATAGCAGTGGGCAACCTCGTGGGATAACACAGCCGGGGCGGCGGACAGATCGCCGTTGAGGATCACCGCAGGCAGGCCGTAGGTATAGCCCCCCGTAGTCCCAAAGCTGCCCATGGCCCCGGAGACCACCCCCACGATCAGGTCGTACTCCTCGTATTCCGCCTGGTTTTTCAGGTCGGCCAGGGCCAACCAAACGGGATACTGGGCCTCGTCGGTCAAGAGGTTGTAGGTTTCGTCGCTGAGATCCAGGAGGGGGGCCGTGTCCACATGCACCCCCAGGTCGGAGAGGGGAAAGCAGGCCTGCAAGTGCCAGGTCATGTTCTGCCAGCCCTCTAGGGGTTCGGTGATGAGCCCGTTAAAATTACCACGGACAGGAACCACCAGCATGTTCAGATCCTGGCCCCTGGCAAAGAGGGCCTCTCGACTAAGCTCCACCGCGCCGATATTCACCTGAAAGGTATAGTAGCCGGGCTCTAAATCCGCTCCAGCCGTGAAAAACGTTACGCTGCCCTCTTCCCTTAACGCTTCATCCGGGGCGATGGTCGTCATCACTTCGCCGTCGCAGAGGATGTTCATGGATACGGCGGTTTTTTCCGGTATGGGGGCGGTAATCCGGGCGATCACCGCCGTTTCGCGCCCAGCCACAAATTTGTCCATGGGATAGGCCTGGCCCGTGACGGGGTCAAGACCATAGCTGAGGCCTTGGTTCACCTCCAGGTTTGTGATCTCCCCCTCGTAGCGCAGGGCGGGGTCATCGCAGCCGCACAGCAGGAGCAAAAAGCAGAAGGCCGCCAATATAGGCCGCAGGTTTTTCAAGGGAAGCACCACCTTTCCGGTATCTAGAGTGATTCTTTCAGGCTATTCTATCATGGTAAAGCGGAAGCAGTCTAGGCAGTTTGCCAAAAGGTCTACGTATTCTGAAAGCTCGGCCTGATGCTCCATCATGGACTTTCCGCCCGTGGCCTTCAGCTCAAATTGATTCTTTCTGGTGCCGTGGAGGATGTACACCCGCTTTTCCACGAAAATCACGGCCAAGTCGCCTGAGAGCAGCTTGCCTACGTGGAGAAGCTCCTCCATGACGCCGGGGGGCAGCACCACGCGGGCGGCAACCTGGTCGGCGCAGTAAGTATCAAAACGCTTATTAAAAGCCTCAGACTCCAGCTCCACGTCGTTTTTGCCAGGGCCGAACAAAAACTTGCTCAAGTCGCCGCTTGCGCCTTTGATCTCAGAGAATCCGGGGCTCACCACCAGGAGTTTGGCGGGATAGGCTCTCTCGCTTTCAATGCGTATCATCTGGCCCTTAAAGAGGTCCTCGTATTCCACCCGGCGGTTGCCGTCGTCGTCTCTATGCTCGTGCTTGTTCCAGGTGCCCAGGTCTGCCAGGAAGAAGTGCAGGCCGTTGCGCTGACCGTCTACCCAGTCGTCACTGTCCATCCCGTCGAAGCGGTAGAGGATATCCATCTCCTCCAGCTCCGCCCGGCTAAAGCCCTGGTTGTGGTCATAGGTCACGTCGGTAAAGGCCCGGCGAAAGGCCTCGCCTACGATATCCTGCTTAAAGGCGCTGCGCACCGCGGCATTCATAGGCATGATCCACTTTACGTAGACGATCACCCCCACCAGGGCCACCCCTATCATGGTAAGGGGTGAGATGGCAAAGCCCAGGCCGATGGATGCCAGGGCAGTAACCACCCAGAAAACCAGGTTGCCCATCTGGGCCTTGGCGCGCTTTTTCTCCAGCTCTGCAAGAGGGGCTCCTTCCCCGCCTGCCTTTTCTATGTTCTTCATATTGGCCCTATGGGTGCCGAAGAGGCCGACGGCCGCGCCTATGGAGGCCACTACCATGATCACAGGGAAGCCCACAACAGCCAGCACCACCAGGAGCAGCAGGATGCTTGCGAAGTCCAACCCCCAGTAAAGGCCTATACCAACAAGGGGAACCGCCAGCACCAAGAGGGCAATGATGACACTGCGTATCACCTTTGCGTCTTTAATCGCCGCGAAAATATTCATACACTCACACCTTCCTAGTCTATACCGCCCAAGAGAAGAAGCGTTGCCAATAGGTAGAGCAGGGAAAAGAGGGAGAGGACCAAGCAGCAAAAGGCCATGGCCTTATGCCTTCGCTGTATCATGAGGACCGTACCTATGGCGCAGGCCACAAAGAGAACCCCAGCCAACAAGGTCATTGCGTCATCCCTCCCTCTTTTTTCTGTTCCATCACGGGTTTCGCCTTTGCTGCCCCTGTGATCAGCCGCCTTCTGCCAATGCCAGGGTTTTATAGAGTATCGTTGCCGTATGGGCGTTGGACACATCCACCCTGGGCATTAGATAGCCGTTATCCGTGCCTGTGACGATACCCACCTGGTAGAGGAAATTCATGGGCTCAACGGCCCAGTCGCTGACGTCAAACTGATCGTGGAACCCGCTAAGATAGTCGGTGCCGTCCCAATAGCCGCTGACGCCAAATTGAGCTAGGCAACGATGAAGGAAGGTAAAGGCCTGCTCCCGGGTTAAGACCCAATAGGGCTCAAACACGGTATCTGTAATGCCTGTGGTGATCCCCACTTGATAGGCCCAGGCCACGGCGGTGTACCAGTCGTCGTCAGCGGACACATCGGAGAACCAATGGGGGGCGCCAACCACCTGGGGACTGCCGGCCGCCCGCCAGATGTAGAGGACAAAGTCGCCCCGGGAGGTGCCCACATCGGGATAGAAGCTACCATACTGGTCCAGGGGCATGATTTCCTTCTCCACCAGGAAATTGGCATAGGGGTAGCACCAGTTATCTGCGGGAACGTCGCTGATGGTCGCCGCTGCGGCAGACCCTGTAAGGAAGAGGCCGCAAAGGAGCAGGGCCACAAATCGCTTCTTAAACATACTGTTCAACTCCCGTAATTTTTCTTTCCGCTGAGACGTTGTCAGGGGAAGGGGTAACCCCTTCCCCTGATCAGGAACCTGTGGTTTCGTTGTTCGCGGGAAAATCTTCTAAAGTTTCATGTCCACATCGGCGCGTTTTTTCTCCTGGGTTTCAAAGAACTCCCGGGCCGTGTGTCCCTGCTGGCGGCCCACCATGTTGGAGGGGAACATCACCAGCAACTGGTTGAAGGAGGAAACGTTGGCATTGTAGAACCTGCGGGAGGCCTGCAAGTCCACCTCCACCTCTCTAACGCCCTTTTCCAGCTCCTGAAACACCTCGGCAGAGCGCAGCTCGGGATAGGCCTCTGCCAAAACGTTTACCTGACCGGCCAGGGTGTCCATCTGGGCTGCGGCCTCCCGACGCTGGGCCATGGGCATACCGCGCCGCAGCTCGATGACCTTGGCAAAGGTTTCGGTTTCGTGAGCGGCATATTGGCGGCAGACTTCTAACAGCTTTTGCAGGGTGTCGTAGCGTCGTTCCAGTGCCACGTCTATGCCGGACTCGCTTTCGTCTATCTTTACGATGAGGCGGCGGAACTGGTTTAACACGGAGATGTACCACAGCACCGCCAAGAGAACGATACCTACTATGATCCACAGAACGATATCCACGGAAACTCCTCCTTCAACGATTCAATGACTTCCCGGGATCAGCACTTATTCTTCTCTGACAAAGGTGCTGCCTGTGTCGGCGGCGAAGGTGTTTTCATCCACATAGGTGAACACGATCACGTTGCCGTCTGTATCGGTGGTAATGACGGTGTCGCCTTCGATGGTGAATTCGCCATCTGCGACGAAGTCAAAGTCTGTAGTGTAGAGGTCCCAGGTGTAGTCGGAATAAAATTCCAGCTCGTCGGCATTGTCCTGGTCGATCCAATAGTCGGCAATGTCATAGACGGAGAACTGGGGCAGTGCCTGGTGTTCGCCCCGTGTCAGGGTGATGCCTTCCTCTTCGTTCACCAGAGCGTCGTTGTCCACTGTGAAGACCAGGCTCTCGCCGTCGATGGTGATTTCCACGGTGTCTTTGTCCATGACCCAGTCGCCTTTGGAGACTTCTTCCAAGTAGCTGTCATAGGCCAGAACAGCGCCACCCTCTTCCAGGTTGATGACCACGTCTTCATCCTGCTCGAAATACCAGCTGCCAACGGGGTCAAATTTGCTGCCGCCGCAAGCGGTCAGGACAAAGCCTAAGGCTACCACTAGAAACAGAGAGGCCAAAAGTTTCTTTTTCATAATTCATCCTCCTAAATAAAATGATCTAAGCTGATTTTACCAGGTTTTTTGTGCCCTGTGGGTTGGGTTACAAATTTGTTATTGCGAAATTTGGGTTTTTTGTGTATTTTTATTCTCTCCCCCCTTGCCACCTCCTTGCATACACTATGATTGAGGTGATGGAACATGACTCCTGCGCAGCTGAGCGGCAGCATAACCGCCCTGGCAAACCTCTTATACAAGCGGCTCTCCAAAAATGATCTGGCTGTTTTGTCCGTAGTGCTGGTTCAGCTGGGCGACACCCTGGCCACCCTGGCCACCGTTTCTGAGGTCTGCTCAGAGCAGAATTAAGTCAAATTATATTCCTACTTATTCCATGGGTAACATTGCATTTGATTTCGACAAATAATTGCGCTACAATCAAGCTGTCTTCCGGGACAAATACTTTGGGGAGGTTTCTACCATGTGTAATTTCGATTGCAGCGCCCTTTTTGACATGCTTTGTAAGATGTTTGGCATTTGCTAAAAAAATCTTGCCGCTCCTTTGTGGGCGGCATTTTTTATGCTTTTTGTGTCATGTTTACTTGACATCTCCATGCAAGTCTGCTATTATCGTGTCAGGTTTTCTTGACATGAAGGGGTGATGAGATGGAAAACAGTGTACGCCCACTGCGGGAGGCCATGGGGCTGACCCAGAAAGATTTGGGAGAACGGGTGGGGGTCTCTCGCCAGGCCATCAACGCCATAGAAACGGGAAAGTTTGATCCCTCCATCTGGCTGGCCTACGACCTAGCGCGGCTCTTTGGGGTAACCATTGAGGCCTTATTTCTCTTTCGGGAGGAGGACAGGAAATGATGCGTCTTTTGAAAAAGCCCTTAACCAACGCCCTCTGTCTCGCGGTGTTTACCGCCTTTTTCAGCTATGTTTTCTTTTTCGTGGCCAACAGCCGCTTTTTTGCCAAGCACGATGTGGTGGGCACAGGCTTTTGGCGCTGGTGGCGCAGCTTTCTTTTAAATAACGGCCAGGGGATTTTTGCCGGGCTCATGATACTCCTCAGCCTTTTGGTGGTCTTTCTGCTGCTGCGGCGGCGGAAGGATTATGATGAGTACCACGTGGGGATTCTCCTCTCCTGCTTGGCGGTATCCTTGGTGGTGGTGCTCATTGCCCTGGCAATTTTTTACTTGGCGATTTTTCGGGACCCCTTTTTCGTCCAGGAGAAGTGTATGCTTTTCATGTCCGTCAATTGGGCCACGGTGGTATTGGCCGACCTAACTTACGTGCTGATCTGCAGGTGGCGCTGAGATGACCATTCTGCTGATCCAACCCAAAATGGTAAAGCGCCCCATGGACACCGACCTGAAAACCCGCATGTCCCCCTCCCTTGCCCTCCTCACCCTCATGGGCCTGACCCCGGAAGAACACAGGGTTACCATGGTCAACGAAAACGTGGAGCCCCTCTCCCTTAACGCCCAAGCCGATCTGGTGGCCCTCACCGTCACCCTGGACGTGTTGCCCAGAGCCAGCGAGATCGCCAAGGCTTTTCGGGCACGGGGCATTCCTGTGGTGGCGGGCGGAATCCACGTCACCTGCGATCCCGATGGCTGTATGCCCCACTTCGACGCCATCTGCATCGGCGCGGCAGAGCGGGTTTGGGGAAGGATGCTGGAGGACGCAGCCCGGGGGACGCTTGGGCCCGTATATCACGATATGGACGACTTTTCCGGCGGGGAGATCGCCTCGCCTTTCTATCAGGGCGTTGTTGACGGGCCCTACCTCTATACTAATGTGGTCACCACCAGCCGGGGCTGCCCCAACCGCTGCGATTTTTGCTATAACAGCTGCCAACACCGCATCCATGTTCGGCGGCCGGTGGAAGATGTGTTGGCGGATATCCGGGCCTTGGGCACCAGGCACATCCTCTTTGTGGACGATAACTTCATCGGCGACCCGGACTACACCTGGGCCCTGCTGGACGCCCTGGCCCCCATGAAGCTCCGGTGGAACGCCGCCGTTACCACCCAAATTCTCGACCATTTGGATCTGCTGGACAGGATGGCGGAAACGGGCTGCCGCAGTCTCTTCATCGGATTTGAGTCCCTCTGCGACGAGGCCCTGGAAAGGGTGGGCAAAGAGAACCGCTTTCACCGCTATCACGACCTGGTGGAGGCCATCCACTCCAGGGGCATCATGATCAACGCCAGTATGGTCTTCGGCCTGGACGGCGACGGCCCCTCGGTCTTCGCCCGGACCCTGGAATGGCTGGTGGCCCACAGGATCGAAACCCTCACCTCCCACATCCTGACTCCCTACCCCGGCACGGCCCTCCACCACCGCATGGAAAAGGCCGGACGCATCGTGGAGTATGACCTTTCCAAATACAACACCGCCCATGTGGTGTTTCTGCCCCGGGACATGTCCGCCTGGGAGCTTTCCGAGGGGTATTTGTGGATATACAAGGAGTTCTACTCCTTCCCAAATATCTGGCGGCGGCTGCCCAAAAGCCCCTCCCAACGGGTGCCCTTCTTGCTCTTTAACCTCTGCTACCGCAAGTTTGGGCGCATTACCTCTGCCCTGGCCCAGGTGATCCCTCTGGCCTCCTTTGGGCGCTTGGCCACGCGGCTATCCGATCGGCTGAAAGTTGAGTAAACAGCAAAAAAGAGCTTGCCATCCCATCACAGGTGGCAAGCTCTTTGGTTTTTGTTCTTACTGCTGGAGCTGCTTTGCGATCTCTTCTGCAAAGTTCTCCTGCTTCTTCTCAATGCCCTCGCCCTTTTCAAAGCGGACGAAGCCCTTCACAGCGATGGTGCCGCCCAGTTCCTTGGCAACGGCTGCCACGTGCTGCTCCACAGAGGCCTTGTTGTCCTTCACGAAGGTCTGCTGCAGGAGGCAGTTTTCCTCATAGTACTTGCTGACGCGGCCTTCCACCATCTTCTCGATGATGTTGTCCGGCTTGGGCTTGGCGGCCTGCTCGTTTTCCGCCTTTGCCTGAGCCATGAGGATCTCTCTCTCCTTGTCCAAGGTGGACTGATCCACGTCGGACTTGTCGCGGAAGCTGGGGTTCATAGCGGCGATCTGCATGGCGATGTCCTTACCCAGCTCGGTGATGGCTGCGTTGCCTTCCAGGCCGGCGGAAACTTCCATGTTCACCAGGACGCCGATACGGCCGCCCATATGGTTGTAGTCCACAGAAACGCCGGTGGCATAGCGAGCAAAACGGCGAACCTGAATGTTCTCGCCGATGACCATGATCTTCTCCTGCTGCTCTTCCTGCACGGTGCGGCCGGTGCCGGGGAAGGCGCAGGCCATGAGGGCTTCCAGATCAGCGGGGTTTTCCTTGGCAACAACAGCAGCCACGCCCTTGGTGAACTCCACGAACATGTCGTTCTGACCCACGAAGTCGGTCTCAGCGTTCACTTCGACCACAGCGCCCACACCATCGGTGACCAGAGCGTAAGCCATACCCTCGGCGGCGATACGGCCGGCCTTTTTCTGTGCGGCGGCCAGGCCCTTTTCACGCAGATATTCCACGGCCTTGTCCATGTCGCCGTCGGTGGCGGCCAAGGCCTTTTTGCAATCCAGCATACCCACGCCTGTCATTTCGCGCAGGTTTTTCACGTCATTAGCGGTGAAAGCCATAATAATTCTACCTCCAAATATTGGTTTTTATGAAAAGCGCCCACCCAGTTTAGGTGGGCGCCTTAAAATTTCTACTTAAGCTTCGGGCGCTTCGGGAGCAGCGGGGGCCACTTCTGCGTCCATGCCCTGTCTGCCTTCCTGCACGGCGTTGGCCATGACGGAGGAGATGAGGCGGATGGCGCGGATGGCGTCGTCGTTGCCGGGGATCACGTAGTCGATCTCGTCGGGGTCACAGTTGGTGTCCACGATGGCGACAATGGGAATCCCAAGCTTTCTGGCTTCGTTGATGGCGTTTCTCTCCTTGCGGGGGTCCACCACGAAGAGGGCGCCGGGGAGACGCTTCATTTCGGTGACGCCGCCGAGATACTTTTCCAGCTTCTCGATCTCGCCCATGTGCTTGATGACTTCCTTCTTGGGCAGCATGTCGAAGGTGCCGTCTTCCTGCATCTTCTTCAGCTGAGCCAAACGGTCCACACGGCCGCGCATGGTCTTAAAGTTGGTGAGCATGCCGCCCAGCCAACGGGCGTTGACAAAGTACATGCCGCTGCGGATGGCTTCCTCGCGGATGGCGTCCTGGGCCTGCTTCTTGGTGCCGACGAAGAGCACGCTCTGGCCGTTTTCAGCCACGCTGCGCACGAAGCTATAGGCCTCTTCCAGCTTCTTCACGGTCTTCTGGAGATCAATGATGTAGATCCCGTTACGCTCGGTGTAGATATAGGTTGCCATTTTGGGGTTCCAGCGGCGGGTCTGATGTCCGAAGTGGACACCGGCCTCTAAGAGCTGCTTCATGGATACGACTGCCATAGTTATTGTTCCTCCTGTTATTTCAGTTTACCCTCCAGAGCTTCATCCCCTTAGCCAGTTCCGGGCGGAACACAGGGCCACAGGTCCATCTCTGTGTGTAGTAATTGCCTGGGTATTTTATCATACTATTCTCCCCATTTCAAGAGGAGCTTTGCACCATTTTTCACTTTTTTCTGCCGACTTCTGCTCTTTTTGAGAAAAAGAGCGCCGATTGATGCCTTTTCTTCTCAATCGGCGCCTCATTTGCCCTATTGTTCGATATTGCGCCTGATCTGCCGCAGGGCGTTTTTTTCCAAGCGGGAGATCTGAGCCTGAGAGATGCCCACCTCGGCGGAGACCTCCATTTGGGTCTTCCCTTCGAAAAAGCGCAGGCTTAAAATCCGCTTTTCCCGCTCCCCCAGGCGGCTCATGGCCTCCTTTAAGGCCAGGCGCTCCAGAAGACCCTCCGGCGTGTTTTTATTGTCCTTCACCTGATCCATGACGCAGATGGCGTCTCCCCCGTCGGAGTACACGGGCTCGTGGAGGGAGATGGGGGCAATGGTGGCGTCCAGGGCTAAGACCACCTCCTCCCTTTTCAGCTCCAAGAGGGCGGCGATCTCCTCCACTGTGGGCTCACGCTGGTGCTGGGTGAGAAAGGCCTCCTTGGCCTGAAGGACTTTATAGGCCGTGTCCCGCATGGAGCGGGAGATGCGCAGGGCACTGTTGTCCCGCAAATAGCGCCGAATCTCGCCTATAATCATGGGGACTAAATAGGTGCTGGGATACACGTCCAGGGTGATATCAAAGTTATCTATCCCCTTAATGAGGCCCACGCAGCCCACCTGGAAAAGGTCGTCTGGATTGTCTCCCCGGCCCTCGAATTTTTTCATCACGCTGAGGACTAAGCGAAGATTCCCCTGGATCAGCGCCTCTCTGGCGGCCTCGTCTCCCTCCCGCATTCGAATGAACAGCGCCTTGGCGTCCTCCCTGTTGAGGAGCGGTAACTTTGCGGTGTTGATGCCGCTGATCTCTACCTTGCTGCTGCGCCCCATAAGCACACCCCTCTCTCTGTTTGGTCAAATTCAGTATCTCCGACCGGGGGGCTTTCATGCAGTTTGGAGTGCGGCAAATATTTTATTGTATCCGCGGTTTCGATGGATTTTTTAAAATGCCCATAGAAGGCGACAGAAAAAGACCGCCCCGGCAACACTTGGCTGCCAAGGCGGTCCTAAATTTAGCTTTTTATCTTCCCAAGAAGGCGGCAAATCGCTGCATCATGGTGGCGGTCTCTGCCCGACTGGCAAACCCGCCGGGATTCAGGCTCCCCTCGGTGTCGCCCTTGAGTATCCCCGCGCCCACAGCCCAGGAAAGGCCCTCCTGGGCCCAGGTGGAAACAGCGGCGCTGTCTCGGAAGGCATTCAGGTCGCCGCTGGGCTCGGCGGTGCGTTTTTCATAGTCCGTGGCGTAGCGGTAGAGCATCACGGCCAGCTGCTCCCGGGTGACGTTCCACTCCGGAAGAAAGGCCCCCTCGCCCATGCCATTGACTACCCCCGCGCCGGCACTCCAGCGGACTCCGGCCTCGTACCAGGTGCCCGCCGCCACATCGTGAAAGCTTGCGCCCTCGCTGCCAGGGCCGGGGGAGCCTGCCAGGCGGTGCAGAACTGTGGCCAGCATCCCGCGAGTCACAGGGGCCTGGGGGGCGAACTGATCCGCCGCCACGCCGCCGAAGAGCTTTTTTTCATAGACATACTTCACCGGCTCGTAAAACCAGGCGCTGCGGGAGATATCCGTAAAGGGCAGGGCCGCCTTGCTGCTGAGGGTCACTTGGTAGCCTCCCACCAGGGAAAGGGTGGCCGCCTCGGATTCTATGGTCACGGTGGCGGTGGCGCTCTCCCCCACTAGGTAGCGGTGGCCGGGAATGGCATAGAGGGTGGAGGCCGCGCTTCCCTCCGTCACGTCGATCACCTCGCCGCCTGTTGAGGCGATGGTGGCCGCGCCGGCGGTGAAGAGAAGGCCGGAGCCGGTGGAAAGGCTAATTACATCTCCAACCCGCTGGCTCTTGGGCTGAAAGGTATCCGCCCCTTGCCAGCCTGTTTGCGGGGTGCTGCTGGGCTTAACTGTATTGCTCAAGGCCCCGTCTGCCTTGGTGAGCAGAGCGGAAAAGGCTGTGTCTATGTGCTTTTGGATATCTCCCAGGAGGGTGGCCTCGTAGGTGCCCTCCAGGTATTCTTTCGAGATGAGGGGGTCTTCCTTGGTGATGCCCTGGGTGATGACCACTGCGGCAAAGACAACCAAGGCCGCCGCCACAAGCGCCGCGCCTATTTTTTTCTTCATTCAACCCACAGCCCCTTCCCTTTTCTCTGTTTCATAGTTTACTGTATGCATCCAGAAAAGTCAATCTCTCCCCATAGCCTTCCCTGTTTCACTTACCGGCCCTCTTGCATAGGATGGTGGAAAGCCTGGGTATGAATGAAAAGAGGAGGGTTGCCCTATGCCCAATATAGGAACCTTAGTAGTCTGGGTTTATACCAGTAAATCTATGCTGCCCGTTTCCGATGCCACCGTAACGGTTCTGCAATATGAAAGCCTGACCCAGCAGCCAAACCTGGTGGCCCTGCGCCGTACTGACCGCAACGGCAAAACAGACGCCATCCCCATCGAGACCCCCAGCCCCAACGAGAGCCTTACCCCCGGCGATCCTCTCTCTTACGCCCTTTGCGACCTTTGGGTAGAGCATCCTGACTATCAGCTGATGGAGCTGCGGGGGGTCCAGGTATTTCCCGGGGTAGAGAGCATACAGGAGGTTCCCCTCGTTCCCCTGATGAAGAGCCAGGAAAATTATGTGGGCGTGGAATTTGTTACCTTTCCGCCCCAAGATCTCTAGGAGGTTTTCTTATGGCCCTTGATGTGATCCCTTACATTCCCGCCGAAATCACCGTGCATCTCGGCCCGCCCAATGTGGCGGCAGAAAACGTGACTCTGCCCTTTATCGACTACATAAAAAATGTGGCCTCCAGCGAAATCTATCCCACCTGGCCTGAAGAGGCGCTCCGGGCGAATATCCTGGCTCAAATCTCCTTCGCTCTAAACCGGGTCTATACGGAGTATTACCGCAGCCGCGGCTACAATTTTAACATTACCTCCTACACGGGAATAGACCAAAAGTTTATCAAAGACCGCACCATATTCCAAAATATCAGTGAGCTGGTGGACGAAATTTTTGACCAATACATACGCAGAGAGGGCTTTGTGGAGCCCCTTCTGGCCCAATACTGCAACGGCACCACCAGCACCTGCCCCGGCCTTTCCCAATGGGGCAGCGAAGACCTGGCCAATCAGGGCTACGACCACTGGAGCATTTTGGAGCACTATTACGGCACAAATATCGAGCTGGTTACCGACGCCCCCATTCACGCCGTCACCAGCTCCTTCCCCACCGCACCCCTGACCATAGGCGCCACCGGTGACCATGTGCTGGCGGTGCAGACTATGTTAAACCGCATTTCCAAGGCCTATCCCCTAATCCCCGCCGTGGTGGAAAGCGGCATCTACGACCAGGACACGGCAAATGCGGTTCGCATCTTCCAGTCTGTCTTCAACTTGAACCAGGACGGCATCGTGGGTAAGGCCACCTGGAATAAGCTGCTCTATCTTTACGTGGGCCTCACCCGCTTAGCTGAGCTGAACAGCGAGGGCCAGACCCGCTATCTCACCCGCTTTCAGGACCCCACCTATGTGACCCCAGGGGACACGGGCGATCAGGTGTCCACCCTGCAGTATGTCCTCAATATCTTGGCGGAGTTTGACTCTTCCATTCCCTCGGTGCCCATTACCGGCACTTATGATGACGCCAGCCGCGCCGCTGTCATCGCCTTCCAGAATAAAAACGGCCTCATCCCCTCGGGCATCGTGGATCCGGAAACTTGGGCACTGATGCTGGATCAGTACCGCGGCATTCGAGACACCGCCTTACAAGACCCTGGCCTCTTGCCGCCGGAGACCTTAGCACCACGCAACATTCCTATAGATCAGGTAGAGGCCTCCCTTGCCCAGCACAGAGGCCAGTATCCCGGCACACCCTTAGGTCCCGGGTCAAGAGACTAGAAAGGAGCGGCTTATCTTATGGCAATCACACCTTCCGGCAACGAATCCCCCGTGAGAACCCTGCAATACATGCTGCAAACCATCGCTAAGGCAGACAGCCGCATTCCCGCACCGCCTCTAAACGGGGAGTTTGACGAAAGAACCTTGGAGTCTGTCATGACCTTTCAGCGGGAGCATGCGCTTCCTGTCACAGGCATTGTGGAGGCGGAAACCTGGAACCGTATCGCTGACCGCTTCTTTTTGGCCCTTTTTGAAGCTTCTCGCCCTCGTGGGGCAAACCTTTACCCCCACAGCAACTTCATCTTCGCCGAAAATGAGTATAATATTTACCTCTATCCCATCCAGGCTATGCTGGTGGTCTTATCCCAGCTGTTTTCTAACCTAAACCAGGAATCCATTAACGGCATTTTGGACCACAACACTATGGAGAACACAAGGGAGCTTCAAAAGGTGGCGGGCCTGGAGGAAAACGGCCTCTTCGACCGTAATGTCTGGGAGGTTCTTACCCGCCTTTACGACACCTTTGTGATTCGCAATTCCAATGCGGCCCCCGACTCGCCTTTATCCCTGGCGAGGCCGTCTTAAGGTTTTCCAACCGCTGCCGCCCAAAAAAAGACAGAAAAAAGCGCTGCCAGGTGATCCCGGCAACGCTTTTTTTGGCAGTGATTACAGTCTTTCCTTGACCTTGGCTCTCTTGCCCACGCGGTCGCGCAGATAGTAGAGCTTGGCGCGGCGAACCTTACCACGGCGGATGGTTTCCACTCTCTCGATGACGGGGGAGTGCAGGGGGAACACCTTCTCCACGCCAACGCCATAAGAGATGCGGCGAACGGTAAAGGTTTCTGCGATGCCGCCATGCTTCTTGGCAATGACGGTGCCCTCAAACACCTGGATACGCTCGCGGTTGCCTTCCTTCACCTTCAGGTGCACGCGCACAGTGTCGCCCACTGTGACGGAAGGAACCTCCTGGCGAAGGTGCTTTTCGTTAAAGGTCTTTAATAGATCCATGCTCAGTTTCCTCCTCGTTTATAGGCGTTCGTACCGGTGCAATGGCACCCCAGAGGACCACCCTTTTTGGAACATCACAAGGAATATTATCATAAAGCCTTTCTAAATGCAAGTGTTTTTTCATTTTGACCCTTCTCTTTTAGGTGAGGCTCCAGTGCCCCTGCCGGTCGCCTGCCAAAAGCCAAAAGCCCAAGAGGCAAAGGGTGAGGTTTCCGCCCCAAAGGGACAGGTGCCAAAGGCCCAAGGCCAGCAGACAGAGGGCCAGGCTTCTGGTGACCCAGTGGCAGATGAGCTCTCCCCTGTCCGGCGAAAAGCTGCGGCTCAGCAAAATTTTCAAAATCCGCCCCCCATCCAGGGGCCCGGCGGGCAGCAGGTTAAACACCCCCAGGGCCAAGCTCAGGCCGGAAAAAAGCAGGACGTTGACACTCTCCAGGTGAAAGGCCAGCTGGGCCCCAAAAAAGGCGGCCAGGATGCTGAAGGCCGGCCCTGCCGCTATGGTAAACAGCTCCTCCCCGTAGCCAAAGAGCCGCCTGCCCTCGGGAACGATCTCGGCCCCTACGGCGGAAAGGCGCAGACGCTGCACCCGCCCCCCCAGGGCTCCCAGGGCAAGGACATGGCCTAATTCGTGGACAAAGCAGGCTAAGAGCGCCCAGGGCAAAAGGCCCCCCTCATCCAAAAACAGCAGAACCCCAAAAAGAAGGCAAAATCCGCCGCTTACCTCTACCCTACCCAGGCTTCTCATGCCGGCAGAGTTTCAATATAGGCAACAGGGTCTACCCGCTGGCCGTCTTTCTTCAGTTCAAAGTGGAGATGAGGCCCGGTGACGTTTCCCGTCTGCCCCACCTTTGCCACCTCCTGGCCCACAGCCACCCACTGGCCCTGTTTGACGGAAATGCTGCTGCAGTGGGCATAGAAGCTGGCAAATCCGTCGTCATGGCGAATCTGGAGGTAGAGCCCGTATGAGGGGCTCTCCCCTACGTACTCAATTTGCCCCGCCTCGTAGGCCAAAATGGGGGTTCCCTCCTTGGCGTCGATATCCACCCCGTCGTGCTCCTTCCACTGGCCGTCTATGGGGTGGGTCCGCGGCCCAAAGCCCGAGGTGAGCACCCCCAGCACAGGAGTTACAGACTCCTTTGCCGCGGTTTGGGTCACAGTGGCCGCTGCCGTCGGGGGCGGCTCCGTTGCAGCGGGCGCCTGCGCCGGGGCGGGCTCGGGGACCGGTGTTTCGGCGGGGGTGGGCTCCTGGAAATCGGCGGGGGTCTCCTCCGACGGCGGGTTTACCTCAGGCGGAGTTTCCGGCAGGGGTTCTGTCCCCTCGGGGCCTTTCTTTTCTCCCAGGCCGAAGACCTCGGTCCAGAGAATGCCAAAAGTCTCCGCTACGGGCTCGCCCTGGGCGATGGATTGGCCGATTTTGGAAAAGGCCCCTTTGAAATCCATGTTTTGATGGATCAGGGTACCAATGTGGTTGCTAAACTCTGTCAGGGGCCCCAGAGATGTGCTGCGCCCCAGGAAAACCACCCCGAAAATCAGCAGGCAGGCCACCAGCTGGTTGATCCTGCGGCGCTCCACCGGGGTGAGGGCTTCGCTTTTTTTCTTTACCTTTGGTCTGCGGCTGCGCCCGTCGGAGGACCATCCGCTTTTTTTCTTGCTTTCCGCCATTTGCCCATCCTCCCAATGTGTTCTCTCCTTATCCTATGGGACAGACTTTGGGGATATGCCAGGCGCGGCGGATTTTTCCCAGGAAAACAGTGGAAGGACTTCCTTTGGCTCGCCCCCCTCTGGGCTTCGGAGTAACCATATACAAATCACGGCCAATTTCTTTCCCAGTTTTTCAAAATATTGGTGTTTATCACTAAATTATCCCCCGCTTTTTCCATGTTTTTATTTCATTTTACACAACCTCGTGCTATAATGCTCCTGTCAGTCATAGGCCACAGGGAACCGGAAAGCGAGGCAACCTTATGGGAACACTAAATTTTGAAGTCGGCGCAACATACACCTTCACCAAAACCTTTTCCGAGAGCGACGTTTACCTGTTCGCGGGAATCATCGGGGACTTTTTTCCCGCCCATGTCAACGAGGAATATTGCAAAACCATGCCCTATAAAACCCGCATCCTCCACGGCTGCTTAACCTTCAGCCTGGCCTCTACAGTCAGCGGCGGAGCTGCCCTCCAGAGCGGTCACGATATGGTAGCGGCAGGCTACGATAAGCTGCGCTTTCTAAAGCCCGTCTACTTTGGCGATACCATCACCGCCACCTACACCTTTACGGATCTGGACCAGGAGAGGATGAAAACCACGGCGGAATGCGTCATGACCAACCAGCGGGGCGAGGCGGTTCTCACCTGCATCCATTATATGAAGGCATTTCAATAGCACTTGATTTTAACCGGGCTTTCCTTTGGGAGCGCCCGGTTATTTTCCTAAGGCCGTCAGGAGGGAGCCTTGCTCTCCCCTGGCTCTTTTTTTGCGGTCTGAGAGCCAAATCACGCCCACTTTGGTCACATTTTTCGCCAATTTCCTCAGATTACCTGATGACTTTTTTTGCTTATGCAGTTATAATATGGTATTGATGCCATTTTCCACCCTTTTTTGCCATGAAGGAAGGTTTGTTATGAAACACTGCCTGAAAAGCCTGCTGCTTCTCTTCTTGTCCATCCTGCTTCTTCTTCCCGCTGCCGCCATGGCGCTGGATGCGGGTGGGCGCCTTCCTGCGCAAATCCAAAGCTACAAGGACATACCCGGCATCACCCCGGGGGAGATCGCCGCCGTGGAGGAGCTCCTGACCCGTCACGACGCCTTTACCTATGGGGCCGTGAACACCACGGAGCTGTTTTTGGATAACAACGGACTGCCCCAGGGCTTTACGGCCCAGTGGTGCCAGCGGCTCTCCGATCTTTTCGGTGTGCCCTTTCAGCCGGTGATCTATGAGTGGGACGATTTAATCCAGGCTCTGGACACCCAAGCCGTTGACTTTGTGGGGGAGCTGACTGCCACACCGGCGCGCGTGGAGCAATACGTTATGTCTCAGGTAATCGCCGAGCGGGCCCTGAAGCTCTTTTACCATAAGGATACCATCCTTTCCCAACTTGCCTCGGAGCGCCCCCTGGTCTTTGCCGTTTTGGAGGGGACCATCATCGGTGCGCAGATCAAGGATATCTACCCCAAGGGCTTTCGCGTTGTGGAAGTGGACCGATACAGCACCGTTGCACAGATGATAAAGGATCATGAGATCGACGCCTTTGTGGAGGAGGGGATCTCGGAGATCAGCTTCATCGATTATGACTACATCCGCTCCAACGAGCTGTTTCCCCCTTCCTTTAATCCTGTTTCCATGACCACCGCCAATCAGGATTTGGCCCCCCTCATCGCCGTCATTGATCAGTATATCCAAAACGGCGGGCGCGACGAGCTGACCCAGCTCTACCTCCAGGGCAACACGGAATATGCCGCCCATATGGCCGTTCATTCCCTGACCCCGGAGGAGCTGGCCTACATCAGCCAAATGGTGTCGGCGGGTAAGGCCATTCCCTATGCCGCCGAAACGGACAATTACCCCAAAAGCTTTTATAACCGCCAGGAGGACCGCTTCGAGGGCATTGCCCTGGATGTTTTGGAGCAGGTTAGCCTGCTAACAGGCCTTACCTTTGAAAATGTGAGCCGGGAGGATGAGTCCTGGTCCTCCATCCTCCAAAAGCTGGAGACGGGGGAGGTTTCTTTCACCACGGAGCTGCTGGAGACTGAGGAGCGTAAGGGCAAATTTCTCTTCTGCGCCGAGCCCTATACCACAGACAACCTGGCCCTCCTGTCACTTTTGAACTACCCCAACCTGGACATCTCCCAGGTCATGAGCGCCAAGGTGGGCATTTTCCGGGATTCGGCCCCGGGCACCATCTTCCTACAGTGGTTCCCTCAGGCGGATGTCCAGGTGTTCGACGTTTCCGAGGAGGGCTTTGAGGCCCTGAAAAACGGCGAGATCGATCTCTTGATGTCCTCCCAGCACGCCCTGCTGCTGGAGACCAACTATTATCAGGAGACCGGCTTCAAGGAGAACATTTCCTTTAACTACCCCCTGCACCCCGCCTTTGGCTTTCATAAGGACGAGGCCCTTCTCTGCTCCATTGTCTCCAAGGTGCAAAAGTATATTGACACCGATGAGATCACCAGAAAATGGACCTCGCGGGTCTTCGACTATTCCCTTCAAATCTCCAAGAACAATACCATTTACCTCACTGTTCTCCTCAGTATGCTTCTGGTGATTGTCACCCTTTTGGTGGTGCTGTTTTACAGGGGACGAAAAGACCGCAAAAGCCTGGAGCGTACCGTGAGTATACAGGAGGCCTTTATCAACTCCGCCACCACCATGATGAGCGCGAAGGCCTTAGACGGGCAGCTTATTTTTGCCAACAAGGCCTCTTACGACACCATAGGCTTTAACCAAAATGAGGCCGAAAGCGGCCAGGGCTACAAATTAGAGGTGCTGGACAGAGAGGTCTATCTGCCTGCCATTCGGGCCGGAAAGGAATGGAGGGGGGAAAACTGCATCCGCCATAGAGACGGGCACATCATTCCCATCCGCCAGACCGTGTTTCCCATCCGCAGCGCCCCGGGGGAGATCATCGCCTACGCCACCATGATGGAGGATATTACCCAGGCTATCGAAAACGAAAAGGTGATGAAGCGACAATTGGCCCAACAGCTCTTCCTTTCCGATTTTTCCATTGGCTTTACCTCTGCCAAGGAGTTTGCGGAAACGGTGGACGATGCCCTGGACTCCCTCATGGAGTTTTTGGAGACAGATGAGCTGCGCATCTACTTTGACGACAGGGACAGGGGCGAGATCGTCTACCGCTTTGGCAAGACCAACAGCGCCGCCCCGGATAATCCCCACAAAATCATCCCCTACGGTCAGTTCTCAGACCTGTATCAGCAGCTGCTGGTGATGAACTACCTGGTGATTCAGGCGGACGAAACCATACCCCTTGCCCTGCATGAGGTGACCGCCGGGAAAAAGACCATCCTCTTTGTGCCCCTGCGGGTCAACGGCATCATGGTGGCCTGCCTCATCGGCGGCACCTATCACAGGCACGCCGCTTGGGACAGCACCTATCTGGACACCACTGCCATCGCCGTGGGCATCATCGCCGCCGCCTTTGTCCGGGACCAGAACGAAAAGCAGCTCATTGAAGAAACCCTCAGGGCAGAGGAGGCAAGCCTGGCCAAGAGCGAGTTCCTCTCCCGGATGAGCCACGAGATCAGAACCCCCATGAACGCCATTATAGGCATGACAAAAATCGCCCAGAAGGAGCGGGACTCCGACAGGCTCCAATACTGCCTGGGGAAGATAGACAACGCCTCCCGGCATCTTTTGGGCCTCATCAACGATATTCTGGACATGTCAAAAATCGAGGCCAACAAGTTAGAGCTGGTGGCGGAGCCCTTCCATATCGAAAGAATGCTGGCGAATATCTTTAACGTCGTGGCCGTTCGGGCCGAGGAGAATAAGATCCGCCTGGAGGTGTCCGTCAGCCCCGAGGTCCCCTCCGATGTCATCGGCGACGAGCTGCGCCTTTCCCAGGTGATTACCAACCTGATGTCCAACGCCGTAAAATTCACCCCCGACCAGGGCGAAGTGCGGCTGAACATCTCCCTCAAGGAGGCCATGGATGCGGAGAACTGCATCCTCCTGGTGGAGGTGATAGACAACGGGATAGGCATGACCCCCGAGCAGCAGGAAAAGCTCTTCCGCTCCTTTGAGCAGGCCGAGGGCTCCATCACCCGCCGCTTTGGCGGTACGGGCCTGGGCCTTGCCATCTCCAAGCGTATCGTGGAGCTGATGGGCGGCGAGATCGGCGTCACCAGCGAAATCGGCCGGGGCAGCCGCTTTTACTTCACCGCTAAAATGCAGCGCGGGGCGCGCTCCCGCCTCCTTCGGGACGAGAAGGACGTTTACCAAGAGATCCGCGTTCTGGTGGTAGACGAAGACCCCCTGGTGCTGGATTACTTCGGCCGGGTTCTTGACTCCTTCTCCATGGCCTACGACAGCGCCTCCTCCGGGGCCGAGGCCGTGCGCATGGCCATGCGGGCCTTTAACCGAGGCCAGCGATACAGCATCGTGTTCCTCAACTGCCGCTCCAGAGATATGGACGGTGCGGAGATCGCCCGGCGCATCCGGGAGATTTCGGAGGACTGGGTCCTGGTGGCCACGGGTACCTCCAGCGAATGGGGCCTCATCGCCCCCCAGGCCACCCAGGCCGGCGTCAGCCACTTTTTGGCGAAGCCCCTCTTTAGCTCCTCCATCCTTGATGCCATCCACGAGCTGGTTTTACAGCCCAGCGACCTGCGCAGCGTCCGGAAAGACGACTATGAAACGGACAATACCTTTAGCAATTGCCACCTGCTCTTGGTGGAGGACATCGAGATCAACAAGGAGATCGCCCTAACCCTCTTGGAGGATCTGAACCTGCAGATCGACTGCGCCGAAAACGGGCAGATCGCCCTCAACCTATTCCTGGCCTACCCCGACCGCTACGACATTATTCTCATGGATATGCAAATGCCCGTGATGGACGGCCTGGAGGCCACCAGAAAAATCCGCGCTGCCGAAGAGGACCCCGAGAATCGCATCCCCATCATCGCTATGACTGCCAACGCCTTTAAGGAGGACGTGGAGGCCTGTAAGGCCGCCGGGATGAACGACCACATAGGCAAGCCCATAGATGAGGCCGAGCTTTTGGGCAAAGTCTCCGCCTTTCTCCGGGGGAAAGAGGATTAGGGAAGGCAAGGGGCAAAGAGTACGCCGAAAGAATCACTGACAACAAAAAAAGAAGGCCGGGCTCTCCTAGGAAAGTCCGGCCTTCTGTTTTTCTGTTATGGGTTTGGCTTTTCCTTCTCCTTGGCTGCGGCGATGGCTGCTTGCTTTTCCGCTTCCTTGGCCGCTAAAAGGGCTGCCTGCTTTTCCGCCTCCTGGGCGGCTGTTTTGGCGGCCTGGGCCTCGGCCTCCTTTGTGGCAGCTTTGGCCGCTTCCTTCACGGCCTTTCTGGCCCGGTAGCTCAAGTGGAGCTGGAAGGTGAGAAAGGCCAGAACAGCGGCGCCCAGGGCCAGCCAGTACCAGGGCTGCACCGCCTCCCAACTCATGGAAAGCTCGGGCGTTTTGGTGATTAAGGCGTAATAGGGCCACATGAAGAAGGCTGCCGCCGTGAGCCCGATGAGACCCAATAGGCCCAACTCCATGGCGATGACCGCAAAGATATTCTGCCAGTTTGCCTTATAGAAGGCAAAGACATAAAGGCAAAAGAGGATAAAGCCCACAAGGCCCCAGCCGCCGGCGCCGTAGAGCACACTGCCTTTGGGGGTAATCAGGCCCGGGCTTAGGTCAAACCAGGGTAAAAACTGGGTGGCAACCACAATGAGCATGGTGAGGAGAAACAGGTGCAGGGTAAAGAGCCTTCTCTTCCGCGGGGGATTGCTTGCTCCATGGGAGGCGATCTTTTTCATCTTCTTTTCCTCTTTCCTTCAGTTGTATTCTTTGCCGTAATATAGTCCTCTAAATGGCCGCCATTTCCTGTCTCTTTAGCCGGAAGGCCCAAAGCACCAGGAGGGTGGTCACCGCTGCGCCCAGGGTGGTAAAGACCCAATAGGGGAAGTAGGTCCCCGCCTTGTCGTAGATCCAGCCTGCCAAAAAGCCCGCCACGGCCAGGGATAAATTCACCGCCATGGTGATAAACCCCAAAATTTTTCCGTAATCCCGCTCCCCAAAAAGCTCCGTGACAATGAGGGGCGGCAGGGTGGTAATGGCCCCGAAGCCAAAGCCGTAGCAGGTGATGACCCCGTAGATCAAAAAGGGGAACCGCGCCATAAAGGCCAGTTGGAGGAAGCACAGGGTCATAAGGCCAAAGCAGATGAAAACCCCGGGCGGAATCCCCTTCCTGTCGCAGAGGATGCCGCAGACCGGCTTTCCTATGGTGAGCATACCGGACATATAGCCCGTAAAGGCAGCGGCCCCTGCTGCTGTAAGGCCGCAATCCTTAAAATAGGCCGCCGCATGGGCAATGAGGGCCCCCGAGCCTAACACGATGAGGAAAAATCCAAAGACCACCAGCCAAAAATACGGCTTTCTTTTGGCCTCTTCATAGCTGAGTCCCTGGGGTAAGGCCGCCTCTTCTCTGCGCATGCCCATCTTAGTAAAGCCCATGGCCTCCGGCGAGGTTTGGGAGAAAAAGAAGGAGAGGGGCGCTATAATCACCAGAAACAAAAAGCCCAAGAGCACATAACCCTGTCGCCAGCCGAATTGTTCCAGCACCAGGCTTAACACCGGTGCCAGCACCAGACCGCCCAGGCCGCTGCCTGTAAAAGCCAGGGCCATCACCGTCCCCTTAATCCGCCCGCCAAACCAGTTAGTCAAAAGGATGGAAACCGGCAGGGTATTCAGGGCCGCAAAGCCCGAGCCCAAAAGGGGCGCTAAGAGGTAAAACTGCCAAAGCTGCCGGGCCGCGGCAAAGCCCAGATAGGCCAAAAACACCGCCAGAGCGTTGCCCATGAGGATCCATCGCAGGGCCTTCTGCCCTCGTCCCATCCAGGGGCTGTAAACCCTGGCGAAGAGGACGGAGGAAAGGGTCATCACCGTCACATAGAGCATGAGGCCTGAGCGGGTGCAGCCTAACGCCCCTGTCACCGGCACCACAAAGATGCTGCTGACGGTGAGGATGCCCGCATAGCCCACAGCCATCAGGAGGAAGGAGAAGAGGAGGATCAGCCAACCAAAGAAAAACCTGCCGTTCTGCCGCAGCCCGATGTTTTCCAAGTGTCCTCCCCACCCTTCTGCCCTCTGTGGATTTTCTTAATTCTACTGGTTTCCCAGGAAAAATGCAATCCTTAAAGGCGTTTTATGGAAAAAACCCGGCGGAAACACCAAGCGCCCCCCTTTTTTTGCCATAAGAAATGCACCCCTCCCATTAAACAGTTTGTTATACTGTCTAACTTTTGGGGCGCATTTCAAAACAGAGGGGCGCAGGCTTAAAGCTTCATTTCCTTTTCCAGCTTCTCCAGGGCTTTTTTTTCGATGCGGGAGACATAGGACCGTGATATCCCGCATTGGCTGGCGATCTCCCGCTGGGTCCTTGGCGCGGCGTTGTCCAGGCCGTAGCGCATGACGATCACCGCCGCCTCCCTGGGGGTGAGGCACTCCCGGACGCAGCGGCGCACCTTTAAGCAGGAGTCCCGGGCGTCTAGCATCTCCAGCATATTGTCCTCCACGCAAACCACATCCATGAGGGACAGGGAGTTGCCCTCCTGGTCGGAATCCAGGGAGTCCTGGAGGGAGACCTCCCCCTGAATCTTGCGCTGGCTGCGAAAGTGCATGAGGATTTCATTCTCCACGCAGCGGCTGGCGTAGGTGGCCAGGCGCACCTTTTTGTCCGGCTTAAAGGTGGAGATGCCCTTGATGAGGCCTATGGTCCCGATGGAGATGAGATCGTCCTGATCTCCTGTTTGGGTGTAGTACTTCTTGATAATATGGGCCACCAGACGCAGGTTGTGCTCGATGAGTTTGTTCCTGGCCTCCAGGTCGCCCTGGGCCGCCTTTTCTAAGTAGAGCCGCTCCTCCTCCGCCTTTAATGGCCGGGGAAAGGAGCCGCTGCTGCCCATACGCAGGGAGAAAAACAGACTGTTTAGCATCAGGATTATCCAAGTGGTTAACATACTTATTAGCACCCCCTTCCCCCATTCTATGTGACCCTTGCCTGTCTGTATTTCCCTCCGGCGGGATTTTTTAAGGCTGCGCCTCTTCGCCGCCCCTCTTCCCCTGTCTGCAAGACAAAGGAAATGCGCCCCCGAACATGGGAGCGCATTTCGAAAGTTTTTTGGGGGCCTATTTTCTTGCCCTGTGCTTCAGCTTGGGAATCACGATCGTCACCACTGAAAAGGCGATGAAGCCAGTGGCAACCACAAAGGCAAAGAGGTAGGTGGCGGCATCCGGGGGCGGTGCGAAGGGCATATCGTCCAGAGGCACCTCGTCCTCGGCAAATTCCACCTCTATCACTTCCGGCATCAGGAGGGCGAGGTTAAACTTTGCGTTACCGCTGCCTTGGACTATGGTCACGTCCACCCTGCAGTCGCCCTGGGCTACCCAGAATTCCTTGGTGCCGTTGGCGGCAAAGGACTCGCTAAAAACCTCGCCGGTGGAATCGCTGACCGTGACAAGGATGGTCGCCTTAGCCAAGCCGGACACCGTCAGGGTCAGGATCCCATCTGCATCCGCCACGGCCTCATAACTAAAGCCGGCACCCGACTTGCCCTGGCCACTGAAATTATAGGGTGTGCGGGTAATCACCTCTTGGGGGGCCAGAATGCGCACCTGGCGGGTCACTTCAGCGGATAGGCCTGCGCTGTTGGTAACCGTATACTTCACCGGGTAAGTGCCCGGACGGGAGGTGTCCACACTGCCCGCGATCTTCACCTGATGGGAAATATCTCCATCCACAGGATCGATGGCTACGGCCCCCTGCTCCACATAGGGCGAGCCCTCCAGGTGCAGGATGATGGGGTTGGACCCAACCTGGGTGATGGTGGGCGGCAAGGGCTCATTGGCAGGCGGCTCGGGCAGGGGCGCAACTGTAATGGTGCGCTTTGCCGTGGCCCCATTGCCCGCCTGGTCATAAACGGTATAAGTCAGGGTGTAGCTGCCGGCATAGGCTGTTGCCAATTTACCAGCCACAGAAACCAGGTGGGTAATATCGCCGTCTTTGTCGTCGATGGCGCTAAAGCCGGGTTCCTCGTAGGCGTCGCCCTCTGTCAGCGCCAGGACAGCACTGCCACTGAGGGTCAGCACGGGCGCCATGGTGTCTGGCGCTTCAGGACCAGCGCCAGCCAGGGCTTGGGCAGCCTTCAGGGTCTTGCCCATGTCTATGGTTCCGTAGCCTGTTTGAGAATCCCAGCTGCCGTCTGCCCGGTTGGTGTTCTGGCGAATCAGCTCCATCACCTGACCATTGGAGAGGTCGGGGGCGATCTCCCAAACCAGAGCCGCCAGGCCGGACACTTGGGGAGAGGCAATAGAGGTGCCGCCTGCACCGCCGTAGCCGCCTGTGGCTGCTGTGGTGTACCAGCTCCAGCTTGCCAGCACGTCTAGGCCGGTGCCGTAGTTGGAGGATGAGAATCTGGCTGTGCCATTCCCTGTGCCGCCTACGCCCAACACATTGCTGTAAGCTGCGGGGTAGCACATGGTGCCCTTACCGTCGTTGCCGGCTGCGGCAACTAAGACGCAACCTTTACTGTATGCATAGTCAACGGCACTTTTCAGCGTGGTGCTGTTGGAGCCAAAGCCCAGGCTGAGGTTGATCACCTTAGCGCCGTTATCAGCTGCATAGATAATGGCCGATGCCGTGTTTGCCACGGTGACCGTGGAGGATTCGGAGATCTTCACGGGCAGCAGATTGGCCTTCCAAACAATGCCGGCATTGCCAGCGCCGTTATTGGCAAAGGCGCCAATGGTTCCGGCCACCTTGGTGCCGTGACCATACTTGTCTGTTAAGTCAGTATTCTTGTTAAAAACGCTATAGCCGCGAACAGAGGGCAGGTCGCTGTTGCCGCTGCATCCTGTGTCCACAATGCCGATTTTGACGTTGCTTTCCGTCAAAACGTCCCAACCGGCCTCTGCGTTGATATTCCTGGAGTAGGTGGTGCCAAAGGTCTTATAGCTGGGGTCGGAGGGTGCAAGGTCAAGTTCGCCCTCATAATTGGGCTCTGCATACTCTACGTGCTTGTTATGTGCGATCAGCGCGGCAATGGCCTTGGGGTTCTTCACCTTCATGATCTTAACGCCGAGTTCGGGGATCTCTCCCACTTCCTCCGCATCGCCCAGCTGCGCAACCTGGCTCTTCCCGCTGTTTTGGGTGAATTTAATAAGGATTTCACCCGTACCTTCTTCCGTGGGCGCAGCGAAGGCATTGGTACCCACCAGCGGAAGCATCAGCGCTCCGATCAAAAAAAGACTCCATATCTTTTTCAGCTTATTTGAAGTGTTCATAATCATGCCTCCATGCGTCTTAAGGGACCCATTTAGTAATATGCCGGGACACGCGGCGGTGTCCCGGCATATGCCGTTTCATACTTGTGTTCGCGCATTACCCGCCATTACGGGGTGAAATCGCGCCAGGTTAAAATATTGATTGCGGTTATGCTGCTTGCCAAACCTTACACATTAGATGGTGGGGCACTCGCATCCGTGGGCTGCACAGTAAGTGCAGGTATCGGGGCAATCCACGTCACAGAAGATGGCAGGCGCGCCGATCCAGCTTTCTGCGGGGATCAGCAGGGCACCGAAATCAACCTCAGTGTTTTCGCCGGCAACAACTGCCACATCACCGGAAGCGATTTCAAGTGCACCAACAAAGATCTTCACGGTGTAGGTGCCGGGCTCAAGGTCTTCGACCAAGCCAAGATCGCCGGAGTATACGGTTTCCAGAACAGGTGCGCCAGTGATGGGATCCACTGCGGGTAAGCCAGTTTCCGCATCCATCACCGCTCTGGTCACGGTCATAAAGACGTCCTCGGTACCGGTGTATTCTCTGGTCTTTGCTTCGCTATTGTAATCGAAGGTGCAGCCAAGGATATCCGTATAGTCGAACCAATGGGCGCTTCCGATGTGGAAGAAGAGGTAGACGATGCCATCGCCATTGGTGTCGGCAGCTGCAACATTGTAGTTAGTCTTGCCGTCATGCTTGATGTTCTTCACAGGGTTATCCTTGGTGCCATAAGCTTTATCAGTCAGCACAACACCAAAGTCGGGCAGTTCGCTGTCGATGACCAGGTCGCCATTCACAAGCTTGATGTTGTAAGACTTTGCATCTGGGCCAACAGGGGTGTTCCACGCAGCATTCAGCTTGTTGCCGGGCTTGTTAGACTCAGCGATCGCAATGTCAGAACCTTCTGCGGGCAGGGCATTTGTATCGATCTTCAGGTAGGTCATCCCGTTGCCAAGGAAGAGGTCGCCGATGACGCCGGCAGGAGCTTCGGTTTCGGTCAGGGTGAAATTGCCAAAACTTACCAGGGTACCATAATTGTATTCCCTGTAAACGGCCTTGTGGTATTCTTCATAGTAGGTTTCCATCACGTCGTCAGTGACTTCCAAGGAACCAAACTTGGGGGTGTTCATGATGATGACATAATTGTCAGTGTCGGAATCGTCGAATACCACCAGGAAGTCATCACCGTTGGCAACCAAAGTGAACCAGAATTGAGCAACATCGTCGCCGTCTTCGTTCTGGGTCTTCCAATCGGGGGCGTTTATTTCTTCGACATAGCCTCTCATGCCATCTACAAAAGTTGCAGCAACTTCCGGAGCGAAGTCGTAATCTTTGAAGAAGCCGTCAGCGGCATATGCGGTAAATGTGTCGTAGAAATCAATGTCTTCAATGGTGATGGCAAACTGCACTTCTTCAATGTCGACTTCACGATCAAAGAATTTCTCGACAGTCAGTTTGGCTTGAACGGAGCCGTCGCCGCCAGGCTTTACGCCAGAATGGCTCAGGTTAAAGGTGTCCGTGGCCAGGCCATAATAATAGCCATCTGCAAGTGTCCATTCAACAGGAGTTCTTACGCCAAAGTGGGTATAGTTATTGCTATTTCCAGCAGCGAAAATGGGCACATTTTCTACTGCTTGGAGGTCGCCGTTTTCATCCCAGAAGTAGATATTTGCATAGGCGTTTCCATTTTCTTTGGAGTTGCTACCAGCTTCGCCATTGCCTGTTACAAAATGCCAAAAGGCATAAGGGCCCGCTGCGGTTACCCCACCGACCTCCACGACTTTGCCGGTGGTATCATTGTCAAGGCTGCCAGGGTCTGCTGCTGATTTTCCTACATGCGCTTGATTTAATCTTGCCTGATAGTCAGTTTCATCTGCGGGGTCTGTGGCCGCAATTACGGGAACCGCCAGCGCCAGCATCATGCACAGCGCTACCACTGCTGCTAATAGTTTTTTCATAGCTGAAAACCTCCCATTTTTAAAAAAAGTATACGCCTCTTTTTTTCTCCGGTTGGGGTTCCGGTGTTTTCAGCCGCATTGTTAACGTACAACGTGGTTAAACGGCCCGTTTCTTATGAAGCGGGCACTTCGTTTTCAGCCGCGTTTTTAGGGAACGCGGTTAACCCTTCAACTTATGTAAGTGCTCTCAACTATGCTTTATCTGGCTAACCCTCCTCTCAGGAAAGCGCATTTACGCTTTACACTATAAAATACGCTTCTCACCGTTGGAAACCAGGGGTGGTTTTGGTAACCTTTTACATAATTGTGCGTTTTGTTTCATCCGTTTGTAACAACATCTCCAACGATCTTTCTTGTTTCGACAGAACATCTATGATACACTAAGGAAAAGCGAAAATAAGGAGTGACCTCACAATGACCTACCAGGCAGGCTTTATCGGCATAGGAAATATGGGCGGCGCCCTGGCTAGCGCCGTCTCCAAATCCATCTCCCCCCGGGACGTAGTTCTCTACGACCGCGACTTGGACAGAGTCCGGCAGTTAGCGACGGATCTGGGCACCCAAGGAGCCGGGGCCCTGAGCGTTCCGGCGGAGCAGTGCGAATTTCTCTTCCTCGGGGTCAAGCCTCATATGATGGCAGGGCTTTTTGCTGAATTGCGCCCCACACTCGCCGCACGGGCCACGCCCCCCGTTCTGATCTCCATGGCGGCGGGGCTCACCTTAGCCCAGCTCCAGGACATGGCCGGGTTCACCTGCCCCATCCTCCGCATTATGCCAAATACCCCTGTTTCCGTAGGCGCCGGGGTGATCCTCTATTCCAAAAACCAAGGGGTGACCGCGACCCAGCTGGAGGCGTTTACCCGTCTTCTCTCCGCTGCAGGGTCTCTTTACCCGCTGGAGGAGAGCCTGATGGATGCGGGCAGTGCGGTTTCCGGCTGCGGCCCCGCCTTTTCTTACCTCTTTATGGACGCCCTGGCAGACGGGGGCGTTTGCTGCGGCCTTTCCCGGCAGGATGCCCTCCACTTTGCCGCCCAGACTGTTCTAGGGGCCGCTACCATGGTATTGCAGTCCGGCAAGCACCCGGAAATGCTTAAGAACGAGGTTTGCAGCCCCGGCGGCAGTACCATCCGGGGGGTTTTAGCCCTGGAGCAGCATGGGCTGCGGGCTGCCTGCATGGACGCAGTAATCGCCGCCTTTGAAAAGACCCGGGATTTGGGAAAGCAATAAGGCCCAAAAAAGCAAAAAGAAAAACTGACAGTTGGTTTACATCCACCTGTCAGTTTTTTCTTTTAGAACCATTTGTGCCTTTTGAAATAGATCACCAGGGCCGTTACGATCAGAAGTGAGGCCCCGATAATCACCCCGTAGGCATAGCGGAAGCCGTATTCCGGCATTTGCACATTCATTCCGTACCAGCCCACAATAAGGGTTAGGGGCAGAAAGATGGCGGTAATGACGGTAAAGAGCTTCATGGTCTTGTTGAGGGAAATATCCAGCTGGGCCTGATACGCCTCCCGCACTTGGGTCACGTAGTCCCGCAGGTTTAATACCCCATGATAGAGTCTGTCGGCCCTGTCTGTCTGAAAGTGGAAGAGCCGCAGGGCTTCGGGGCTTAAGAGCCCGTTGCGGTTTTCCTCCAGATCCTCCAAGAGGGCCACTAAGGATTCGTAATGGCGCTTCAGTCGCAAGAGCTTTTTCCTCAGGGCGCTGATTTGTGCGGTGCAGTCGCGCCCGACGTCGGTGGTGATGGCGTCCTCTAGGGCGGCGATCTCGTCCTCTATGTCACCCAGGCAGCCCGCGTCCTTCTCTGTGAAAAGCCCGAAGAAGGCGTGGAGTACCAGCTCCAGCTGATCCCCCTCCAGGCCCTTAGTCTCCAGCTTTTCCATCAGGGCCAACACAGCGGGAGCGGCCTCACTGAAAAACAGCAGCCGGCCAGGCATCAGGCAGATCTCCACCCCCTGGGCCCCCTCCCCTTCCGCCTCCAAATTGGGAAGGGCCAGGGAGAGGTAATCCAAGTCTTTATGGCTTTCAAAATAGGTGGCGCTGTGGCTGCCCGTGGTGAAATCAGGCAGGCTGAGAGCCTCCAGGAGCTGGCTGCGCTCCCCTCCTGCGGCAAAGCAAAGAAAGTTTTTGTCCTTCCCTATGCCTGCAAGATCTGTGGGCTTTGCCCTTTCTCCATTGATAAATATGGTCATTTCTTAGCCTCCCGGGGCGGAATCTACGATAGGATGCGCAAATGCTGACAACATTATATGCCCGGGCTCCTGTTTATGCAAGGCAGAGAATCCCGCGCAGCAATTTTGCTATGGCGGCCTATGGGTCAAACCAAAAACCCTTTCTGACATAGAATGAAGCAGGAAACGCTTCAAACTGAAATCAGAAAGGGTCAGTGATCATGATGTCTATGTGTAAAAACGTGAATATTTCCTCCCAGATGATGGGTAAGGCGCGGGTCTGCCAAAATACGCCCATCCTCAGCTATGGGGGCTCCTATCCCGTGCTCTCCGCCGAAAATCCCAGCTTTCGGGTTGAGGGGCCCAACCGATACTATAAAGAATCCTTCCAAGGCTGGATGCAAAAAACGGGGGGCACCCTGTGGCCCATGGCGGTATCCGACTTTGAAGACCGCCTTGCCCAAGACGCGCCCTTCCCCGGCTACGAGGGCCTGCGCAGCTTTACCACCACACTGAACGAAGGCTGCTTACTCAGCCTATACACCGATACCTATGAGTTCACCGGCGGCGCCCATGGCACCACCATACGAAAGGCGGAGAGCTGGCAGTTTCCCCAGGGGAAGCGGCTGAGCCTCTCGGACCTTTTTCCCGGCTGCAGCAATTACCAGGGGCGCATCATCGCCGCCATCGCCGGAGAGATCGGCGCCCAGGTGGCGGCGGGCAGCATGGACTATTTTGAAAACTCCGCCCAGCTGGCCGGCGAGACCTTTGACCCCTGCCAATTTTACTTAAGCCCCGAGGGCCTTGTGATCTTCTACCAGCAGTATGACATTGCCCCCTACGCCAGCGGGATCCCCAGCTTTTTGCTGCCCTATGAGGAGATCGGCGCCACGCTGCCGGGCTGCCCCTAAGGGCCCTTAGTCCATTCTGTGAGAAGCAGCCAGGGGCCGGGGTGCGTTTTTCAGGCTGAACTTGGAAACCATCTGCAACAGCACCTGGGCCTGGGTGTTCATCTCCTCGCTGGAGGCGGCGCTCTCCTCGGAGGTGGCGCTGTTTTGCTGCACCACCTGGGCGACCTGGTCCACACTTTCCCTCAGCCGTTCAATGGTAAGGGCCTGGCTGGCGGAGGACTGGGCAATGTCGGAGATATAGTCGCTGCTCTGGATGATACCGGCAACGATCTCTCTGAGGGAATTGGAGGTTTCCTCGGAAATCTTGGCTCCCAGCTCCGCCTTGCGGATGGAGCCCTCGATGAGCTCGCCGGTATCTTTTGCGGCAGCGGCGCTTTTGGCTGCCAGGTTGCGCACCTCGTCGGCCACCACGGCAAAGCCCTTGCCGTGCTGACCGGCTCTGGCAGCCTCCACAGCGGCGTTGAGGGCGAGGATATTGGTTTGGAAGGCGATGTCGTCGATGATTTTAATGACCTTGCCTATGGCGTTGCTGGCCTCATTGATCTCCTTGACGGCGTCCATCATTTCGTCCATTTGCTGGCTGCCCATTTCCGCGTTTTCTTTGATCTTGTCGCTGAGAGCCTTGGTATCGTTTGCCATCACGGAGTTGTGGGCGGTCTGCTCGGCCAGTTCGTGGATGGAGGAGCTGAGCTTCTCCACAGAGGCGGCCTGGGTGGTGGAGGCCTCTGCCAGATGCTGGGCGCCCACCGCGATCTGGGAGGAGCTGAAGGAAACCTGCTTGGATGAGGTGTTGATCTCCGTGAACATGTAGTTCAGGTCGGTGATGGTCTTCTGGATGGCCTGATTCATAGAGTCCTTCTCGCTGCGGGGCGCAAGGTCGCCAGTCAGGTCGCCATTGGCCAGACGCTCCATGGTCTCCACCTGATGGCGGGTGGCGGCGGTCATGTTCTGGAAGGCCTGGGCCAGCTTGCCTACCTCATCGTTCACCCGGTAGTCCACATCCACCTCAAGATCGCCCTGGGCAATTTTTTCGGCGGCGGCTGTCATGGCCCGCAGGGGCTTCATGATGCTGCGAATAATCAGGACGGCGATGACCACAGCGGCCACCACACCAACCACCATAAGGGAGATCACAAGGATATTTGCCTTTTGTTCAAAGGTATTCATCTTCTCATGCTCTTCGGCAAGGAGCTCCTGGTAGCGAAGGGAAATGCTCTCCAGGAGAGATATGGTTTCCTGGGCCTCGGGCAAAACCTGGGCGGTCAGCATTTCCTTGGCTTCCTCCCCACGCCCGGCCGCGATGAGATCGGTCAGCATCTTGGCGTTTTCATGGATGAAGGCATGGGGCACCTGCACCTGATCAATCAAGCCTAAAACAGTGGCGTCGGTTTCATTAATAACGGCCTCGCTTTGCAGCCACTTGCCCAGGGCGCAGTTGGCGGGGTCGTAGGAGCCCTGGAATTCGCCGCCGATCAGAACAGCGGACATCAGGCTCTGCCGCCAGTTGTAATGGGCGCTGACCACAGTGAAGATGGATTCCGATTTTTCGATGAGAACGCCCTGGGCTTCTGAGGCCTTGTTTTCCCTATCCAGCACAAAGAGGCCCACAGCCCCCATGATGAGGCCCAGGAAAAATACAAAGACGAAGCCGCTGATAATTTTTGAACGTATGCTCATGCTTCAGCACATCCTATTGTAAAAATTTTGCAAACAGTTACAACAAATATTACCATTGAAGCCATATGCTGTCAATAAGATGAAGAAAGATTCAAGTGTTTTTTTGTTAGTTGCTAAAATGTTATGGCTAAAACGCAATTTTTCTGCCGAATAAACCAGATTGAGTCGCCATAATAGCAGACAAAGCGCGCTTTTTCATTGCAGGCGATGATGGCAAAACAACCGTTCTGTATGAAACAAAAACGGTCATTTTGTTTGATTGTTGGATTTGTAAACACTGGACTCCCGGGGCAATGGAAAATCAAGCCCCCCTCTCGGCAGGCGGAAAGAAAAAAAGATACTAAAAGACCAAGGCGACGGATGAAACCGTCGCCTTGGTGATAAAGTTGAGCTATTTTCTCCTGCCGCCTTTCGGGCAAGTTAGGTCTTTAGATTTTCCACCATGCGTAGGGCGATGGCCAAGGCCTGCTCACGGGTTGCGCTGGCGTAATTTGCGGCCTGCTCTTGGGAGGTGATGGCCCTGGGGGCGAAGGTGCCGTCGCCCATGCCGGAGATAATCTTATTGGCTACCATGAAGTAAACGGAATCCTTTGCAAAGGCAGAGATTTTTTCGTCATCGGAAAATTTGGCGGGCTGGGTGTAATCCAGCGTAAAGTCTGCGTCGGTGGCAAAGGTCCAGCCCACCATGGACACCTTTTTAAACACTCGGGTCAGCATGGTGGCGGCCTGCTCGCGGTTGAGAAGCTCGTTGGGGGAGAAGGTGGTGGCAGAGGTGCCGGCGGTGATGCCTACGTTGAAGGCTTTGAGCACTTCCACATCCGCCGTGTCGGTAAAGGGATTGTTCACGGCGGGAATGGCCTTGGTGCCCGAGAGGTTTTCATAGACCTTCACCGCCACAGCCGCGAATTCGGCCCGGGTGATAGACTTTGTCAGGTCGGCTGTTTTCAGGGATTCGGGGATCAGCCCCAAGTCTGCGGCTCTTTGCAGCTCCGCCTTGGCCCAATCGGAAGACTGGAAGGCCGAACCGCCCGCAGACGCCTCGGCAGAAAAGTTTGTGCGGTAACTCACGCCCTCCACGTAGGCACTGAAAAACAGCTTCACTGTGTACTTATGGCCTTTAATGTCAATGCTGCCGTCGGTGGCATCATTGTCAGCCAAAAAATTGATAAAATATCGATTGGTGGTGCCCTCTATGGTTTCATAGGGGGACAGGGCATAAAGAACCGTTGCCTCCCCATCGTCCTGCCAGGGGTTGTCGTCTACCTTGAAGGCACTGTCGACGAAGATGGCGATTTCTTCCGTGGCTACTACGTCCATGACGCTCTGGGGCGCGGAAAACTCGCAGTACAGAAAGGGCTCACCATTGGAATCTTTGCGTTCCTCGAAGAGGACGATCTCGGGAACCGCCGTTGCTGGCGGAAAGTTGACTGCCAGGGCTGAGAAGGGAATCAGGGCCAAGACCAGCGCCAGGGAGAGCAGGGTCGCTGTCAGTTTACGCTTCATAATATTTCCTCCTACCTCAGATTATTGTGGTGACTTTGGTCTTGCGGGGATGCGCTTGCCATTGGACGGGATTCTTTGCAAGGGCGCCAGGATTCTGTTGGGAAGATCGGGTCTAACCCATCTCTCTCAGAAAGGGTGCCAGTATCTATATTTTACCATGGCTTCCAAATAAAACAACATATATATTTAAGAAACGCGCTTAATTTTTAATATTATATGCTTTCCGCTCCACTGCCGTCTTCAGATCCGGGCAGGCTTCCCTTCCGGATTTCTGCCCCATTGATGGCAACAGCAAAACAGACCTGCCGAAGCAAGTCTGTTTTCTGGTGGACGATAGGGGGATCGAACCCCTGACCTCCGCATTGCGAACGCGGCGCTCTCCCAGCTGAGCTAATCGCCCGTATTTTTTGACTCATACATTATATCATGCCACAGAAAAAAGTAAAGCCGTTTCTTCCCTCTCCCCACATTTTCTCATGGTTTTGGCGCGAAAAACTGTTGATTATTCCCCATAAATGATGTATGATAAAGTGTAACAGCCTTTCGGGACTCATGGTCGGGTCGAAGCAAGGCCGCACTAGTCGGGGAGTTAGCGGTGCCCTATGCCTGCAATCCGCTGCAGCAGGGATGAATCCCGGCCCCCGGATATATCTTGTTCTGTCAGTTGCCGATAAGCGGCGATGATAAGCCGGTCCCGCGCAACGTGGCCCTGTGAACCGTGTCAGGTGGGGAACCAAGCAGCACTAAGCAGACCGCTGCGTGTGCCGTGGGAGCGCCGGCTTTGAGTTGGCTGTCGGAGAGGCGGGGATAAGGTATACTTCAAAGGCCGGTGTGCGGTCCTGCTTTGTTCCGACCCCCGGAAAGGCTATATTTTTTGGGAGGGAGACTCTATGTACCAGGCCCTTTATCGCAAATGGCGGCCCCGCATCTTTGACGACGTGGTGGGCCAGGCCCATATCACCGATACCCTCAAGCGCCAGGTGGAAACGGGCCGCCTCTCCCATGCCTACCTCTTCACCGGCACCAGAGGCACGGGGAAAACCACCTGCGCCAAGATCCTCTCTCGGGCCGTGAACTGCGAGGCCCCCGTAGACGGCAACCCCTGCAATTGCTGCTCCTCCTGTGTGGGCATCGAATCCGGCTCCATTCTGGACGTGCTGGAGCTGGACGCCGCCTCTAATAATGGCGTGGATCAAGTGCGCGCCCTGCGGGACGAGGCGGTTTACACCCCCGCTGCGGTGAAAAAGCGGGTGTACATCGTGGACGAAGTCCACATGCTCACCACCCAGGCCTTTAACGCACTTCTTAAAATCCTGGAGGAGCCCCCGGCCCACCTCCTCTTCATTTTGGCCACCACGGAGCTTCATAAGGTTCCGGCTACCATAAAATCCCGCTGCCAGCAGTTTTCCTTCAAGCGCATCCGCCCCACGGATATCGCCGGGCAGCTCCACCGCATCGCCGGAGAAGAGGGCATCAAGCTCTCCGACGAGGGGGCCATTCTCCTCTCCCGCTTGGCCGACGGCGGCCTGCGGGATGCCCTATCCCTCTTGGATCAGTGCATCGGAAACCGCCGGGAGCTGGGCGAGGCGGATATCCTGGACAGCCTGGGGCTGGCGGGAAACCTGGAGATCGCCAGGCTCATGGAGCACATCATCGCCCAGGATGCGGCCTCGGCCCTTTCCCAGCTGGATGTTTTATATCGCGGCGGCAAGGAGATCGGCGCCCTCTTTGGGGAGCTCTCCTCCCTGCTGCGTGACCTTCTGGTGAAGAAAACCGCCTCTCAGAGCGGCGACGCCCTCCTCACCGGCGGCTATGAGGACAAGGTTTTGGCGGCCCTTTCCCAAACGCTGTCCCCCGCCGAGATCTTGCAGATGCTCACCCTTCTGCAAAAGGCCGCAGGCGATCTTTACCGCAGCAGCAACCGCCGCACCGACGGCGAGCTGTGTCTGGTGCGTCTCTGCGCCCGGGCCTTTACTGCGGATGTAGAGGGTCTCACCGCCCGAATCGATCGCTTGGAGGCCAGGCTTTCTCAGGGCGTTCCCCTTGTGAACCAGCCTCAAACTCAGACTGCGCCAATGCCCCAGGCCGTGCCTCAGGGCCATGCTCCAGCCGTGTCTGCACCCAAGCCCCTCCCTGAAGACGCGCCGCCTTGGGACGAGCCCTCCCCCCCTGCTTCGGCTGCGGCCGCGGAGAAGAAAGCGCCCCCGGAGCCTACGAAAGCGCCTCCCCCGCAAAAGGTCGAAGCGGTTGCAGAGAGCCCTGCCCCTAAAGCCGAAACGGTCCTTCCCACAACATCTGTCCCCCCTGCGTCATTACCCCAGGAGGGCGGCGAAAACTGGCGCAGCTTTGCCCCTACCCTGCGCGGCAAGGTCTCCCCCGTGGCCAACTCCTTTTTAACCAAGGGCGACTTTGCCACAGGCATTTTTGAAGAAAAGACCCTTACCGTCTATGTGGATTCGGAGATGACCAAGGCAGTTTTGAATAAGGCCGAGGACTCTGCCGCCCTGGAGCGGGAAGCCCAGGCCTTTACCGGACGGGCGCTGCGGTTGGTCCTGGAGGTGGGTAAGCCTCCGGCTGCCGCACCAAAGGCCGCAGCACCTCAGCCGGCGGCGGAAATGAAGGAAGACAAGCTGGATCAGCTCTTAAAGCTGGGCCAGCAGCATACTATCGTGCAAATTATCAAGGAGTAAAGGAGAAAGAGACATGGCAAAAGGATACGGACGGCCCCC
>JAVBLH010000009.1:0-22375 GCA_031553635.1 Evtepia sp. | reverse complement strand
TAGTTAGCTTTTCTTTGTTTCCTTGTACTTGTAGATTGTGCGCCGATCTCTCGGCCACAATCCTCCGTTTCTGGTGCTTTTGTGTCTTGTTCATTGTTTAATTTACAAGGTGCAGACTGCTCCGCCGCTTGCGGTGAAGCTTTATTAGGATACTACAGCCGGAGGGCGTTGTCAAGGATTATTTTTCACATTGACAAACTTTTTTCATCCTCGTGGGGTTTCCCAATTCTTCGCCGCCGTGAGGCAGCTTTGTTAGGATAGCACCGGCTCCCCCCTTTTGTCAAGCACTTTCGTACAAAATCTTCTGGAATTGGTTTTTTCATTGCGAAGCCCCTGGAAATCTGCTATAGTTACCATGATAAACCTTGGGCTGCGCGCCCCCATCTCACCGCAAAGCGAGGTAATTTTTATGCCCATTCGAATTCCCGACTCCCTCCCCGCACGAGCCACACTGGAGAGCGAAAACATCTTCGTAATGACAGAGTACCGGGCCCTCCATCAGGACATCCGCCCCCTGCGCCTTCTGATCCTCAACCTGATGCCCACCAAAATCGTGACGGAGACTCAGCTGCTGCGCAAGCTCTCCAACACGCCTCTTCAAATCCAGGTGGACTTGCTGCAAACCGCCAGCTACATAGGCCACTATACCGACAGCCACCATTTGGATTCCTTCTATACTACATTTGAAAATATCAAGCATAACAGCTACGACGGCATGATTATCACCGGGGCCCCTGTGGAGAACCTGGACTTCACCCAGGTGGACTACTGGGACGAGCTCTGCGCCATCATGGAATGGTCTAAAACCCATGTCCACTCCACCCTTCACATCTGCTGGGGGGCCCAGGCAGGCCTTTACTATCATTTTAATGTACCCAAACATTCACTTGATAAAAAGGTGTTCGGCGTTTTTGAGCACAATGTACTAAAGCCCTCATCCCCCCTCTTCCGGGGCTTTGACGATGTGTTCTCCGCCCCCCACTCCCGTTACACCGAGGTGAAGGAAGAAGACGTCTTAAAGGTACCCCAGCTGGAGCTTTTGGCCACCTCGCCCGAGGCGGGAGTTTTTGCCCTGAAGACCCAGGACAGCCGCAAGTTTTTCCTCCTGGGCCACCCGGAGTACGACCCGGACACCCTGGCCCTGGAATATTGGCGGGATGTGGAGAAAAAGCTGCCCATCGCGCCACCTAAAAACTACTTCCCCGGTAACGACCCCCAAACCGCCCCCATCGTCCGCTGGCGCTCTGCCGGGCAGCTGCTTTACACCAACTGGCTCAACTACTACGTCTACCAGACCACCCCCTATGACCTGGCTAAGCTCTCTGAATAACTACCAGAAAACATAAAACAGACCCTCCGACATGATATCGGAGGGTCTGTTTTCTTATGTTGAGTTGGGACTTAGTCCTCGTCTTCCTCGTCTTCGTCCTCATCGACGAAGTCTAAGGAAAAGGTCTCCTCGCAGCCGGGGCACTCGATCTTGCCCTTCAGCAGGACGGCATCGTCAATTACCAGGTCGGCGCCGCAGTTGGGGCACTCCACCTCGAAGAAATCGTCGCCGCAGCAGCAGTCGCAATCGCAGTCGTCCTCATCCTCGTCATCCTCGTCGAAGAGCAGGCTTTCTACGTCTTCCAGATCTTCGGACACGGCATCCAGACCGTCATGGAGGAGCTCGTCGGCCTCTTCCAGGTCTTCAATGGCGTAGCCGATTTCTTCCAGTACGTCGATAACCACCTTCAGAAGCTTAGCTTCCTTGCCGCTCTCCTTGTCCAGCTCCATGCCGTCAGCCATACCCTTCAGGTAGGCTACCTTTTCAGTAATAGTCATAGTATTTTTCCTTTCTCTGTCACACAAAAGTGACCTTGCGTTTCTGTGTCACGCTCCGGCCCCTCCTTGGGCGGATAATTTGCCCTACCACGCCAAGCCAAACAGGAAAACTATGTTTTTCTTGGTTTGCCTTTGCGTTCCGGTCAAATATTCACCCACCGGGGCCTCTGCGCTTCTGTTTTACCCCTTCGCGCGTTCCAGATAATCGCCTGTGCGGGTATCTACCTTAATCTTGTCGCCGGGGTTGATGAAGAGAGGCACCTTGATCTCCGCGCCGCTCTCTAAGATGGCGGGCTTGGTGACGTTGGTGGCGGTGTCGCCCTTAAATCCGGGGTCGGTCTCGGTGACGACCAGCTCCACGAAGGTGGGGGGCTCCACGCCGAAGACCTTGCCCTTATAGCTCATCACCTTACAGGGCATGTTTTCCATGACGAAACGGAAGGAGTCGCCCAGAACATCGCCGTTGATGGGCTCCATCTCAAAGCTCTCGTTGTCCATGAAGTAGTAGAGGTCGCCGTCACTATAGCTGTAGGACATGTCCTTCTTTTCCACAAAAGCGGATTCAAACTTGGCGGTGGGGTTAAAGGAAGTTTCGGTGACGCCGCCGGTGATCACATTTCTCATCTTGGTACGGACAAAGGCCGCACCCTTGCCGGGCTTAACATGCTGGAACTCGATCACCTGCATGACGTTGCCGTCCATTTCAAAGGTGACGCCGTTGCGAAATTCGCTGGCAGAAATCATAGTATTCATCCTCCAAAATCAATTTGGTCGTTCTCTCAAGAGTGATAATTTTGCTTATCTATTTTACACTATCTTTCCCCTTTTTGCAAGGGAATTACACGGGAATTTAGAAAAGCTTGCCATTTACCGCATTTTCTTTTGCCGCAAGGCCTGCCAATGCCGCAAAATCTCTCTCAAATCCTGCGGCCCATGGCGCTTTTGCGAAAGGGGGTCTCTATCCCAAAGCGCAAGCGGCGAAAGGGGCTGTCCAGCCGCACAGGCCGCACCAGGATAGACAGCACCCCGGAACGGTTGCCCCCTAAAATATCGGTAAAAATCTGGTCGCCTACGATGGCGGTCTCCTGGGGGGCTTTTCCCATTTCCTGCATGGCCCGCTGAAAGCCCCCGCGACGAGGCTTGCCCGCCCGGCGATGGAAGGGGACGCCAAAGGCCCCGGCAAAGCGCTGAACCCTTGTGGGCTTACGGCTGTTGGAGAGAATAAAGGGCTCCACCCCTGCCTCACGCAGGGAATTTGCCCAAAGGATCAGCTCCTGGGAGGGCAGCTTTTCCCCGTAAGGGATCAGGGTATTGTCCAGATCCAGGAGCAAAAGGGTGATACCCCGGGCCCGGAGTTTTTCCCCCGTCAGTTCGTAAATACTCTCGCACCAGCGGGCGGGAATCAGAGAAAAAGCCAAGATACACACCTTCTACTTCCCAAATTCTTTGCATAAAGTTGCCTTAGTAAAGAGCCGTGGGCACAGCCGCGGCAATCCCATTATACACACAATTCAAATGATGGACAAGGGGGCAACTTTATGAATCAATCCAGCCAGATCATCCTCGCCGCACCGCCCGACCGCATCCAAGCCGCCGCAGCGTATGGAAAACCCCTGGCCCACATGGCCTATCGCCTGGGAAAAGGGCCCCACCTTTTCCGCGCCCAGTTCCCCGCCATGCCCAAGGGCGGCCTGATGCTCATTGGGGAGGAGGGCTTCGACGGTCAGGGTGACGGGAGCGAGTTTTGCCGGGAGGTTCTGCGGGAGTGTACCGCCCGCAATTTCGGGGGCATCGTTTTTGACCCGGAGTGTCCCCCCACCCAGACCCTGGCCTCTATCATCTCCACTCTCAGCCGGGAGGCCCAAAGGCGCGGTCTCTCCTTCTACCTGCCGGAATCCTACGGCAACTATTCAAACTCTGCCGGCATCCTCATCTCCTCCGCCATCTCCGGCGGAACCTTGAAGGCCCGGCTGGAGGAGGCCGTCTCCCGTTACGGGGCCAAGCGGGTGACCCTTTGCATCGACCGCTCGGCGGAGGATTTTTACCTCCCCGCCCCCCAGGGCTCTGGTCGACGTCTTACCAGGGATGAGCTCCACAGGCGGATCGAAACCCTGGACCCCTCGGTGTTTTTCTCCCGGGAGCTCTGCGCCCACTACTTTACCTACATGAGCCGGGACACCGGGGCACACTTTATCCTTTTCGACGATGTGGGCAGCATCCAGCAAAAATTCGCCCTGGCCGAGGAGGTGGGCATCCACCGCTTCTTCCTCTTCTACGACCAGATGGACGACCTGCTGCCCCAGATCTTCGGGCGGGTGGGGCAGAGCGTCAGCCAATAAAAGCAAAAAGGGAGGGCCGCAACAGGCTGCCTTCCCTTTTTATATGCCTAAGGTTTGAAATGCCGCTTCTAAGTCTCCCATCTCCCGGGGGCTGGGTTCCCAGCGGCAGGTCTGCAAATCCACCCGTCCGTCGGGCAGGAAGGCGACCCCCTCGGCCTCCAAAAGGCTCCTTTGGAGGTTTTCCATCAGAAAGGCCCCGGCGCCGCTGAGAGCGCCCTCCCGGTTCACCACCCGGTGGGCGGGATACTCCCCCGCCCCATGGCCCAGGGCGTGACCTGCCTGGCGGGGCCTTTGAGGCGCGCCGGAAAGGTGGGCCAGCTGCCCGTAAGTGGCCACCTTACCCAAAGGGATGTGACGGCAGGCGCAGAGCACCCGCTGAGAGAAGTCCATGGCGGGCTTTGGCTTCCTGTTGAGGCCCTCCATCAGGGCAGCCGCCTGTTCATGATGTACTTGTTCCACTTGGGGTCCTCATGGGGAACGTATTCCGCCACCCGGTAGCCGCTCTTTTCATAGCAGCGCAGGGCGCTCACGTTATAGCAATAGACCACCAGGCGCATGTAAGTAATGCCGAATTCCTCATAGGCCAGGTTGCTGAGCAGGTTCAGGGCCTCGGTGCCGTGGCCCCTGCCCTTTTTCTCCTCCGCCAGGATAAAGCGGGCGGCCAAGGCGCGTTTTCGCTCCAAGTCAATCTCGTCCAGCTCCATGGCGCCTATGGCCTCCGCCCCGTCGCAAATGAGGTAGAGGCGGCAGTTTGGAAGGGTGCAACGGGGGATTACCTGCTCCGCCGTGATGGGGTAGCTGTAGGAATGGGGGCCAGACCACTGGATGAGATAGTCCGAGTCCTTGCCCCGGTTCCAGTCGGCGACTTTTTGGCAGTCTTCCGGGGTCATGAGTTTTAAGGTGAGCATGGAATCCCTCCTAGTTGAAATGGCTCTGCTTTGTCGACAGGATAATGAACTGAGCGCCGTGCACTTTTAAGAGCCGCCCTCCATAACTCAAACAAATTCCCCGGCTTTTGCATAGGATAGAAAAACAGAGAAAGGAATGATACGATGCAAAAAGCATGTCGAGCTACGGACTACGGCCCGGAACCCCTTATTACCAGCATCCCCCGGGTCGCCGCCCAGAATTCTTATTTCCGAAACGCCCTCTGGACCGGCGGGCACCTGCAAATGACTCTCATGACCGTCCGGGATGAGATCGGCCTGGAGATGCACGACAACCTAGACCAATACCTGCGGGTGGAGGAGGGCTTGGGCCTGGTGAAGATGGGCAAACGTCCGGACAATTTGAATATACAGCAGCAGGTAGGCCCCGGCAGCGGCATCTTTGTCCCTGCAGGCACCTGGCATAATATTTTCAACAGAAGCAGCCGCCCCTTAAAGCTTTCCTCGGTTTATGCCCCTGTGCAGCACCCCCACAGCACAGTGCATAAAACCAAGCAGGAGGCGGAGGCAGCGGATGATCACGGCTGATTTTTGGCTCCCTCAGCGGGTTCATCTCTCAGATCTGAGGGATGAACCCGCTTTTTATTCCTCCACCAGAATTTGGATTTCGCAGGAAAGGCCGTTATTTTCTGTCTGGCCTTGATCCAGAGAAAAAGCGCCTTCCAGGGAGACCGCATACTCCCCCGGAGGCAGTTAGAGGGCCTCCTCCCGGAAAAATTCCTCCCAAAAGGCCGCGTCGGGGGCGTCCGCGCTCCAGCCGCCACTCTTCACATAGTCAGTGCGATAGACCTCCCCCTGATGGAGGGTGGTGGAGGTGAGGATGGTTTGGATAACGCCCTGTAAGTTGAAGTCCTTGCCGTCGGTGATGTTGAAGGTCAGATAGGGCAAGCCGTGCCAGATGGTCACGGTTTCCTCCTGCCCCTGATATACCAAGGTGGCCCAGAGCTTGATGTCCTCGGTGGTTTTATAAACTTTTTTGTCGGAAAACAGCTTCATTTTAAAATCGTTGGCCTGGGCAACACCGCTGTTTTCCTCCTCATTGCCGGGCTGCGCAGGCGGGCTTGTCGCCGCGCAGGCCGTTAGGCACAGGGACAATGCCATGTAAAGGACAAGCTTTCTCCATTTTTTCATGCTGTTCTCCTTTCCGGCGGGCTGCCTTTCGGAAAAGCCACCCTTCGTCACAGACTTTTCATCAGGGCGATCTGCACTTCCCGCTCCTGCCTCACCTTTTCCATGTCACCGGGGTGTAAAAGATTCACCACCACCACGGCGTATTCCGAGGCGGCCAGGGCGTGCCACCTTACATGGGGCGTGGCGGCTACCTGGCCCATGGCCCTAAGCACCTTGACTTTTACCGGGTCTTTTTCTGCCCGGGCTAAATCGTGGAGGACGCCGGCCGCGTCGCGCCCCTCCTGGAATTTGGCCTCTCTTTTCTGCCACCTTTCGTTAACGGTGAAGGCGGCGTCTATCTCCGGGCTGCGTTCTATGCCGCTGAATTCTAAGAGATGCGCCGCCAGAAGAAGGGCGTAATGGGACATTTGGAGGTGGGTTTTCTCCTCCCCCAGGGTGATGAGGGCTTCTTTCAGTTTCGGAATATCGTCTATCTTGCGGATAAGGCAGCCGTTGACCCTGGCCATAAAATCGAAGCCGGTTTTCAAGATTTTTCCCATCGTCTGGTGCCTCCTTGGTTTTTTCTCCGCCCAGCCCCCCTTGGCCTTTTAACTCCCCACAGAAGGCCGCAAAAGGGCCCTAACGCCTCCCCTTTGTTGTCCATTTGGCCAGGCCGACGGTTAGCAGCACCATAAGGAGGGATCCCCCCAGGCCTATCCATATCGCCGAGTTGTCGTGGGTAAAGGGCAGATGCACCAGGATCTGCAGGTTCTGCTCCGGCAGGGCGTTAAAGTGAGCGCTGTGTACACCATTTTCTTTCGTAAAGCCCTCCAGAGACATTTGCAAGGTAACTTCCGGCGGGGCGGCGACGGTCACCGTTAAGTCCCGGAAATCCTTCCAATACTGGGCCGGTTCTAAAAAGTAGTAAAACTCAAATCTTGGGTTTAGATCTCGGGTGTAGCCCTTGGCGTCGGTAATATAGGCGGCCTTTTCGGTATAGGAAACCTCCAGCCGGCAGCTCTCCCCCGGCGCAAAGGTCATTTCAAACAGGGTCACCTCTAAAAAGTAATTCCCCGAGGGGTCGAAATCGGCAGAAATCTCGCCTGTGCTGAAATAAAACATAATTTCCTCAAAGGTGGGCTCCCAAAGGCCAAACTGGGTCCAGGCGCTTAAATTGTACCAGTCCCTCACCACAGGATTGTCTTTATAGCCGGGCTCTATTGGGTAGCTTTCCCAGTCCAGCTTTTCTGTTTTGAGGATAGTAACCGGCTGACCTCGAAATGCTATTTCCGGGGTGAGGGCAGGGTTATTGGACACAAAGGCCGCCAGAACGGTCACCTGGTCTGAGGCGGTATTTCTCATGGTATACCGGGCGGCGATCTCAGCTTGCATCTCCTCACCACGGGGTGCGGCTATCTGATAGTCCAGGCTCTCCGAGACCACCTCGATATCCGTGTGTTTGATGGGCAGCAGAAAATCCGCGTCACCGTCCACGAGGGAGTGGGGCGGCCCGGCGTTGGCGGAAACGCCCGTTGTCATGGCGATTGGAAAAAGCAGCAGCACCAAAAGCAGGGCCAGGATCCTATGATGGTTCTGTTTCATGGTTGTAGCCTCCCGTCGTCAGCTTTTGTTTTTTAGGACGCCTCCGGCTTCTACTTTGTTCCACTTTTTGTCAGGAGCACCACGCTCTCTATATGCACGGTCCGCGGAAAAAGATCGCAGGCTTCGGCGCGACTCACCTCGTAGCCACCCTGGGCGAAGCGCTTCACGTCCCGCCCCAGGGTCCCCGGGTCGCAGGAGACGTAGACCACCCGCGCCGGGGCCATTTCCAGGATGGTGTCTATCACCTCCGGCGCAAGGCCCTTTCGGGGCGGATCCACGCAGACCACCTGGGGCCTGATGCCCCGCCCTGCCAAAAGCTTTGCCGCCTCTCCCGCGTCGCCACAGAGGAATTCTGCGTTTTCTATCCCGTTGCGGGCGGCGTTCTCCCGGGCGTCCTGCACCGCTTCCTCCACCACCTCGGCCCCGAAGACCAGCCCCGCCTTTTTTGCCATGCAGAGGGTGATGGTGCCTATCCCGCAGTAGAGGTCTAAGACGGTTTCCGTGCCCTTTAGATCGGCGAATTCCAAGGCGCGGGTGTAAAGGACTTCCGCTTGTATCCTGTTGACCTGGTAGAAGGAGGGAACGGAAAGGCGGAAGCTGAGGCCACAGAGGGTGTCTTCCAAGTAGTCCTGACCCCAAAGGGTGCGATACCGGCGGCCCAGGATCACATTGGTCTTTTCTGTATTGACTGACAGGACGATGCCCACCAGATTTTCCTCCGCCCCTCGCAGCATCTCCACCAGCTCCTCTTCCCGGGGCAGCTTCTTTCCGTTTACCACCAGGCAGCAGAGGGACTGGCCCTTTTCATTCACCCGGACGAAGAGGTGGCGCAAAAGGCCCTCATGGGTCTTCTCCTCATAGGCGGGGATGGCAAAGCGGGCCATCCAGTTCTTCACCGCATCCCGCAGGCGGGTGGCCTCTGGGGGCTGGAGGAGGCAGTCGGACACGTCGACGACCTCGTGGCTGCGTTGGCGGTAAAAGCCTATGGCGTCTTTGGACACGGGGAACTGCACTTTATTCCGGTAGTGGCAGGGTTCTTTTGCCCCGTGGATGGCAGAGACAGTCACTTCAACCCCGCCCAAACGGCGCAGGGCCTCCTGGACCCTATCCTTCTTGAAGCGCAGCTCTTCTTCGTAGGTCATCTGCCGCAGCTGGCAGCCGCCGCAGTTTTGATCATAAGGGCAGTCTGAGGAGATGCGGTGGGGCGAAGGCGTCAAAATCTCCACCGCCTCACCCCAGGCGGCGGATTTTCCCATCTTATCGATACGCACCCGGCAGACCTCGTCCCGGAGGGCGCCTTTCACGAAGATCGTCTGGCCGTTTTCTAAACGGGAGACGCCGCCGCCGTCGCTGCCATAGCCGGTGATCTCCAGGGTACAGATTTCTTTCTCACGAGGCAAAACCATCGCCGCCCTTCTCTTTTCTCCCACAAAGTATATCATATCCAAAAAGTATTGGGTAGCGGCAAGGGGGAAGACTTTTCCACTTTTTTTCCGCAAACCCTGTTTTGTTCATATTTTCTTCTTTTCTCCCGAGAAACACTGTGCTATACTAAGGGGTGTTTTTGAAGAATCACATCACCGAAACAGGACGGCCGTCTGCACCCCTCCCGGCTGCCAGGAAAAGAAGGGACTATTATATAATGAGTATCATCTCTAAACTTTTTGGGACCAATTCAAAAAAGGAACTGAAGGCTGTGGAACCCATGGTTCAGAAAATCGAGGCCATGGCAGAGGAATACCGCGCCCTCACCGACGCCCAGCTTCAGGCAAAAACCGTGGAATTTAAGGCCCGCTACCAAAACGGCGAATCCCTGGACAAGCTGCTGCCCGAGGCCTTTGCCACGGTGCGCGAGGCCTCTGACCGGGTTCTGGGCCTGCGCCCCTACCGCGTGCAGCTCATCGGCGGCATCATCCTCCACCAGGGCCGCATCGCCGAAATGAAGACCGGTGAAGGTAAAACCCTGGTGGCCACCCTTCCCGCCTACCTCAACGCCCTCACCGGCCAGGGCGTTCACGTGGTGACGGTGAACGACTACCTGGCCAAGCGCGACAGTGAGTGGATGGGTAAGGTCTACCGCTTTTTGGGCCTCACCGTGGGCCTGGTGGTTCACGGCCTGAACGCCCAGGAAAAGCAGATGGCCTACCGCTCTGATATTACCTATGGCACCAATAACGAGTACGGCTTTGACTACCTGCGGGATAACATGGCCATTTACGAGAGCGAAATGATGCAGCGGGGCCATGTCTTCGCCATCGTGGACGAGGTGGACTCCATCCTCATCGACGAGGCCAGAACCCCCCTCATCATCTCCGGCACCGGAGAAAAATCCACCCAGCTTTACACCGTGGTGGATCAGTTCGTCTCCCGGCTTCGGGGCATGACGGTGGCTTCGGTGGACGCCAAAGAGGAGGAGTCGGACGATATCGACGCCGACTATGTCACAGACGAAAAGGCCCGCACCGTCACCCTTACCGCCCGGGGCGTTTCTAAGGCCGAGGCCCAGTTTAACGTGGAGAACCTGGCGGACGCGGAAAACTCCACCCTCTCCCACCACATCAACCAGGCTATCCGCGCTAGAGGCCTCATGAAGCGGGATATTGACTACGTGGTAAAAGACGGCGAGGTCATCATCGTAGACGAATACACCGGCCGTCTCATGTACGGCCGCCGCTATAATGAGGGCCTTCACCAGGCCATCGAGGCCAAGGAAGGGGTCACCGTGGCCAACGAGTCTAAGACTCTGGCCACCATCACCTTCCAGAACTACTTCCGCCTTTACGGCAAGCTTTCGGGCATGACGGGCACCGCCCTCACCGAGGCCGAGGAATTTGGCCACACCTACTCCCTAGACATCGTGGAGATCCCCACCAACCGGCCCATCTCCCGTACCGACCACCCCGACGTGGTGTATAAGAACGAGAAGGGCAAGTATAGAGCCATCGTCCAGCAGATTGTAGAGTGCCACGCCAAGGGCCAGCCTGTTCTGGTGGGTACCGTGTCCATCGAAAAATCGGAGCTGATCTCCAAGATGATCGCCAAAGAGGGCGTGAAGCATAACGTTCTAAACGCTAAGAACCACGAGCGCGAGGCGGAGATTGTGGCCCAGGCCGGTAAGTTCGGCGCTGTTACCGTGGCCACCAACATGGCCGGCCGTGGTACCGATATTATGCTGGGCGGTAACGCCGAGTATCTGGCAAAGTCTGACCTGCGCAAGGCCGGGCTCACCGAGGAGCTCATTATCGAGGCCACGGGCTTTGCCGAAACGGACAACCAGGAGATCATCGACGCACGCCGCATGTATTCTGCGGCGGAGGAGAAGCACAAGGCAGCCATCATACCGGAGTCGGATAAGGTCCGCGAGGTGGGTGGCCTCTTCATCCTGGGCACCGAGCGCCATGAGTCCCGCCGTATCGACAACCAGCTGCGCGGTCGTTCCGGCCGTCAGGGCGACCCCGGCGAAACCCGGTTCTTCCTCTCTCTGGAGGACGATATCATGCGCCTCTTCGGCTCCGAGCGGGTGCAGAACATGATGGAATCCTTGAAAATCGACGACGATACCCCCATCGACGCCAAGATGCTCTCCGGGGCCATCGAAAACGCCCAGAAGCGGGTGGAGTCTCGTCACTTCCAGTCTCGTAAAAACGTGCTGGAATACGACGACGTGATGAATACCCAGCGTGAGGTGATCTACAAGCAGCGCCGCCAGGTCTTAAGCGGCGAGGATATGAAGGACGCTGTGCGCACCATGCTCAATAACTTCATCGCCAAGAACATCCAAAGCCAAACTGGCGAGCGCGCCCACCTGAACGCAGAGGACTTTGCCGAGGCCACCGCCCCCTTCCGCGGCCTCTTCATTTCTCAGGACGAGATGAAGTTCTCCGACGCGGAGCTCCAGGGCCACACCGCCGACGACCTGATCTACACCCTCCAGGAAAAAGCCCTGGCTGTTTACGAGGCCAAGGAGGCCGCCTTGGGCGAGCAGATCATGCGTGAGGTGGAGCGGGTGATGATGCTGCGCACCGTGGACGAATACTGGATGGACCACATCGACGCCATGAACGAACTGAAGCAGGGCATCTCCCTGCGGGCCTATGCCCAGACCAACCCCGTGGTGGAGTATAAGCGGGAAGGCTATGACATGTTCGAATCCATGATAGGCGCCATCCAGGAGGAGACCGTGCGGCGGATCTTCTTAGCCCGTATCCAGCCCCAGGCGGAAGTGAAAAGAGAGCGGGTGGCCAAGGTCACCGGCGAGTTTGGCGGCGGCGACGGCACCCTGAAGAAGGCCCCCGTGCGCAAGACCGTGAAGATAGGCCGCAACGATCCCTGCCCCTGCGGCAGCGGCCTCAAGTGGAAGAAGTGCACCTGCGATGCCTATCACAGCGACCAAGGCGCCACACCCGCCCAGTAATCTAACAGAAACGCCGGGGGTCTTTGGCCCTCGGCTTTTCCATAAAGGAGGCGATTTCCCTGTCTTTTACCAGAAATGAAACAGGCGGACTGGTCTACTACTGCGCCGATGCCTTTCAGGGTGCCGACGGGCTGCTTCACGGCTTCTCCTCGCGACTGGGCGGGGTAAGCAGGCCCCCCTTAGACAGCCTGAATTTAGGCCGCAGCCGCAACGATGACCCGGCTGCCGTGGCGGAAAATCACCGCCGCTTTGCCGCCGCCATCGGCACCTCGGGCCTTCCTCTGGTGATGTGCCAGCAGATCCACTCCGATACGGTGAAAGCCGTTACCATGGTGGATGCCCTCCAGGAGCTCTACGCCCCCACCGCCTTCGACGGGGACGGGATGGTCACAAATACCCCCGGTCTTTGCCTCATGGTCTTTTACGCCGACTGCATCCCCGTGCTCCTGTACGACCCCATCGCCCGGGCCATAGGCGCCGTCCACTCCGGCTGGCGGGGCACGGCTCTGGACATCGCCCCCAAGGCAGCAAAGCTCATGGGAGAGCGGTTCGGCTCCCGGCCCGAAAACATCCTGGCTGCCATAGGCCCCGGCATAGGCCCTTGCTGCTTTGAGACCCATGGCGACGTGCCCCAGGCCATGGAGGCCCTGATGGGGGATTTTGTCCGGCCCTTTGTTACCGCCTTAGAAAAGCCGGGGAAGTTTCAGGTGGATCTAACGGCCATCATCGCCCGGCGGCTGGCCCTTGCAGGGCTGCTGCCGGAAAATATAGATCAGTTGAACCTGTGCACCGCCTGCCATTTAGACAGCTTCTGGTCCCACCGCAAGCTGGGGGACGCGAGAGGCAATCAGGCGGCGGCCATCGCTTTACGCCCCCATTAACCGAAAGCCTGCACTTTAACCCTGCACTTTAGAGAGAAGCCGTTGTGCTGTTTACAACGCAAGGAGGAAGCGACATGAAAGTAATTGTGATTGCCCCCAAGGGAAAAATGGGCAGCGCCATCGTCCGCGTGGCCAACCAGCGGGAGGACTTGACCCTGGTGGCCGGTGTGGGCGGCCCGGGGGAGGACTATATCGGGCGGGATTTGGGCGAGGTTTCCCTGGTGGGAGCCACCCTGGGCCTCCCTGTGGTTTCCGACCTGGAGGCCGTGATAGCGGGCTGCGATGTGATCATCGATTTTTCCATCAAGGAGCTGGCCCCTCAGATCTTAGACGCCGCCCTGCGCCATGGAAAGGCCCTGGTTTGCGGCACCACGGGGCTGGATGCCGAAATGACCGGGCGCTTTGAGGCGGCGGCACTATCCATCCCCATCGTCCGGGCCGCCAACACCTCCCGCATGGTGTTTTTGCTGAACCGCTTTTTGGCCATGGCGGCAAAGGAGCTGGGCCACAGGGTAGACATTGAAGTCCTGGACATGCACGACAGGTGGAAGCTGGACGCGCCCAGCGGCACAGCCCTGGAGTTAGGGCACACCGCCGCCGCGGCCCAGGGCCAAACCCTGGAGGAGGCCGCCCGCTACGGCCGCCGGGGACGGGGCGCCAGAGAGCCCGGCACCATAGGCTTTCACTCCCTGCGGGCGGGCGATATCCCCAGCAGCCACATCGTTTTTCTGGGGGGCTTGGGGGAGCGGCTGGAGATCGCCCAGCACTCCTACAGCATGGACTGCTTTGCCCACGGGGCCTGCGACTGCGCCGCCTTTCTCGCCGGAAGGCCCGCGGGGCTTTATACCGTGGAAGATGTGTTCGGCCAGGGGTAAACTTAAAAAAATCAAAAGAACAGAGCCTGTGGACACCGGGGTGCTACAGGCTCTGTTCTTTTGGTTTTTCCTTCGGGATCAGCTCTTTTTTCTTTCGGTCGGGCAGCTGGGCCAGGAGGATGGCCAAGAACATCAGCCCCGCACCACACAGCTCCCGGGGGGACATGTCCTGGCCCAAAACCACCCAGGCAGCCAGGACGGCGACGACAGATTCCAGGCTTAAGATCAGGCTGGCAATGGTGGGGTTGGCGTTTTTTTGGCCCACAATCTGCAGGGTATAGGCCACCCCGCAGGAGAGAAGCCCCGCATAGAGAAGGGTGCCCCGGCCCAACCAGAGGGTCTCGAAGCTTGGCAGCCCTTCGAAGAGGAGCATACACAGGGCGGAGAGGATGGCGGCCACAAAAAACTGGAGGCAGGCCATCATCACCCCATCGGCCTCTGCGATATAGCGGTCTATCACCAGGATGTGCACCGCATAAATGATGGCGCAGAAGAACACCATGGTATCGCCCCGGCCCAGCTGCAGCCGCTCTGTCATACAGAGAAGATACAGCCCCACCACCGCAAGGGCCACGCCGCCCCACAGCTTTGGCCCCGCCCGCTTTCCTAAAAAGAGGCCTAAAAGGGGCACGAAGAGGATATACAGGGCGGTAATGAAGCCCGTTTTTCCCACGGTGGTATAGACCACGCCAAACTGCTGCAAATTGGTGCCCACAGCGATAAGCAGACCGCAGAGGACGCCACCCACCCAGGTATTGCGCCCAAATCTCGCCGATTTTTCGCCCCGGCTTTTCAGCCGCCTGAGGAGCAGCACCACGGGGATCAGCACCATGCCGCCCAAAAAAAAGCGCACGGCGGAAAAGGTGAAGGGGCGCATGTAGTCCATACCCATTCGCTGGGCCACAAAGGAGGTTCCCCAAATCACCGCCGTCAAGAGAAGCAGCAGGGTGTTTTTCATGGGCATTTTCTGTTTCATGGCTCGGCCCCCTTCTCTGGAATTGAGCACCCCCTGGAAGAGGGAGAGCCTTCCCGGGGGTGCTCGTTTTTTCTTTACGACACGCTGTCGGCAATGATCTCGGAAACGCTTTCCTCCATCATCTCTGTGTTGTCAATGATGGTGCCGGGGTCGTCCTCCCTGCGCACGGTGAGAAGCCCAAAGGCAGTCATCACCAGGACGCATACGGGCATCAGGTAGTTGAAGAAGGCAAAGGGCAAATACTGCAGGGTGGAAACCCCCAGAACCGTGGTCATGAACACGCCGCAGGTATTCCAGGGGATCAGGGCACCGCTAACGGTGCCTGCGCCTTCCAAGGCGTTGGAGAGCATTTTGGGATGCAGGCCGCGCTTTTTGTAGGCTGGGGCGTACATTCTGCCTGGGACCACGATGGAGATATACTGCTCCGGCATGGTGGCGTTACTGGCTACGCAGGTGGCCAGGGTAGTGCCTACCAGGGCGGTGTTGGACTTGACGCCGCCAATGAGCTTTTCCACGATGACTTCCAGCTGCTTGGTCTTTTCCATAATGCCGCCGAACATCATGGCGATAATGGTCAGAGACACGGAGTACATCATGCCGGTGAGTCCGCCGTTGCTTAAAAGATCGTCAATGGCAGCCATGCCTGTTTCGCTGACGTATCCGCCATAGGCGCAGGAGAGAATGTCGCCAAAGCTGTTACCCTGCACGATGGCGCCCAAAATACCGCCGGCCAGGATGCCGAAGAAGATGCCGGGAATGGCGGGAACCTTAAAGGCGATGGACACGATGACGATCAGGGGCGGCAGCAGCAGCAGGGGCGAAATGTGGAAGGAGTTGGCGATGCCGCTCTGGATGTCGGCCACTTCGCCCAGGCTGGCCCCGGTGCCGCCCATGTTCAGACCGATGAAGAGATAGGCGATCAGCACGATGATGTAAACAGGAAGGGTGGCCCGCAGCATGAACTTCACGTGGGTGAACACATCTGTGCCCGCCATGGCAGGAGCCAGGTTCGTGGTGTCGGACAGGGGGGACATCTTGTCGCCGAAGTAGGCGCCGGAGATCACTGCGCCGGCTGCGATGGCGGGGTTGATCCCCAGGCCCACTGCCACGCCCATCAGGGCCACACCTATGGTGCCGGCGGTGCCCCAGGAGGTGCCTGTGGCCAGGGAGGTAATGGAGCAGATCAGAACCGTCGCCACTAAGAAAAACTTGGGGGAGAGAATCAGCATGCCGTAGTAGATCATGGAGGGCACCACGCCGGACACCATCCAAACACCGATGAGCACACCGATGATGCAGAGTATGATAACCGCCTGGAGGGCCTGGTAAATGCCGTCGAACATGCTTTTTTCAATGTCTTTCCATTTAAAGCCCAGGCGTATGGCCATGATGGCGGCAAAGGCCACACCTATCATCATGGGAATGTGGGGGTCCACGCCAAAGACAGCAATGCCCACAGCCATCACGGCCACTAAAACCAGAAAGGAGAGGAGCGCCTCCCAAATATAGGGCTTGCGGATGAGGCTGGCGCCGGTTTTTTTCTCGATGTCCTTGCTCATGTAATGTCCTCCTAAACTTTTTTCTCAAATATCTCTCAAAGGGAACTGCTAAACTTTTTAACAGTATCGCTTCTTCACATATCCGCTGTGGAAGCAGCCTAGCATGCTGCCGTAGGATAGAGAGAAGGATATAGATTCACCCAAGGTCAGGGGTGTATTGACATTCTCAATGTCTAAAATCAAGTGGTCGGAGCTGGCGCCTAAGATCTCTGCCCCTTCCACCAGGCAGCAAAGGCCCTCGTGGTCGGTATCCTGCCGCCCTATGGCTAAGATCGCGCGTTTTCTTCGACCTCGATCGAGAAATTGCGGGCGCTCACCAAAGGCATTGACTCCCATCTCTCCCTCGGGCATAGAGGGCTTGTCCTGAATCTCTACGATGGGCGCGGAAAGGGTGATGGCGTTCTGGTGGAGCCAGGGAATGTCGGCGCAGTAGGCGGTTTCCACCCCCCGGGCGATGGATTCTCCCAACCGCAAGTGGGTCACGGCGGCGGGGATGGCGTCGCGCTCCAACAAATGGAGGGAACTGGAATTGCCCCCCGAAACCAGGGGCAAGGGGGCCCCAGTATCCCGCCTGAGCCGCCAGGCCACTTCGCAGAGCAGCGTTAGCTTCTCAGGGCTGGGGATGATGCAGCCGTAGCAGGTCAGGTTGGTCCCTATGCCCGAAAGGGTCAGCCAGGGGTGACGAAGGCAAAACTGCGCCGTCTCCAGCAGCAGGGGATAGTTTTTATAATAGATCCCTTCCCGCAGGTCGCCCAGGTCCACCATCAGGACAACGGCATGGGCTTTGCGCTGGGTTTCCGCCGCCTGAGCCAGCTTTTCTATGGTGTAGCGCTCTGACTGCAGGCTGGCATCGCACAGGGCCACCACATAGTCAGACTCCTTGGGGTCTGAGATGCGAAGGAGCATTTTTTTCTTGTCTGTTTGGGGATAGCTTGCGATGTTCTCCAGCCGGGAGTCGCCCAAATAGGTCACGGAGGTGGTACACAGGACGGAAACGATGGGGGCCGCCGCGCAAAAGACCTTGGTCACCGCCGTGACTTCTATCCCCTTTTGGCTGCAGCGCCGGGACAGGGTTTGCGCGTTTTCCCGCAGCTTTTCCAGCTGAATGATCAGCTCTGCCGCCATAAACGCCCTCCTCTGCTTTCAGGATGCTTCCTCAAAAGCCGTGGGCTTTGAAAGACTGATTGCCCCATCCTTACAGATGCAGCCCGGCGCGGTTTACCACCATAGATACCTTGTTATAGATCCCTTGCAGGGCGTAGATCACGGAATTGCAGGAGATATCCTGCAGGTTCCTGGCCGCCTGCTGGGAATAAAACGCCACATGGGGCGTGATGATGACATTGTCGCGGCCCACCAGGGGTGATTGGGCCAGGTCCGGGGTTTCACTGTCCAGCACATCTAAGCCGGCGGCGCGGAGGATGCCGCGTTCCAGGGCCTCGTTGAGGTCCGCCTCGTTGACGCTGCCGCCCCGGCCTGTGTTGATAAAAATAGGCTGCTTTTTACAGTGAGAGAACTTTTCCATATTGAAGTACTCTGCCGTATCCGCAGTTAGGGCCATGTGGTTGGAGATGATGTCGGCCTCCTCCATGGCGGTCTTCCAGTCTGCCTTTTCCGCTCCCCAGGCCTGGGCATCCTCCTGGGTAAGGAACAGGTCCACGGCCAGAATCCGCAGCCCCATGGCCTTGGCCCGGGCGCCCACCGCTCTGCCAATCTTTCCGAACCCGAAAATCGCCATGGTTTTTCCGCTGATACGCTCTAGGGCCCCTGCGCTGGTGTAGTCCCACACGCAATGGTCTATCTCGCGGATGTAGGTGCGCAGACCGCGGCAGAGGGCAAAGAGCAGAGATATGGTATGCTCGGCCACCTCGTCTGTGCAGTATTCCGCAGCCGGGCAAACGGGGATGCCAAACTCTGTGGCCGCCTCCAGGTCTACCATGTTATAGCCCACGGCGTTGAGGGCGATGCACTTAAGGCCCTTGGCCTGGGAGAGGATTTCTCGATCCAGCTGCACATAGGTGGTGATGACGGCATCAGCGTCCGCTAAAAGGGCGATGAGCTCTTCCTTGTTGTCCTGATACTCATATACGATAACTTCCGCATTGGGAATTTCCTGATTGAGGCGCGCGATCTCATAGTCCAGATCACGGCCCAGGTCTGTCTTGTAGTCGCAAATGACAATTTTCATGGTGTCCTCCTAGAAACTGATTTCGGTGTACTCCTGCCATTGCCCTAGCCAGGCCTCGCGCTTCAATCACATCCTCAAAAGCTATTATGTCGGTAGTATTTCCTCGCCCTTGGTGAATCGCCGGCATTGGAACAGTCTGCTGTCGCCACTGATCATGATACGGGCAAAGTAAATCTTAAAGGCCAGAGAAAGCTTTTCGTAGCCGCATTTCTCTGCGATGTTGGTGTTGCAGATCTCAGAAATCTTGGTGATCCGATACCGAATGGTATTCTTATGCTGGGAGAGGGCCTCGGCCACGGCGGTCACGTCGCCGTCTATCAGCACATACTGCTCCGCCGTGGCAAAGAGCTTGGTGTTGTTCTCGTGGTCAAAGTTTTGCAGGAGGGTAATGTACTGCTTGAAGTAGTTCTCATGCTGCCTGTCGTGGACGTGGGGGAGAATCAGCTGGTACACCCCCAGCATGGCATAGGAGGTATAGGCCGTTTGGGACCAGCCGTTATAGATGGCGGCATAGAGGCTTTCCTCTATGGCCTCGTTCATCTCCAGGAGCAGGTGGTGCACCTGGCTCACCCCGATGCGATAGGCCTCCCTCATCTCTTTTAGGGCGCCGCCGTAGTAGTCCACCATGGCCTCCGGGCTTTTATAGTCGAAAATATCTGTGGTGTGGATCAGCATGATCCCGTTTTTGTAGAAAAACAGACTGTCGCTGTTGCGCAGCAGGGGCCCTAACCTTGCCATTACCGCCTGAACCTGGTCAAAGGCCAAGGCTTCCTTCCCCTTGAAGTAGCAGACGCAGAACTCCGTTTCAAAGGAGGGATTGATGGAAAGGGCGGTGTCGATCACCTCGCGGTTGCCCAGATCCCGCCAAAGGAGCTTATCTACATAGCGCTCCGCCCAATCCATAGACTGGCTCCGATGAACCAGGTTCTTAATGGTGTAGATAAAGTCCTCAAAGGAAATGCTCACGTCTTTCATAATGAAAATGGGGAAGCCCTTTGAGTCGGCATAGCGGATCACATAGTCGGAAATTTGCAAGCGGAACACATTGCGGATTGCAAGTCCGCTGCAGCCGTTTTCACTCAGGCGCTTTACGGCGTCCATAATTAGAAACTCGTTGTCCTTGGCGTAGAGAAAGCTGGTGATGATGAATTCGCCCTTTTCAAAGTGAATATGGGCAAATTTATTGACCACGGTTTTCTCATACTCATAGTCTAAAATCGTGCAGCTCTTGATTACGTTGTCAAGGCCGCTCTTACCAGCGATGAGGCTCAGGCCACTGAATGCCGGCAATTCTTGTATGTAGCGTACTGTTATATTGTTTTCCATATCGTTGCCCTCCGTCGAAAGTGGTTGGTTCACGAATAATATAACATATTGCGACATGTGCACGCCACGGCTGTCGTATATCTTGCACAAGTTTTTCAGGCGGCGTTGGTGTCGTTTGTGCGAATTGTGTGACGGCGGGTTCTGATTCACGGCTGGCGCTTTCCCTCTGTTAGGAAAATACTACTGCCCAATCCCCCCATCCTTCAATAAGGGCTCTTTGTACTTTTTTACAGCAGACAAGGCATCGTTTTGTATTTTTCCCAATGGGCCCTGTGAATACCGCCCAAGGCCTTGGTAGCGCGCAGGGGGGATCTTTGGATGTTCTGCCTTCCTCCCCCAGCTTCAAACTGCGCCTTTTTCCCCTCTTGGCCCAGTCATATTTTTCTGCGGCCATTTTGTATTTCGGCACAAAGATTGTATCTGGAACTGCCATCGCCTCCTTGCTATATTGAATTCAGGATTCGCGTCAATTTACAAGATTGGCTGCTCCATCTTGCAGGACCATCAAAACAACAGGACAAAACCCAATCATGAAAACATATAAAGGAGTGCATTCTCATGGCCGTTAAACGCGCAAACCGTATGCTTGGCGCTAAGCCCTCTTTCACCAGAGAGGCGCTGAAGTATGCCGAGGAGCCCGGCGTTATCGCCTTTGCCGACGGGAGCCCCAACGAAGACCTGTTCCCCGTGGCCCCCATCACCGCCGCCTTCAACGAAGTTCTGGAAAAGGAATGGCGTCACGCCTTCCAGTACACCCCCACCGAGGGCTTTGTCCCCCTGAAGAAGCAGATCCAAAAGCAGATGGCCAAGTATGGCGTCACCGCCACCTTGGATGAGCTTCTCATCACCACCGGCTCCCAGCAGGGCCTGGACCTGAGCGCGAAGATCTACATTGACGCCAGTGACGTGATCCTGGTGGAAAGCCCCACCTATCTGGGCGCGCTCAGCGCCTTCCGCTACTACCAGCCCAATGTGGTGGAGGTGGACATGGACGAAGAGGGGATGCGTATGGATGCCTTGGAGGCCCGGCTGCAGGAGTACCCCAACGTGCGCTTTATCTACACCATTCCCGACTTTCAGAATCCCAGCGGCCGCGTCCTTTCCCAGGCACGCCGCCAGCGTATGGTTGAGCTGGCAGAGCAGTATGATGTCATGATCGTGGAGGACAATCCCTACTACGAGCTGCGCTTTGAAGGCACCCGCATCCCCCCTATCAAGCACTTTGATAAAAACGGACGAGTCATCTTCTTAGGCTCCACCTCCAAGTCCCTGGTGCCCGGCCTGCGTGTGGGCTGGATCAATGCCAAGGAAGAGATCATCCGCGACTATGTCCTCTTAAAGCAGGCGGCCGACCTCTCCACCACCGAGATCTCCCAGCAGGTCATCGCCCACTTCTTAGAGGACCAGGACTTCGAAGCCCATGTGGCCCACCTCAACGCCACCTATAAGAGAAAGCGCGATGTGATGCTCAAGGCCTTCCATGACTACTTCCCCCCGGGAATCGAGGCGACCCATCCCGAAGGCGGCCTTTTCTTGTGGCTGACCCTTCCTGAGCACTGCGACTGTATGCAGCTGTTTTGGGAGGCCCTGGAGAAAGAAAAGGTCATCTATGTCCCCGGTGAGACCTGCTTCCCCAGAGGCGGCCACAAGAACACCCTGCGTCTCTGCTACTCCACTGCCTCCGATGAGAACATTGAAGAGGGCATGAAGCGTCTGGCCCGGGCTCTAACACCCGCAGTGACAAAGGCTGCGCCCTGATTCTTACCCGGTAATTTCTCTCCCTATTGCTATCATCTTTATCCTTTCACAAAGGAAACGCGCCGCTCCATCTGTCCACGAACAGAGGGGGCGGCGCGTTTCCTTGTTTGACTCTATTCCATTCGTAAATTCTTGCAGAGATATTCCTGTCTCCTTTGTATGATTTAACAATATCCGGAATTCATATTGTTGTATTGCACAATTCGACACATCCCGACGTTGTTCTCTCTATCCATTTTGCACGATGTGACCATAGCTTTCCTGGGTATGGGGGGGCTTTGATCTGCCCTTCTGCCGGTGCATCCTTTAGCGAAAGGCTATAAAAAAGCCACTTTTTATGCTATTTTATTATCATGGTACCAACACCGGAGGTGAATTTTTGTTCCGGAGGATAACCCGGCGGCGGTTAGACCGGACTCGCCCCCCCTTTTTGAAAGACTAACTATTAAAAGTCAAGTCCCAAAATGAAGAAGAAGTGCTGTGGAGCAGGTGGCGAAAAAGGGTATGCAAAACCAGACGTCATGCAGAGCAGACGCCAGCGCGGAATGTGCAGCGAAAGGTTAGGCCGCGAAG
>JAVBLH010000037.1:0-20648 GCA_031553635.1 Evtepia sp. | reverse complement strand
GTGCAGCTCTTCGACATAGGCTTCTGCAATTTCATCATAATCCGATTTATCTCCAAGAAGCATTTCATCAATAAACAGTTTTTTGAATCCCACGCGTTTTGCCATATCTTCGTTTAACAACGCCTCATACACCAGGTCATGTACATCGGTTCGGTCTAGCTGCCAGATCGTTAGATCAATAAGCCACATCTTCTCGCAATAGTCCGTGACTTCTTCAAATTTCTCCTTGAGCTTGTAACCTTTGTCGGTGTAGTAATATTCCTGGTTATCCCAGCTGACATCGGCGAACATCTCGCCTAAGATGCCCATTTCCTCGGTCTGCACCAGTTCACAGAGCGCATCGTATATGTCTTGCGCTGTGCTATATTTCGGCGTTCCGCTATCGAAAATATCAGTCATCGGGGTCCTCCTCTCGCATGTATCCACTACATCCGGCAGCGGCAGGGCAAGGTGCCCCTTTGCCAAAGGCATCAAAGAAGGGGCAGTCACTGTTGCTGCATATCAGTTCTTTCATTTACCTAACCCTCACTCATAAAGCCCCGGCCTGGAGCTGTAGCAAAAATAGGTGTTCCCAAATATTCTGTCGTGCATCTTTTTGTAAACACCTCCACCTTGCGGCGAATTGCTCTGAAACACCACAGAGGGCACCATCAACCGCTCCCCCTGAAGCACCCGAGCCGCCGCGACAATGCAGTCATGGCTAGGAACCATCCTGTCTATGTGTCCGCTGTTGGCCCCGTAATACTGCCCCGGCTGATGGACGACCTCATCGAGGGCATCCGGGAACTCCGGGGATGCCACGCGATTCAGGGCCACTTCGCCAACGCACATTTTCCAATCCAAAGAGAGCCAGGAGGAGCCTGCCTCACTCTGGATCACCTTTGCCAGTAGCTCCAGATCAGCGTAGGCCACAGCCACCAGCTCCAGCCCTTGGTCAATGATCTTCTGGTTTCTAGCGGCCTCGGCAGCTTGTCCCCAGTCATCGGCATTGATCTCCACGGCGGCTATCATCTCGCCCATGTAGTCGGTTTCGGTGGCCGCTGCGGGGGTGGTGCAAAGGGTAAGTAGTGCAGCGGCTATGACTAGTATTTTAAGTTTCATTGGTTTCTCCTTCTGCCCGGCGGTTCCAAACTTCCACAGCCTCCCGAATGGTGTAATACCACTTTGTGGAGGGGTTTATCCTGCATTGGTCATTGCCATCAACGACACGAAATGACGGCCACTGGTTGGATGCCTTCTGAACTTTGCCCTTGGCCCCACAATAAGGGCAGGTGCCTGGCATAACCCCACTCACTTCACCACCTCCAAGGTAGCCGTCAACAGCGCTTTCAGGGCGTTCTTTAGCTTATCGGCCCCCTCCGCGTCCCCGGCGTCCGCCATCTTCCCCACGCATTCCACCATCTTGTTGATGGAGGTCTGTCCCTGCTCAAAATGGAGCTTGAAGATAGTCATCTCCGAGGAGGAGGCAACGGCCAGCTTTTTCTGGAGGGCCTGCATCTGCTCCGCCATGGTCTCTTTCTCCCGTTTGGCCACGGCAGCGGATTCCTCCTGGGCCACCTTCAACGCGGACAAATCCTGCTCCGCCTTCGCTTTGGCTTCCTCGGCCTTTTTCTTCTCCTTTTCGGCCTTCTCGATCTTAGCCTTTAGTTTTTGCTCAGCCTCCGCCCTGGCAGCATCAGCGGCGGCCTTGACGGCAGATTCATCCACCACCGTTTCCACGGCCACTTCTTTCCCGACGGATCGCAGCTCCTCCAGCTGTTCCCTGAGCTGCTCCAGCTCCTCAGCGGCAAGGGCGGCCTGTTCATCAGCTTCCTGTTTTAAGGCTTCAAGCTTTTCGCTATATTCATCTACTTCTTTCAGCAGGCTTACGGCGGCTTCGTCCGCTCTCTCCGCCTTCTGACGGGCCTCGTCCCGCTCCCGTATCACCGTCTCCAATTCCCGGGTGCTCATGGCCGCCACATCGTTCTCTTCGACAAAGGCTTCCCGCTCCTCTTCCGGCATGGCCAGGAGCTTCAACGCCTTGGTATATGGCAAATTCCCAAGCGTTTGCGAATTTGCCTCCCCGCCAAAAAGGCTCTGCTGAGAGGCGCCGTACTCTTTGAAAATCAGCATAAAATTGTTGGCGGTGGATTGGGAAAAGTTGACCTCACTTTTCAGCCAGGCCCCCCACTTCCCGTGAGGCAGAAGCTGCTTTGCCTCCTCCAGCCGGCGGCCCAGCTCAATGGCATACCCAAGGACTACCTGCTGGGCCTGCTTCTGGATGACGCGGATTTCTGTGGTAATGACTTCTATGGTCCGAACCTCGTTAGAGCGGATTTCTTGCATTTCACTCATGGTGTTTCCTCCTTATGCAGCGGACACCTTCCGCTTCTTTTTGGGCGTCCCGCCGGTGGCGACTACCTGCTTTTCCCATGCTTCCACAAAAGCCTTGATTTCAGGCTCGTTTTCATATGACCGATTGTTGGTAGTGCGGCATTCCATCACCTTTTTATTTTGCAGCCGCAGAGTGTAGAAGGGCTTGTCCGGATCTTCAGCCCGCCGGACAAAGAAGATAGCCAGCTCTCCGGCAGCCATGCGCTGTATATACCCGCCCACACAGTGTTTCAGAGTGGCGCCCTCTTCGGAGAGCTCCTTCTGGGCGCGGGCCGGGCGAATGATAAAGCCATCCGCCTCCCAGGTGAGATGCTCCAGCTTCTGAACCACCTTGTCAAATTTCTCCTGGTCTGCCTTGTTCTTCTCAAAACTGATTTGCGCCATGGTGCGATTGTGCGCCTCCTGGATATCCCTGGGGAAGAGCACCTCCCGGCTGGTCAAATCCAGCTGCAACTGGATGCACTCATCTATGTAGTCCCGATAAATGCGTTCCACCCTGCCCCTGTGGGCCTGCTGCTGCTCTTCCAGATATTTGACGATTTTTCGAAGGGACGCATACTTCATGGCTGTGTCCAGTTCAGTCCAATCAATATCCATAGGCAACAGTTCTATGACATCCGATTCGCTGATGAGCCCGGCCCGATGATGAGACCAAAGACGGTTTGCCACCATGAGGTCATCCAGGGTCCAGTCGGCCGGCGGCTTCTCTTTCAGAATCCGCAAGGGAAAGCGGAAGCACTCGGTCAGCTTCTTCCCGCTCCAGCGGATGGCGTTGCGGTTTTTCTTGGTCAGACCGCCCACCCGCTGGAAGGCCAGATTGTGGTACCCCGCTTTCCATAAAAACTCCATCACCGGGTACCGGCCCCAGTCCATGGCATAGCGGATGATATCGTGATAACCGTATCCGCTGTTTCGATAGGAGTTGTTCTTTTCACGAAGATAACCTTGGATATCTGCAAACTGGAGGCGAGTCCCTTCCACGGCGCGGGGAATGGATGCCTCATAAAATTCATAGCTGCCGTCGTAGACCTCCACGCCATCGAACCGCGTCCAGCTATCCAGGCCGTAGCGGTAGGCCTGCATATAGTAATTTTCCTTGTTTTCACGCAGCCACTTTGCCGCCGCGAAGTCCCGGATGGCGTAACGGCCGACTTCCTCCAGCCACTCCACAACGTTTTCAAATCGGGCCGTCGGGTCGCGCTTCACGTGCCATTGGCGGAAAAACACCGTTCTTCCATCTGTACCCTTCTGGGCAGCAACAATATTTTTGACATAGTCGTTTCGGAAGCCGCTTCCGCCTTCAAGGACGCAGACCACTTCATCCCCACAGTCCGGGCAGGCCACAATGCAGTGCTGGCGAAATCGCATGTCTGTCCTCGTTGTCCGTACATTGCGGCCGCAAAGATAGCACAGCCCTCTGACATTGCCCTTTTTACAGACTAGGGTGTGATCCTTATTGAGAATCTCCCGCCGCACCCATGCCTCCAGGCCCTTCGGCAGCTCCTCGGGACAGAGGGTATAGTCTTCGTCCAAAAGCTGTCCCTTCCGGATTTTATCCGCCCGGTTTTCCGCTTCCAGGGCTTTTTTCGTCCAGAGATTGAGTTCTTCCATAAAGTGGTTTTCTGTTTCCTTGGCGTCAAGCCAGCGGGCCAGGATGTTTTCTTCCCGCTCCGCTATCCACGGATAGCAATAGCGGGGAGACAAACCAGAGCAATCATGCATGACAGTTTCCAGCGGCTTACGCTTTGTCCTGGCATCCCCCCGGAGGATGACCGCCACCCGGTTGCGCTTTTTGGAGCAGACAAGGCGGAAGTCATTCCGGGCGGTTTCTCTGCGTAAAAAATTTGGATTATTGCGGTTTATGGTGAAGGTCACCACCAAGAGCCGCTCCCCATCCACCACGGGCTGGGTTACGGTGACTTGGAAGTGCGCGCAATCGTTCCCCTCAAAGGGCACAGGCCAGGGCAGGGCCTTGATTTCTTTTGAAAGCTTCATGCCGCTGCCTCCTAAAGGAAGTCATCCAGGGCCAGGGATACCTTGCCGGGCGCGGGCGGCTGGATGATCTTCCGGCTTGCGCCCCTGGCGGAGAACATGGCTGTGATACGGGCGTCCTCGTCTCTGGAAAGCCCGAAGTAATCATCAACCACATCTACCACTGCATTGGGAGGCAGCACCGCCACATTCCCTTTCCTGTGCTTCTTGGTTTCCCCCTCGATCGCCTTCATGACTCCGTCCAAGGACTTCCCTTCGGCACCGATCCTGGCGGCGGTGAGGTCATCCGTGCAGCGGTCGATGAGATAAAGGCCGATGATTTCCACATATGTATTGCTGGGGTCCTTCTGCATTTCTGCGTTGATTTTGGCGATGGCTTTTTCTATCATGGGATCTCCCTCCTGCTGTTCGTTCATAGTCAAAACAACGGTTGCAGGCCGCTTATCATTGTGCTATAATCAGTACATAAAAACGGCCCGTCCGTTATGTGTTTCCCCTATGCGTTTGTGTTTGGTCGCACGGTTACGCATAGGGGTTTCTCATTCTTCACGCTTATGTAGGTCGACGGTCTCCAGGGCCTCCCAAACGTCCCGTTCCCAGGCCTTGAGCCAATAGGCCGTGGCGCCCCGCGCCGCCTTCACGATAACCACCTCACCTTCTCCGGCCCAACTAAGGCCGGAGTTTTTCGTTACCCTGGCCGGGATCTGCTTGAGGTGAATTTCCTTTTCAAGGATATCAATAGACACAGGCAAAGCACCAAAGGCTGCCCCGCCGCCGGTCTGCTGAAGGATATGCGCCCCTCTAAATCTCATGGGCACGGCGGATACCGTCATATTCTCCGCCGCCTCTTCCACCCAGTATTTGATGGAATCCCACACCATCTCCGGGATGGCGTTCTGCACTTCATCATTCTTCTGGATGGTCAGGGCCTCCCCCACGCCGGGGATGATGCCCAGGTGCTCCACCAGGGTGGCCAGGGCCTTTCTGGGCAGCTTGTCCAAATCGCAGCGGACATACCAGATGTCGGAATAGAGGGTAATCTGCTCTCCATCCTGCATCACGGTGTAGCCGCTGTTTCCATAGGCGTGTTTTAGCGCCTTGGTGAGTCCTTTTTCATTGATGATCATGTTGAATTCCTCTTACTTCCGCTCCGCTGATTTCAGCAAAGGAGCATTTCCAGACATCGCAGGCGCACAGGAGCGCCGCGTATTTTGATGCGTGAGGCACCGTGATACTACCGTATTTCGGGTGGGTCACCCTAGCCTTCACCGGGAACTTCCAACGCTGCGCCCTGGTACGCTTCTTGGCCAAAAGGTAGTTTACCTTTTGCTGCCGTTCCCATATTTCCCGGTCTTCCTCGCTGCGGAACCAAAAGCCCGGCCACATGGCTAGAAGCCCAGCCTTCCGATGCAGTAGAAGAAGCCGAAGATCAAAAGGTAGATGACCGCCTTGGCCGCCCCGCGCTTCACCCGCTCCCGGTGTTGCCGTTTCAAGCGTTCTAACCTGTAACGATTCAGGCCACGAAGCGACTTCATTTTGGTGTGGTTCCAGTTGGTAATGTTGATGAGCTCTTTACCAGGCATTCAAACAGCGACCTCCTTTGGGGCCTTAACTTCCTTGGCCGAGAGCATACTCACCCCGCACCAGTAATCATTGGGCTTGATGCCCCGCCGGCGGCAGTATTCCCGCTTGGCCTTAGCGCTGTTTTCGGCGAGGATATGTAGGCTGCTGCGCCCTTTGGTTACTTCGTAGAGTTTCATGGTCTGACCCTCCTGTCATGCCTTTAGGCGGCCCCGGTGATTTTGGCGAGGATGATGGCCTTGGCGATCTCCTTCGCCATCCATTTGTCCCGGCCGTTGATGTTCACCGCTGCGATGATCTTCCGCCCGGTCTGCTCCTTGATCCAGGCTGCGGCCGACTTTCGATTTGTAAAGCCCAGCACGTGGCAGACGTCTTCCAGGGTCAGTAAATGGCCGAATTCTTTGGTAAGATCGTTGGTAAACTGGCGAATTTCTTCGTATTGTTTGCTTTTGTGTGTCATGATGGATACTCCTTTCTAAGCTTAGCTAATGAGGTCGAGGCGCTGGGTGAGAAGCGCTAAGACTTTAATGATTCGAATACACCAGAGAGTGAGACGAAAGGTGGCGATGCTGAGAATAAGGATCAAAATACTTTGGAGTAATGTGCTCCGTTCCAACGCCCTGACCCTATCTTCCAGACTTTCGGGTGCGTTTCTTTTCAAAAACAAAATCCTATCACTTCCCTGCTTCAGTCATTTTTTCAACTGCGCCCACTTTGGTTTTGCATTTTAGTCGTCACTTATTGTCGCTTTTTGTACCACGTTGGCACTTGGATGTAATGCCACAATGTGGTATGCTTATGGCAGTCATCCTCAGATAGAGAAAGAGAGGTATTTGCATCATGGGAATTGGCGATCTTTTTAAGGCTAGTGAAAACAAATCCTTGCGGCAGCGTGTTGATGAGTTAGAAGCTATGATGACTCCTGAAATGCGAGACCTGGATATCTTGAAGGGGCGTATCAAGGATGCCGAGGCTGAGCTATTACAGCGGCAGAACGAGATATCGGCAATTCGCACGGAAACCACCTCTGTTATAAATGACCTGGCGACTAAGAAAGCCCAGCTGGTGGAAACCGATGAGCAGGTCTTGCTCCAGGAGTTTGGTCTATACCAGCCCAAATACGATTTTGAAAGCTCTGATATCTACAAAGACCGCCTTTCCCAGATTCGGGAACAGCAAAAAAGACTTGTAAAGGGCGGCTCTGCTGCTACCGGAAATACCAATTGGACAGTCAATAACAATGCTGCCCAGGGTAAAAAGATGGTCGGCGATATGCAGAAACTTCTGCTTCGGGCCTTTAACACAGAGTGCGATGCCGTGATTGGAAGCGTAAAGTTTAATAACGTGGATGCTTCAATCAAGAGAATTACCACCTCCAGGGATGCCATTTCTAAACTGGGGACTATCATGGGCGTCGCTGTTACTGATGCCTATTACAATTTGAAAATTGATGAACTCTATCTGTCTCACGAATACCAGCTGAAAAAACAGGAAGAAAAGGAAGAACAGAAGAGGGCCCGAGAGGAGCTGCGGGAACAGGCGAAGCTCCAGCGGGAAATTGAAGAGGCCCGGCGCGAGATCGAAAAAGAGCAGAAGCATTACAGCAATGCGCTGAAAAAGCTGGAGTCTCAACTAGAGGGGGCCTCCGAGGAGCAGCAGGCCGTTCTCCTTGCCAAGAAGGCAGAAATCGAACAGCAGCTTTCCGAGCTGGACAAGTCTCTAAAAGATGTGGATTACCGCGCTGCGAACCAAAAGGCCGGGTATGTGTATGTCATTTCAAATCTTGGCGCCTTCGGTGAGAACGTCTACAAGATTGGCATGACACGCCGTCTTGACCCCATGGACCGCATTGATGAATTGGGCGATGCCTCTGTTCCCTTTAACTTCGATGTTCACGCCATGATTTTTACCGAGGATGCTCCTGGGCTAGAGGCCGCTTTGCATAGAGCTTTTGATGATAGAAAGCTGAACATGATCAACACCCGAAGGGAATTCTTCCGTGTCTCTTTGGATGAAATCGAGGAGGTTATCAGGAAAAGCTATGACAAAACGGTGGAATTTACGCGCATCCCACCTGCTGAACAGTATCGGCAGTCTCTGAAGATGAAGGACTCCTCGGCAAACCCTGCTATGGTATAACTTCCGCCCCTCCCCCCATGGGAGGGGCTTTAGCTTACTCCAGCTATATGTTGACTTTCAGTCACCTTTCGACTAAAAAAAATTTCATCCCGCTCAGAATTCTGTAGCGAAAGGAGTTGAGAAATCATTACAATTTCGCTAGCCTTAAACTCAGACATTCCGTCAATTTTGCGCTGTAGCCCATATCCAGACAGGTTCATCCGTGATGCCAAGAAATTTTGCTTTAACCCAGATGCCTCGATCTTTTGTTTGAGTAAAACTGAATTCATTTTGTCACCTCCTCTTGTGTTGACTCATAGTCACACTTGCATGATGCTCCATTGCGTCCCATATTGTCAACATATATTTTGCTTTTTTTCAATTTTTGTTGACTTATAGGACCTGTTCTGATATTGTATGCCTCAAAGGGGCGTGATTGTTTGTTGCAGTTATATAAGAATATTAAGCAAAAAAGAGAAGACCTCTGTATGTCTCAGCAAGATTTAGCGGATAAAACGGGGTATACATCTAGGTCATCTATTGCCAAAATCGAAGCAGGAGAACGTGACATCCCCCAATCCAAGATAGTTGCGTTTGCTGAAGCTCTCGGAACCACTCCTGCTTATTTAATGGGCTGGACTGATGAAGAATCCGCTAATCCGCTCCCCCCTGGCCTTCGCCCAATCGGGAAAGGCTCTTACATCCCGCTTTATGGTCGCATTGCTTGCGGCTCCCCCATTCTCGCAGTGGAGGATCTGGAAGAAACGGCCTGGATGCCGGACGATATTAAGGCCGACTTTGCCCTCTCGTGCTGCGGCGACAGCATGATCAACGCCCGTATCTTCGACGGCGATATCGTCTATATAAGAGCGCAGCCTCAGGTTGAAAATGGCGAAATTGCGGCAGTGATCATAGACGATGACACAGTGACCCTGAAAAAAGTCTATACTTACAAGGATAAAATCATCCTCGAGGCCGCTAACCCCGCTTACGACGATATTGTTCGCCGGGGGGAAGAAATGAACCATGTGCGCATCTTAGGCAAGGCCGTTGCCTTTGTTTCTCTGATTGATTAGGTGAATTAGTGAAATCACCATGACCTGCAAATATAAAGAAAGAGGCGATATCATGGGCGTAAAAGAGCTATCTGAATATAGGCAGTTTACCAAACCTGCCGAACTACACAAAGCAATCAACACCTTAAAAGGCCTGGTGGCTGGGATTACCACCGACGCAAGGGTCGATGGCCCCGAAATTGCCGAATTAGTAAATTGGTGTTCTCTCCATGAGCACCTACGAAACAGGCATCCTTTTAACGAATTGCTGCCCATGGTCGATGTGGCCTGTCGTGACGGTATCATCAGCGAGGAGGAATCAAAGGACATTATCTGGCTCTGCAACAATTTCGTTTCCGATGCCAGCTATTATGATCTCCTCACCTCTTCCATTCAATTTCTCTCCGGCATGATGCACGGGGTCATGGCTGACGGTGAGATATCGAATGATGAGATTCACGCCCTGCAAAACTGGGTCAACCACCATCCCCACCTTCAAGGCTGCTACCCCTTCGATGAGGTAAGCACACTGATCACAAAGGTCTTGGCCGACGGGGCTGTGACTGATGATGAGCGCAATATGCTGAAGGCCTTCTTCAGCCAGTTTATTGACTTGAAAACATCCGCCAATTTACACGAGCCGGATATGGCGGCGCTGCGCGATCAGTTCAGCATCCAGGGTATCTGCGCCATGTGTCCAGAGATTGTTTTCGATGAAAGAGTATTTTATTTTACAGGTACATCGTATAAGGCAAAGAAGGCCGAAATTGCCCAGGTGATTATGGATGCCGGCGGCGCTTGGCATAATAGCGTCACCAAGAAAACCGACTATCTGATTGTTGGCAACGCGGGTAATCCCTGCTGGGCCTTTGCCTGTTATGGTCGGAAGATCGAGGAGGCCGTGAATCTTCGTAAGGAAGGCCATAGGATCATGATTATCAACGAGACAGACTTCTGGGACGCTATCGAAGATTTGAAGCTAATGAAATAGTAAAACCGCCCCAGTGCTACCAACACCGGGACGGTTGCCAAAAAGGGTGACACATTCAGACCGTATCACCCTTCTATTTTACATCAGATAGGAGGTTTTTGCAATGAAATATGAGTATATCCGAAAAACAATCACCTGGGAGGGCAAACGCTACACCGTCCGAGGCAAGACCGAGGCCGAGGTTTATGAGAAGCTGGGTGAGCTGAAGGCCACCTTAAAGCGTGGGGAAAAGCCATCAGCGAAAACAGCACCGTTGAGAGATGGTACGCGGAATGGATGGAAACCTTCAAGCAGGACGCCGGCATCTCGAAAAAGACCCTGGCCGCTTATGACCAACGCTTTGAGAAGTATATCGCCCCGGCCATCGGCAACACGAGGATGAAGGACGTTCGGGATGTGCATCTCCAGCGCATCCTCAACTCACAGGCCGGGATGTCCTTCTCCCACGTTTCCCAGCTCCGCTCCACCATCAAGGCTATCTTCTCCAAAGCCAGGAAGTCCCGCCTGATCCTGTTTGACCCTTCGGAGGACCTTACCCTCCCTGCCAACGAAAAGCGCAGCAGACGCGCTATCACCGACGCTGAGAGGGCCGGAATTCGAACAGTGGCGGAGACCCACCGGGCCGGCCTCTGGGTGCTGACGATGCTTTACACAGGCATGAGGCCCGGAGAGACCGCCGCGCTTCAATGGCGGGATGTAGATTTCGATGCCAACGAGATCCATGTCTACAAGGCTCGGGAGAGCGGCGGGAAGGAGATCAAGGGTCCTAAGACGGCCTCCGGCATTCGGGATATACCCATCCATGGCAGCCTCCGGCCTAAGCTTCTAGCGGCTAAGGGCGATCCCTTTGAGCCGATCTTCCCTACCCAGTCCGGAAACTACCGGGATGATAAAAGCCTCTCCCTCCTCTGGGCCTCCTTCCGCCGGGCGTTGGACATCGAAATGGGCGCCACCCTTAAGCGAAATCAGATTGTAGAGAGTGTGCTGGCCGCTGATCTGACCCCTTACTGTCTGCGGCACACCTTCTGCACGGACTTGGAGGCGGCCGGGGTGCCCATCAACGTCGCCAAGGTTCTGATGGGCCACTCGGATATTTCGGTCACGGCGAACATCTACACGCACAAGAATAAGAGTGTGCTCCACGGGGGTATTTCGAAACTTGACGGAAGCGCCTGTGACACACCCCGTGACAAAAAGCATATCGACAGCCTGTAACCGTTGGTAATCAACAGTTTATTTAATTGTGGTAGTTGGCTACGAACCAGTAGGTCGGGGGTTCGAGTCCCTTCTGCCGTACCAGATCTCTTTGAGATTGCAGGAAATGTCACGTCTTCGGATGTGGCATTTTTTGTTTTTTTGTGATATCATGGTCTTAGCAGAGCCTTCGCTTTTGAGATTTCTTTTACGTGAGGTAGCACATTCATGCTTCAGATCAATACCCGCGGCGGTTATTTTTTGATTTTCCTCTTCCTTTTGTCGATGGAATGCCTGATCGCCCTCTTCGTTCACGATAGGTTCATCCGCCCTTATGTGGGGGATGTACTGGTGGTGGGCGTGGTCTACTTTTTCATCAAAACCCTGGTGCCAAGGCCCCTTCCCCTGCTGCCTCTTTATGTGCTTATCTTTGCTTTTTTCGTGGAGCTTTTGCAGCTTTTTGACCTTATCAATCTCTTAGGCATAGAAAACCAGGCCTTTAGAATCATCCTCGGCTCGGTGTTCGATTGGAAAGACGTCGCCTGCTACGCTGTGGGCTGCATCCTTCTTGCCGCTGTCAATTACCTGGTCTGCCCTGTGACAAAACCCGTGACAAAATCCTCGCCCTAGCAGCTTTCACCGCAACCGCTATCCCAAACTGTTGCTTCATGTCGATCACATTGTTTTATCCTAGGAGGTGTTCTGAATGGCAAAGTACGAAACCCAATTAAGAGGCAATTTTCAAGAAGTGCTAGACCTTTTGAGCAACAAGGTCATGAGCGGCAGTATGTCCGCCAGCTTTGAGGACAGCAGCCGATTTGCTCAGGACGGCATCCGCTGCGCCACCCAGGTTTTCGAGCGTTACAGTATGGCGGGGGGCAACAGGGTCAGCATGAACCTGACCCTCTTCGGCAGGGACGATGACCTGCACCTTTCCGTCATCACCTCCGGCGGCAGCCAAGCCACCTTTTTTAAGCTGAACACCTGGGGCGAAGAGACCTTTCTCTCCACCCTTACCGGCTTTGTGGAAGACTACAAGCGCAGCTATCGCGGATAAAATCCCTGCATAGGAACCATAGTAAGCCGGAAGAGGACGCCTTTGTCCTTCTCCGGCTTATCCTTTTCCAGTCAATGCAAAGCACGGCACGCCCCTTGACAAATTCGTTATATATTAGTATATTAGTATTATCTTATGTTTTATTGCAGATCGGAAAGGGGCGTATGTTATGAAAAAAAAGGTGCTGATTGTTGGCGGCGTGGCCGGCGGCGCATCTGCGGCGGCGCGGCTGCGGCGCTTGGACGAAGAGGCGGAGATCATTCTCTTTGAGCGGGGCGAGTATATCTCCTTTGCCAACTGCGGCCTTCCCTACTATATCGGCGGCGAGATCCAAGACCAGGCCGCCCTGACCCTGCAAACCCCCACGGGCTTTCACAGCCGCTTTCGGGTAGATGTGCGCCCATGGCAGGAGGTAACGGCCATAGACCCCCAGGAAAAAATCGTCACTGTCCGCAATCTTACCACGGGAACCGCTTACAGCGAAAGCTACGATAAACTGATCCTCTCCCCCGGCGCCGCGCCCTATATTCCCGCCATTCCCGGCGTGGAGAGCGACAGGGTCTTTACCCTGCGCAATATTCCCGACACTCTGAAGGTGAAGAACTTCCTCGCTTCCCAAAAGCCTAAGCGCGCGGTGATTGTGGGCGGCGGCTTTATCGGCATCGAAATGGCGGAAAATCTGGTGCGGGACGGGCTTGCCGTTACCCTGATCGAGCTGGGCAATCAGATCCTGCCGCCCTTGGATTTCGATATGGCTTGCGAGGTCCAGGGCTATCTCTCCCGCATGGGGGTAAAGCTTCTACTGAATAACGAGCTCACGGCCATCCATGAAACAGCGGAGGGCCTCACCCTCACCACCCAAGCCGGCACCCTTAGGGCCGATCTTCTCATCCTTTCCATCGGCGTGCGGCCTGAGAGCGGCCTGGCCAAGGAGGCGGGGCTCAGGATGAACGGCCGGGGCTTTGTGGTGGTGGACCCCGAGATGCAGAGCTCCGACCCCCATATTTACGCCGTGGGCGACGCCGTGGAGGTGGTGGATTTTATCACTGGCCAGCGGGTTTCTGTTCCCTTAGCAGGGCCCGCCAACAAGCAGGGGCGCATTGCGGCGGATAATATCTGCGGCTTAGGCTCCCGCTACGAGGGCACCCAGGGCTCCGCCATCCTGAAGGTGTTCGACATGACCGTGGCCTCCACGGGCCTCAATGAGAAAACGGCCCAAAGGCTGGACATTTCCTATGATAAATCCTTCACCTTCTCCGCCAGCCACGCAGGCTACTACCCCGGCGCCTCCCATATGTCCATCAAAACCCTTTTCGACCCGGAAAACGGAAAAATTTTGGGGGCACAGATCGTAGGCTTTGAAGGAGTGGATAAGCGCTGTGACGTGATGGCCACCGCCATACGGGCTCAGATGACCGCCTTTGACCTGGCCCGGCTGGAGCTCTGTTACGCGCCGCCCTATTCCTCTGCCAAGGATCCGGTGAACATGGCGGGCTTCGTCATCGAAAACCTGCTCACCGGTAAGATGAAGCACTTCCACTGGCACCAGGTGGACGCGCTGCCCCGAGACGGAAGCGTAACTCTTTTAGACACCCGCACCCCCATGGAGTATGAGAGCGGCCATATTGAGGATTTTATGAATATCCCCTTAGATACCCTGCGGGAGAACCTCTCGAAGCTGGACAGGAAAAAGCCCGTCTTCCTCACCTGCCAGATCGGCCTGCGGGGCTATATCGCCACGCGGATTTTGATGCAGAACGGCTTTGAGGTGTATAATCTCAGCGGCGGGTTCAGGCAATACGCCGCCATACGGGCAGCCAAGCAATAAAGCTTTTCCAAATTCCATTTTTCTGGGAGACAACGGCCTTTTTTTGTGGTAGACTGTGGAGTACCATCTCGGTGCGGCCTGGGTGGCAAAAGCTTCTTGAGGAGTGTGGGGATGAAACTGAAAAATCTGCTGCTGACCGGGGCGGGCTTCCTGCTCCTGGGCCTGGGCTTTGCGGGGGCCTTCTTACCCCTGCTGCCCACCACCCCTTTCGTCCTTTTGGCCTCCGCCTGCTTTGCGGGAAATCCCAAGGCCCGGGCCTGGCTTATGCGCAATCCCTTCTTTGCCGAGTATCTGCAAAATTACCAGGCCCGCAACGGCCTCAAAAAGGCCACGGTGATAAAAAGCCTGGGGTTTTTATGGCTCACCTTAGGCATCTCCATGGTGGTGGTGGCCAAACTGTGGTGTACCCTGCTGCTTCTCTGCGTCGGCGCGGCGGTTACGACGCACATCCTCTGGATCGCTAAGCCTAAGAAGGCCAAAGAGGCGGAAGTGAAAAAACACGCAAATCATCCCCCCATGGTGTGAAGCCATAGGGGGATGTTTCATGAAATGGCGTCTTTTATGCCGGGTCGGAAATCTCGCCGAAAAGTGCATAGCCGCGCTTTTCCGACTTTTCAGGGGTTCTGGTGAAGTCAAAGGACTTGCCCATCTGGCGGCAGGCCAGGGCGTAGTGGCAGAGGACGATGCCCATGTCCAGATCCGTCAGTTTATAGACCAGGGACATGGGGCCCTTGGGCTTTGCCTTATAAAGAAGAAATCCCGCCTCGCCCCGCTCCCAGTACCAGGGCTGGAGATTGATGCCCGAGGGAGCCAGGCGAAGAGCCTCCATCCGGGGATCCTGTGGGGCGTTGGTGATCTCCTCTAGGGCCTTGCGCAAAAAGGCGTCCTTGCTGCGGTGTATTTCCTCGGCGCCCTCTCCAAAGGCGATGAGGATGATGTCCCTGCCCTTTAAGTTCTTCTCCGACGCCTTGGCCCCGCCCAGCCAGACGCAGCCAATTTCGTTTACATCGAACCAGAGGACCAGCTGCTGAAAGAGAAAGCCCGCCGCCTCCAGCTCCCCCGGCTTACCCTGTCCGCTAACGATAAGGTAATGGGGCGCGTCGGCCTTCAAAAGTCCCTTAGCCCCCGAGACGATGCGGTACTCTAACTCCACATGATCGTAAAGTCTCTCAAAGCCCTCTATGGCGCGGCGGACTTCCAAAAGCCGCTCTTCAGACAGGGGCGCACCTGTAAACTTTCGGCAAGACTTGCGCCGAAAAATCCCTTCGTACAGTTCCATTTACTCAACCTTTCTGCGGCGCATACTCGCCTCGTTTTCTGCATCATAGCACATCTTCTCCCGCTGTCAAGTAAAAAAAGATTGCCTCCCACCTCCCCTTTCCGATATAATGGTGGTTAAGTTGGCGCTATGGGTAACAAGAGGTCATCAAGCAGTGGCTCCTGTCACCAAAATGTCTAGTCAAGATATCAAAAACAGGGGAAGGACTGTGGTATTATGCTGCAAACGCCGGAGGACTATTTACGCTCTCTTCCTGAGCCCGGAAGCGCCTGGCTCAGGGCGTTTTTGGACTATTTCGCAAGCCATCACAGCGACATTTCCCCCATTATGTTTCGCCAACGGCCCATGTTCCGGGTGGGGAAGAGCTATTTGCTCTTCAGCGTGGCCAAGACTCACTTTAGCGTTCACACGATGAATTTTGACCTCATCGAGTCCCTGCGGGAGACCCTTCCCAAGGCTGACTTTGGCAAGGGCTGCGTCAAGGTGAAGTTCTCCGACGAGGGGGCAAAGCCCGTCCTATTTGCCCTCTGCGATGAGGTAATCCGCCTGAACAGCCTCCCCGATGCCCCAGCTGTGGATGTCAGTCCCGAACTGCCCTACGACGAGGCCCTGGAAAAGGCCTTTAGCGGCGGTAAAGCCAAGTGGATGCCCCTTTACCAGGCCTTGCGTGACAGGGCGAAGGCCCGGCTACCCGATTTTCGGGAATATTTCCCCGCCGTGAATGTTCTTTGGAAGCACGAGACCACCTTTGCCCAGATCAGCGCGGTGAATGCCGCCCTGCGCCTGGAGTTTTTCGCCGATCGCCTGCACCCCGAGTGGAACCCCGTAAAGACCCAGCAAACTTCGAAAAACCGCGTGGCCCATACGGTGGAGCTGACAGGCGAAGAACACCTCGACGGGGCTTTGGCCTGGATTTTGGCCTCATACACCCTGACGGAAAAGAAAAAATAGGAGAAGGCTGATGAAAAAGCTTGACTGTGAAAAGGAACTTTAAGTCTTTCTGCCTGTTCAAAGAGACCCCGGCTTTGATCGATGTGCCCCCCATGACCTTTCTGATGTTAAACGGTGCGGGCGGCCTGGGGAAGCCGCCCCGAAAAGAAGGAGAATTTGAAACATGAAAATGGGATGTACTTTACTGGTGGTCACCGATATGGAGCGCTCTAAGGCCTTTTACCGGGACGTGATGGGCCTGGAGATCACCGGCGATTTTGGCGCCAACGTGGAAATGGGCGGGAGACTAGCCCTGCAAACCCTGGAAAGCTGGGCGGGCTTTATCGGAAACAGGCCCGTCACCCTGGGCGGCAACGCCATGGAGATCTACTTTGAGACTGAGGATCTGGATACCGTTGCCCTGCACCTTTCCCGCATCCCGGAGATCCGCTACATCCACCCTCCCGAGCGGCAGTCCTGGGGCCAGCGTGTCCTGCGGTTTTATGACCCCGACGGGCATATCATCGAGATCGGGGAGCCCATGGGCCGGGTGGTGCGGCGCTTCTTGGAGGAAGGCCTCACAGTGGCCGAGGCGGCAGCGCGCATGGACGTGCCTATGGAGTATATTTTGAATATGTGGCTGTAATGAGGAAAGGCTCCCCCCGCAAAAAACGCGGCGGGAGCCTTTTTTTTGTTGTCTTTCTCCGGCATCGTCACGGCAGGGGGGACAGAATCTGGGGCAGCACTCCCCGCCTTACCCCTCCCGCACCAGCTGCCGAAAGGCCGCCGCCGCCGAGGATAGAAGCGCAGTTTGGGAAAACACCGCCCCTATGGCTCTTTGGGGCGGCGGCACATCCAGATTCACCTTGCGCAGCAAGCCCTGGGCTAATTCCTGGGCCACGTATTCCTCCACCACGGCAGCCACCCCAAGGCCAATGCGGGCAAACTCCACCAAGAGATCGTGGCTGCCCAATTCGATGGCCGGGTGAAAGCTGACCCCACGCTCCGCCGCCCAGCTGTCCAGATGGAGGCGGGTGATGGAGTCCCGCTCTAAAAGAAGCAGAGGCTGCTCCGCAAGCGCCCGGAGACTCATGGGTTCATGGGTCAGGTGGAAAAATGGCTCACCTGCCACAAAGCAGTCTTGGATAGGCGCGCAGCTTTCCACCTCCAAGCCCTTCCCTTCGGCGGGCAGGTTCACAAAGCCAATGTCCACCTGGCCGGACTGGACTAAGCGCAGGGTCTCCGGGGAGGTGCGGTTGGTGACATGGATTTCGATTTCTGGATAGAGGGCGTGAAATTTTCCTAAAAACGGCAAGAGAAAATGCTTGCACATACTGTCTCCCGCGCCTATGTGTATATGTCCGCTCTCCATGGCCAAAATAGCACGCAGACGGCTCTCTCCCGCCCGCAGCTGGCCCAATCCCTCCTTCACATGGGCATACAGGGCCTCGCCCTCTCGGGTCAGGGTAACGCCCCGGGGGGTACGGGTGAAGAGGGTGCCCCCCAGGCGACTCTCCAGCTGCTTAATGGACTGGCTCACGGCGGGCTGGGTGATGAAAAGACTGGCGGCAGCCCGGGAAACGCTCTGGTGCTCCGCCACAGCAGCAAAGACCCTGTATAATTCTAAAGGAATCTCCATATAACTACTCCTTATGAAGTTCATAATCAATATGAATTTTACTTATCTCATTGGGGGTAGTATACTGCATATGTCAGGGAAACACAAGAGGATTCATCATCCCGACAGTAAAGGAATTGATTTTATGGAAAAAAAACGCACTGTAGGCACCCAGGCCCGGGGCATCCGCACCCCCATCATCAAGCAGGGTGACGATATCGCCGCCATTGTGGTGGACTCCGTTCTGGAAGCCATGGAGAGCGAGGGCTTTACCCTCCACGATAGAGACGTGGTGGGCATCACCGAGGCCGTGGTGGCCAGAGCCCAGGGCAACTACGCCACCGTCAGCCAGATCGCCGAGGACGTGAGAGCCAAAACCGGCGGCGGTATTGTAGGCGCAATTTTTCCCATTTTAAGCCGTAACCGCTTCTCCATGCCCCTCCAGGGCATTGCCGCCGGCGTGGACAAGCTGATCCTCCAGCTGGCCTATCCCGGGGACGAAGTGGGCAACAGCCTCATCTCCCTGGATCTCTTGGATGCGAAGGGCGTGGACCCCTTTGCGGATCACTTTACCGAAGAGGGCTTCCGGGCTGTCTTTGGCAAGGAGACCATCCACCGCTTTACCGGGGTGGACTATATCGAGTATTACAAGAGCCTGGGGGCCAACATTGAGATTATTTTCTCCAACGATCCCCGCCATATTCTCAACTACACCGACACGGTGATCACCTGCGACATCCACAGCCGCAAGCGCACCAAGGGTATGCTCACCAAGGCCGGGGCCAAGGTGGTGCTGGGCCTGGACGATATCCTCACCGCCTCCAGAAGTGGCAGCGGCTTTAACCCCGATTACGGCCTTTTGGGCTCCAACAAGGCAACAGACGACGCGGTAAAGCTCTTCCCCCGAGACTGCGAGCCCTATGTGGCCTCTGTGGCTGCCGCCCTACGGGAGAAAACAGGCAAGGCCATCGAGGTGATGATCTACGGCGACGGCGCCTTTAAGGACCCCGTGGGCGGCATTTGGGAGCTGGCGGACCCCGTAGTCTCCCCTGCCCATACCCCGGGCCTTCACGGCACGCCCAACGAGCTGAAGCTGAAGTATCTGGCAGACCAGCACTTTGGGAACCTGCGCGGCAAGGAGCTGGAAGACGCCATCCGTCAGAGCATCTTGGAAAAGGACGCCAACCTTTACGGGAAGATCGAAAGCGAGGGGACTACCCCCCGACAGCTCACCGATCTGTTGGGCAGCCTGTGCGACTTGGTCTCCGGCAGCGGCGATAAGGGCACGCCTGTGGTGCTGATTCAGGGGTATTTTGATAATTACGCCACCTGATTTGATGCAAGCACTCATACAAAAAACCGTGTGTCGTTTTGACCCACGGTTTTTTCACATCTACCAGCGACCAGTCTTTACTCCACATATTGGCCTAATTCAATCCGCTGCTTTGGAGGAAATCTTTTCCTTCGGCAAAATCTCCGCAATGTAGGTGATAACATAGTGGCCTTCCTCTGTGCCCAGGTACTGTATCTTTAAGTGCTGCCCGTTATGGGTCACCACGCCCCCGTGGGAGGCCGCGCATTTGTAGCCAAAAAAGGTGCCGCTGTAATTGGAGTAGGAGAACTTGACCCCATCTATTTCAAAGGTCTCCTCCTGGTGCCCCGTAAAGGGCATGGGGTCATAGTGCTCCACCATGCCCACCACCTGAGAGACCTCGCCCCTTTGAACCAGCTCCTTATACTCTTGGTAGAGCACCAAGGAGCCGAAAATCACACCCAGGAAGGTGAGCAGCGCCCCGGCCGCGATCACCCCCGTGATGGAACCCGCCACATATTCCTTGATGCCCTTTTGGGGATATCGAAAGCAGGCCCGGCTCGCGGCGCCAAACACCAGGCCCAACACCAGAAAGATCAAAAGCCAGACATAGTCTCCGTAATTAAGCCCGAAGTTGTATAGCTCCCGTTCCACTCTGCCGCCCCCTTTCGTATGGTTTTTCGGTGCAATCCCTCGTCCGGTTTCCTCTCCCACTGTAGCACTGAATGGAACCGGCGTAAAGAGCTTTCTCCAAAAGATTCCAAAACCATAAACCCCCTATCGGACCTGGGTATGTCCCAAGGCGGATAGGGGGTTTTCTTTTTGTTTTAACTCTCCAGCTCGCTTCGCACGGCGCAGAAGGCCTCCACCACGGCGTCCAAATCCTCCCGGCTGTGGGCGGCAGACACCTGGGTGCGGATGCGGGCCTTATCCTTGGGCACCACGGGGAAGCTGAAGGCCGTGACGTAAACGCCCTTTTCCAGCATCTTGGCCGCGAAGGCCGCGGTCTTCTTGGCGTCGTAGAACATGACGGGGACGATGGGATGCTCCCCGGGCAGCAGGTCGAAGCCCCGCTCCTGGAGGCGATTTCTATAATACTGGGTGTTCTCCACCAGGCGCTGGCGCAGGTCGCCGCTCTCCTTGAGAATGCGCAGGGTCTCCAGGGTAGCCGCCGCGATGCTGGGGGCTAAGCTGTTGGAGAAGAGATAGGGGCGGCTTCTTTGGCGCAAAAGGGCCACGATCTCCTTCTTGGCGCTGGTGTAACCGCCGGAGGCACCACCTAAAGCCTTACCGAAGGTGCCGGTGATGATGTCTACCCGG
>JAVBLH010000007.1:0-172843 GCA_031553635.1 Evtepia sp. | reverse complement strand
TAGATTACTTTTCGGCGATATTTCGGCGCAAATACTATATGGTACTTGCAGTTCCATGTTGTATGTGCTAAGGTGTTTTTGTCCATTTTGGACGCCTCCTTTGTTGTAGTGCGGTTGGCAAACCCTCACTATTCTAACATGGGAGGCTTTTTTTGTTCAAAGCTTTAAGCTTTTTGGAACCACGCGTACAACGCGTGGTTTTCGGATTACAATAAAAGACCGCCGGAACATTGGGGGATGTTCCGGCGGTCTTTCTCACTGTTTAGCCGTGGTTGGGAGCAACCTGCTTTTGGGCAGCTTTCTCGTTCTTCTTCTCCTTCTTTTGCGCGAAAACCATTTGTAAAAACATGGAGATAAACATCGCGCCAAGGCCGATCATGGTGAGTACCATACCGATCAAAAGCCAGTTATTGGCAGGAACTAAGGTTGCCGTGCCGGCCAGGGCGGCCACATAGCTGGCATCGATTACAAGCCCGTAGATAATAGAAGCAGCGCCCACAGCGCCCACCAGGCCAAACAGCATAGTGAAAATAGATCCAATTGTAAACATAATTCAATCCTCTTTTTTCATAATATTTAATCAACTTTTGCCAAATGGAGTGTGCCATATTTCATGAGTAGCAGTATCTGCCCTCCCTAGTATTGCCGAGTGATTTGAAAACCGGTTCTCTTCTAGGATTATAGACTATTGGGTGACCCCAGAGTCAAGGGAAAAAAACGATGTTTGGAATAAAAAATGAAATTGCCCGGAAAATCAGGATGATTTTCCAGGCAATTCACAAAATTACTAGAATATAATTCCAATCCGCTAATAGGAGAAGCTGCCCTCATATACCAGAACGGCGTCCCCTGTCAGCATTACCCGTTCATCGCTGTAGTTCACCACCAGGTCACCGCCTGTCACCTTCACTGTAATATCCCGGCCCTTGGGGAAAAATCCCTTCACTGTGGCCGCGACCACGGCGGCACAGGCGCCCGTTCCGCAGGCCATGGTTTCGCCGTTGCCCCGTTCGTAAACCCGCATCCGCAGGGTGTCACCGCTGACTACCCGGACAAACTCCGTGTTGACCCGCTGGGGGAAGTAGGGGGCGTTTTCAAAGCCGGGGCCTATGGCGGCCACATCCAGGGTCACGAGGTTCTCGGTAAAGACCACGCAGTGGGGATTACCCACGGAGAGGCAGGTGATGGAAACGGTTTCGCCGCCGATTTCCACCGGCCTGTCGATGATTGAGTCTCCCGTTAGGGTAGTGGGCAGGGAGGCGGGGGACAGGTCGGCCCTTCCCATATCCACGCTGACGGTGCTGACCTGGCCGTTTTGGATGTAAAGCTGAAGGCTACGCAGGCCGGCGCCGGTCTCTATGGTCATTTCCTCCTTGGGAACGATGCCCTTATCATAAAGGTATTTGCCCAGGCAGCGTATGCTGTTGCCCGCCATCTCACCCTGGCTGCCGTCCCGGTTAAAGACCCGCATTTTCGCATCTGCAATCTGTGAGTCCTCCATGAGAACGATGCCCGAAGCGCCGATGCCGTAATGCCTGTCGCAAAGGCTGACGCAGAGGGACTCCGGCGCGCTGATGGCCCCGTGGCGGTTATCGAAGAAGATATAGTCGTTGCCCGTCCCCTGCATTTTAGCAAAGGCGAGGGTCTGCCGCTTCTTGCGCATGCGGTTTAGATTCACCAGCTCCGTGTTCTCCAGCTGGTAACGGGAAAGGAGCATATCCGCCATAGCCTTCGCCGTGTCCAGAGAGGTGAGGCAGGGGACACTGTGGCGGATAGCCTCTCGATGGAGGGCCACATAGTCGGCCCCAGTGTCGTCGTAAAGGGCGCCGGTATAGACGATGAGCCCCAGCTTTTCCTCCTGCAAGAGGGTGTAGCCCTCGGAGCCGGGCAGAAGGGGCGCAACCTCAGTAACCGTAAGGCCCAGGCTCTTCACAGCGTCGGCGGTGTCTCGGGTGGCGTAGAGGGGGATGCCCAGGTCACCCAGCTTTTTCGCCAGAGAGAACACCTCGGAAAGCTGGTTGTTTTCCACGCTGAGGAGAACGCCCCGGGTGGAAACATGGGCGTAACCCGCCGCGGCAAAGCCCTTAAAGATCGCCTCTGAGAAGGTGCGGCCTATGCCCAACACCTCACCGGTGGATTTCATCTCGGGGCCAAGGAGGGAGTTGGCGTCCGTCAGCTTTTCAAAGGAGAAAACAGGCACCTTAACGGTATAGTAAGGCGGCGTTTTCCAAAGGCCGGGCCCATAGCCAAGGTCCTCTAAGGTTCTTCCCATCATCACCTGGGTGGCCAGGGAGACCATGGGGATTCCCGTCACCTTACTGAGATAGGGCACGGTGCGGGAGGCCCGGGGATTCACTTCAATAACATAAAGCTCATTGTGGTAGATCAGGTACTGAATATTCACCAGGCCCCGGGTGCCCAGAGCCAGGGCCAGCTTTTCCGAGGAGGAGACCACGATTTTTTGCATCTTGTCGGTCAAGTTGTGGGGTGGGTAAACGGCGATGGAGTCTCCGCTGTGTACCCCCGCCCGCTCGATATGCTCCATGATGCCGGGTATCAATACCTGAGTCCCGTCGGAGATCACGTCCACCTCGATCTCCGTGCCGGGCATGTACTGGTCCACCAGAACAGAGGCGCCGCTTCCCACCGAGAGGATAAAGGTCATGTAGTGGGTGACATCCTCGTCCCCATGGGCGATGACCATGTTCTGCCCGCCGATAACGTAGGAGGGCCGCAGCAGAACAGGATAACCCAGCGCACGGGCGGCCTCCAGGGCCTCCTGGGCGGTGTAGACCGAGCGGCCCTGAGGGCGCTTGATATGAAGGCTCTCCAGAAGTGCGTCGAAGCGGCCTCTGTCCTCTGCCAGGTCTATCCCGTCGGCGCTGGTACCCAGGATGGGAATGCCCCGACTGTCTAAAAACTTGGTGAGCTTAATGGCGGTCTGGCCACCAAAGGCCACCACCACGCCGATGGGGCTTTCCACCGCCAAGACCCCCAAGACATCCTCTGGGGTCAGGGGCTCGAAGTAAAGTCTGTCCGCCGTGTCGTAATCCGTGGAGACGGTTTCCGGATTGTTGTTGATGATGGCCACCTCGTAGCCCATCTCTTTCAGGGCGGTGACGCAGTGGACGGAGCTGTAATCAAACTCTATGCCCTGGCCGATGCGGATGGGGCCCGAGCCCAGCACCACCACCGTCTCCCGTCCGCTTTTGGGGAAGCTGCGGGCATCGCAATGGCTGTCGTAGGAGGCGTAGAAGTAGGGGGTCACCGCCGGATATTCCGCCGCGCAGGTGTCCGCCATTTTATAGACGGGCAGGCGGGGCGCGGTGGGAAGGGAAGAGGCCCCGGAGAGGGCGAGGAGAGCCTCGTCGGGGTAGCCCAAAACCTTGCCTTTTTGATACAACCCTTCGTTGAGTCCCCTTTGGAGGGTCCCTTCAAACTCTGCCATACCGGCCAGTTTGTGAAGGAAGTAGGGGTCGATCTTGGTAACCTCATGGATCTGCTCTACGGAATAGCCGGATTTCAAGGCCTCGAAAATGGCAAAAATCCGCAAATCGTCCAAGGCAGCTAAGCGTTCCTCTAAGGAAAGGCCCCTGTCATCGAAACGGTTCAGGTGCATCTGCCCGATCTCCGCTCCCCGCAGGGCCTTCATCAGGGCCGCCTCGAAGCTGTGGGCCATGGACATCACCTCGCCCGTGGCCTTCATCTGGGAGCCTAAAGTCCGGCTGGCCCCGTGGAACTTATCAAAGGGCCATTTGGGAAACTTCACCACCACATAGTCGATGGCAGGCTCGCTGATGGCAAAGGTCTTTTTGGTGATATCGTTTTGAATCTCGTCCAGGGTATAGCCCAGGGCGATTTTTGTGGCGACCTTGGCAATGGGATAGCCCGTGGCCTTAGAAGCCAGGGCCGAGGAGCGGGACACCCGGGGATTCACCTCAATAACAGCGTAGTCAGAACTCATAGGATCCAGGGCAAACTGGCAGTTGCAGCCGCCCTCTATCCCCAGGGCCTCGATAATATTCAAGGAGGCTAGGCGCAGGGCTGAAAAATCGCTGGCCTTTAGGGTCAGGGCCGGGGCGCAGACGATGCTGTCGCCGGTGTGGATGCCCACAGGGTCGAAGTTTTCCATGCTGCAAATGGTAATGGCGTTGCCGGCTTTATCCCGCATGGCCTCAAACTCGATTTCCTTCCAGCCAAAAATATAGCGCTCCACCAGGATCTGTGTGATGGGGGAGTAGTCCAGGCCCACGGCTGCGATGTGGGAGAGCTCCGCTTCGTCATAGGCCACGCCGCCGCCGCCGCCGCCCATGGTAAAGGCAGGCCGCACGATGACAGGGTAGCCGATCTCACTGGCGATGGCCAGGGCCTCCTTTACGGTGCCTGTGGTGGCGGAGGGGATGGTGGGCTCTCCTATGGAGGCCATAGTGTCCTTAAAGAGCTGTCTGTCTTCGGCCTTGTCTATAGACTCGGCTCGGGTGCCGATGAGACGCACGCCCTGCTTTTCCAAAAACCCGTCCTTGGAGAGCTGCATGGCGATGGTAAGGCCCGTCTGCCCCCCCAGGGAGGCCAAGATGCTGTCGGGCTTTTCCGCCAAAATAATGCGCTTTACCGTTTCAGGGGTCAGGGGTTCTAAGTAAATGGCGTCTGCCATGCGGCTGTCTGTCATAATGGTGGCGGGGTTGGAGTTCACCAAAACGGTTTCTATGCCCTCCGCCTTTAAGACCCGGCAGGCCTGGGTGCCGGCATAGTCAAACTCCGCCGCCTGGCCGATGACGATGGGGCCGGAGCCGATGACCAGGACTTTTTTAATGGTAATATCTCTTGGCATGGCGCACCTATCTACTTTCTTTTATGGTATGGGAAGCAGGCGCTGTGGTGGTAATCTCCGCCATCATGCCGCCGTAATCCCGCAAAAGCTGGGTCAGATAGCGGGTGTCCACGCCCTCTATCCCCACAACGCCCCGGTCTTTGAGAAAGCTGTCCAAATCCTGCAAGCAGGCATAGTTGGAGGGGCGCTTGCACAGCTCCCGCACCACCAGACCCTTTAGGGGGCAAGTGCTTTCCATCAGGTCCTCCGTCACCCCGCAGTTTCCCACTTGGGGAAAAGTGAAGACAAGGAGCTTTTCCCCAAAGGCCGGGTCAGTTGAAACCCTGGCGCTGTCTGTCATCTCCGTGGTGAACACCAGCTCACCACGCACGGATCCGGGGGCGCCGCAGGAAACACCCTCCAGCACCTGGCCGTCTTCTAACACTAAAAATGCTTTTTCCATGGTCATCCCTCATTGCTTTGAAGATATAAAGGCATTGTAGCGCAGATTCTTATCGCAGTCAATAAAAATCGAATATTTATGAATAAAAATACATAACAAACAATAGAAGAGCGGCGCCATAACGTGGCGCCGCTCGGAAGTGATTTAATACTTAACCAAATATTTAGAAACCTCCCAGCTGCTGACCCGGGTGCAGTACTCCTGCCATTCGGCTTCCTTCCCGGCTACATACTGGGTAAAAACGTGCTGCCCTAAGGTGTCGATGATAAGGGGGTCGCGCTTGAGTTCCTTCAGGGCGTTTTTCAGGGAGTTTGGCAGGTCCTCGATGCCGTGTATGGCTCGGGTGTCCTCGTCCATATCGTAGATGTTCTCGGTAATCTCGTCAGGTGGCATCATGTCCTGCTCTATGCCGTCCAGGCCGGCTGCCAGGCAAACCGCCAGGGAGAGGTAGGGGTTGCAGGAGGGGTCGGGCGAGCGCAGTTCCACCCGGGTGCTCTGACCCCGGGCGGCAGGGATGCGGATCAGGGCCGAGCGGTTAGAGGCGGACCAGGCCAAGTAGCAGGGAGCCTCATAGCCGGGCACCAGGCGCTTATAGGAATTCACCAGGGGGTTGGTGATGGCGGTGATGGCCTTCACGTGGTATAAAATCCCGGCGATGAAGTTATAGGCCTTGCGGGAGAGCTGCCTCTCATCGGCGGGGTCGTAAAATACATTGTTGCCCTCTGCGTCAAATAGGGACATGTTGGTATGCATACCGGAGCCTGCCGCGCCGTAGAGTGGTTTGGGCATAAAGGTGGCGTGGAGGCCGTTTTTGTGGGCGATGGCCTTTACAGTCTGCTTAAAGGTCATGATATTATCGGCGGAGCGCAGAGCGTCGCCATACTTAAAGTCGATCTCGTGCTGGCCCGGGGCGCACTCGTGATGGGAGGCCTCGATCTCAAAGCCCAGGCTCTCCAGTGCCAAACAAACCTCCCGCCGGGTGGCTTCGCCGTGGTCTGTGGGGCCAAGGTCGAAATAACCCGCCTCGTCCCGGGTTTCGGTGGTGGGGGCGCCGTCTTTATCCAGGTTAAAGAGGAAAAACTCGCACTCGGGGCCCACGTTAAAGGTGAGGCCCATATCCTTAGCCCGCTGGAGGGTGCGTTTTAATACATAGCGGGGATCGCCCACAAAGGGGGAGCCGTCGGGGTTATACACATCGCAGAACATCCGGGCCACCTTACCGTGGCCTGTGCTCCAGGACACCAGGGAGAAGGTGTCCGGGTCGGGATACAGATACTGGTCGGATTCGTGGATACGGGTATAGCCCTCGATGGAGCTGCCGTCAATGGTGAGCTTGTTTTGCAGAGCCTTTTCCATCTGAGAGCTGGTGATGGCCAGGTTTTTCATCTGACCGAAAATGTCGATAAACTGCATCCGCACGAAGTTGACGTTCTCTTCCTTAATGATGCGCAGGATGTCCTCATTGGTATAATGTTTCATAGGCGTGCTCCTCTCGGGCGAAATCAAAGGAAGGGCGGCTTCAACGTTCGAAGCGCACCCCAACCCATCGCTATTTCCCTATATTATAGAAGCCGCAGCTGGGGCTGTCAACGGTGAAATGGGAGAAAAGCCCTGGGGAAACGGCCCCTTTCCTGGTTTCAAGGCATAAAAGAGCATCAAAGGATTGCAAAACGGCCCAATTTATGAGAAAATATAGTATTAGTGAAAAGCTGCCTTTTTCCAGTAACGGCAGTAAAGGCAAAATAAGAAGCCCATCACGGCGGCAATTGGCCCCGTGCGAGTATAGGAGGAAAAACTATGTGCGGTATCGTTGGATTTACCGGAACCCAAAGCGCGGCCCCCATTCTGCTGGACGGCCTTTCTAAGCTGGAGTACAGGGGCTACGACTCTGCCGGCGTGGCCATCGCCGAGGAGGGCGCCATACGGATGATCAAGGCCAGCGGCGCCATCAAAAACCTGATGGAAAAAACCCAGAAGGGCGCCGTGTTTTCCGGCACCTGCGGCATAGGCCACACCCGCTGGGCCACCCATGGCGCGCCCACAGATGAAAACGCCCATCCCCATTTAAGCGAGAACGAAATGTTCGCCGTCATCCACAATGGTATCATCGAAAACTACCTGGCCCTGAGAGAAGAGCTGATGGAAAAGGGTGCCACCTTTAAGAGCGAAACAGACACAGAGGTCATTGCCCATCTTTTAAGCGCCCACTACACCGGGGACCTGAAGACCGCCGTGATGAAAACCGTGGCCCGGCTGGAGGGAGCTTACACCATAGGCATCCTCTGCGCCGACTACCCCGGGACGCTGTTTGCCGTGCGGGAAACCGGCCCTCTCATCGTGGGCCTGGGGGTGGGGGAGAATTACTTTGCCTCCGACGTCACGGCCCTGGTCTCCCATACCAAGAACGTGATCTATATGGAAGACGGCGACATTGCGGAAATGACGGCGGATAAAATCCAGATGTACGACTACACCGGCACCCCCGTGGAGCGGCCCGTGACCCACGTGGTGTGGAACATCGAATCTGCGGAAAAGGGCGGCTTCGACCACTTCATGCTCAAGGAGATCATGGAGCAGCCCCACGCAATCAAGGCCACCTTAGACCCACGCATCAAAAACGGGGAGATCGTTCTGGACGACTTTAATCTCTCCGATGAGGACTTAAAGGGTATACGGAAGATCATCATCACCGCCTGCGGCTCCGCTTACTACGCAGGCTGCCAGGGGAAATATGCCATAGAGGAGCTCTGCCGCATCCCCGTGGAGATCGACCTGGCCAGCGAGCTGCGCTACCGCAATCCCCTGGTGGATGAGCATACCCTTCTCATTGTGGTGTCCCAGTCCGGCGAAACGGCAGACACCATCGCCGCCATGAAGGAGTGCAAGGCCCGGGGCGCCAAGGTCCTTTCCATCGTCAATGTGGTGGGCAGCACCATTGCAAGGCTTTCCGACCATGTGATCTACACCTGGGCCGGGCCGGAGATCGCCGTGGCCACCACCAAGGGCTACACCACCCAGGTGGCTGTCTTAAACCTGGTTGCCGTTTATCTGGCAAAGCGCTTGGGCACCGTGGACCAGGCCCGCTACGATGAGCTGGTAGACGCCATCCGCCAGCTGCCCTCTTTGGCCCAGCGCGCCATAGACCTGAATCCCAACATCCACGAGGTGGCAAAAGAATATGCCAATAAGGATAATATCTTCTTCATCGGAAGATACTTAGACTACGGCGTCTGCTTAGAGGGCTCCCTAAAGCTAAAGGAGATCTCCTACATCCATTCCGAGGCCTACGCCGCCGGAGAATTAAAGCACGGGACCATAGCCCTCATCGACGACGGCACCCCCGTCATCGCCATCTCCTGCTACGAAAAGCTCTTTGAGAAAATGATGAGCAATATCAAAGAGGTCAAGGCCAGAGGAGCTAAAGTATTGGGCGTCGCCCTGGAAGGAAACCGCAGCATCTACGCCGAAGTCAGCGATGTGATCACCGTGCCCCGTTGCGAGCCCATTTTCCTGGCCATAGGCGAAGCCATCCCCCTCCAGCTTTTCGCCTACTATGTGGCCAAGGAAAACGGCTGCGATATCGATAAGCCCAAAAACCTGGCAAAATCCGTCACCGTGGAATAAGTGGAAAAGAAGGGTCAATTTCATGCGAAATTACAAGGAAGAGTTTGAAAGCCGCGTGGCCTTTATCAAAAAGCTGGTGGAGGAATCCGGCGCCAAGGGAATCGTTTTTGGCAACAGCGGCGGGAAGGATTCCGCCCTAGTGGGCATCCTCTGCAAGGCCGCCTGCGAAAACACCGTGGGCATCATCATGCCCTGTAACTCCCAGCGCAATTTCGGCTCCGACATGGACGACGGAAAGGCCCTGGCAGAACAGTTTGGCATCGAGGGCCGGGTGGTGGACCTAACGGAGCAAAGAAGCCTGGCGGTGAAGAATTTAGAGGCCGTCACCACCCCCAACCAAATGGCCCTCAGCAATTTAGCCCCCAGACTGCGGATGCTGACCCTCTACGCCATCGGCGCGGCTGAGGGACGCCTGGTGGCAGGTACGGGAAACCGCAGCGAGCGCTACATGGGCTACTTTACCAAATGGGGCGACGGGGCCTGCGACTTTAATCCCATCAGCGACCTGACGGTAACGGAGGTCTTCGCATTTCTGCGCTATCTCAACGCCCCCGCCTCCATCGTGGAAAAGGCCCCCTCCGCCGGCCTCTTTGAAGGTCAGACGGACGAGGCGGACATGGGGGTCACCTATAAGGCCATAGACCACTACCTGGAAACCGGAGAAGGGGAGGCGGAGGATCTTGCCATCATCCGCCGCTACCATAAGGGCAGCGGTCATAAGCGCCAAGGTACTCGCTTTTACCGGGAAGTGGAGTAAAAATCATAAAAACGGGCTTTGGAGAGGGATTCCAAAGCCCGTTTATGATTTTAGTCCCGTATGCTTTCGGCAACGCTGGAAAAGTCCGAAAATACCCTCTCGCATAAGGCGATCAGGGTGGGGTCAAAGTGGGTCCCCACTTCTCCCCGCAGGATGGATACGGCCGACTCATGACTTTGGGCCCCCTTATAGGGCCGGTTGGAGATCACGGCGTCATAAACATCGGCAATGGCCATAATGCGCCCGGAGAGGGGGATTTCTTCGCCCCGCAGGCCCCAGGGGTAGCCTGAGCCGTCCCAGCACTCATGGTGGGATTCGCAGATCTCCCCGGCGGTGATCAAAAAGTCCAGGTTTTCCCCCAGCTCGTCCATGGAGCGCGCGATCATCTGTTGGCCCAGTACCGTGTGCTGCTTGATAAATTCAAACTCCGCTTGGGTCAGCCGGGCCGGCTTTAACAGTATGCTGTCGGGTATGGCCACCTTGCCGATATCGTGGAGCTTGGCGGCCTTGATGATGTGGTCGGCTGTGATCTCGTCGATATGATAAGCCGGGTTCTGGCACTTATGGAGCTCTCCCACAATGAGCTCCACATAGCGGGTGGTGCGGCGAAGATGGGCGCCGGTTTCGTTGTCTCTGTACTCTGTCACATTGGCCAGGATCTTAATGATGGCGTCCTGGGTCTGGAGGAGCTGGAGGGTGCGCCTGGCCACGGTTTCTTCTAGGTCCAGCCTGTGGGCCTGCAATTCCAAGTGGTGCTGCACCCGGCGGCGCAGGATGCCAGCGGTGATGGGCTTGAGGATATAGTCCACAGCACCCATGGATAGGCCCAGCTCCTCACTTTCATGATCGCGCACGGAGGTGAGGAAGATCACAGGGATGGATTCCCAGCGGGCCTCGGCCTTGAGCCTTTGGATCAGCTGGTAACCGTTCATCTCCGGCATTTCCACGTCCAGGAGGATGAGGTCGGGGGTGTTGGTTTCCAAATAATCCAAGGCGGTGGCGGCGGATTTTGCCAGGGAGACGGTGTAGCTTTCCTTCAGAACATCCTGCACCAGCTTCAGGATGACTATGTTATCATCCACTGCCAACACTTTTCGCGAGCCAAAATGTGTCATGTCAATACCTCCAATTCCGCCAGAAGCCCCTTGGCCTCCTTATTGTCAAAAATCAAAACAGCATCACGCAGCTGGTGGAGGATGTGGGCGTTGCCTTCTCCAAAGTAGAGGGGACCGCACTGGGCTAAAATCTCCGCAGCCGAAAGGAAATCCAGGCTGTCAAGGGCTGAGGCGAGCCTCTCCTTCAAGGCCTGCAGCTCCTCATTGCTGCCAAGATGCCGGGGCACATCCTCAGTTGAATCTTCCTCCGGGGGAAAGATGGTCTGAAGGGCCTTTAGCAGCTCTTCCAGGGCGGTCATCAGGATGGGGAAGATGGAGGCTGAGCCCTCTGCATCTTCTGCTTTGGCGGCAAACTCCAGCTCCTTGGCGGCCTCGCCGGCCTTTCGTATGCCCAGGCTTAAAAGCGCGCCCTTGATGCCGTGGGCTTCCAGGCCCAGGGCGGCCCAGTTTTGCGCCTCGAAGCTTTGGGTCAAGGACCGGCAGCTTTCACCCAGTGTCAGAGAGAGCAGGGCCAGAGATTCCTCATAGGATTCCTGGCTGCCCCCCACACGGGCCAGGCCCTCCGCCACGTGGATAAGACCGGTTTGGGCGGCGGTTTCCAGGGAAGCACTGTAGGGCTCCGGGGCGGAAGCGTCCTGGTGGAGATCGGTATATCCGGTGATCTTCTCCGGCGGCAGCCAGCGCTTCAAAACACGGTTCAGGTCATCGGTGTGGATGGGTTTGGGTAAAAAGTCGTTCATGCCGGCGCGGAAAAAGAGCTCCTGGGAGGCGGGCAGAACATTGGCCGTCAGAGCGATGATGGGAAGGGTTTCATACCTGCCGCCCAGATTGCGAATCTCCTGGGTGGCCCGCACGCCGTCCATCACAGGCATCATGTGGTCCATCAAAACCAGGTCATAGGCCTTGCTGCGCACTTTTTCCACAGCCAGCAGGCCGTTTTGCGCCACGTCCGGCTGGATCTCGTAAAGGCGCAAAAGCCCAAGGGCCACATTAACATTCACCCCATTGTCCTCCACCAGAAGAACCTTGGCAAGGGGGGCTAAAACCCGCGGCTCATTGTCGGCATCGGGGACGACTTGGCTTTCGTCACCGGGGAGGAAGGGCAGCAGCACGTGGAAAACGCTGCCGTTTCCGGGAATGCTTTCCGCCCAAATTCGCCCCTCCATGATCTCCACCAGAGACTTTGCGATGGGAAGCCCCAAGCCTGAGCCGCTGAGGGAGTGGTTTCGCAAGGTATCCAACTGGACAAAGGGGGAGAAGAGCCGCTCCATATTCTCGGGCCGTATGCCTGCGCCCGTGTCCTCCACGTCGTAGCGGATGCCCTCGGGGGTGAGAGACACGCAAAGGGCGATATGTCCGCCGTGGGTAAACTTAACGGCGTTGCTTAAAAGGTTCAGCAGTACCTGGCGCAGACGCACACTGTCGCCATAAAGATAGCGGGGGATGCTCTCGTCTATGCGGGCATACACAGCAACTTCCTTGGTCCCCAGAAGGAAGCGGGTCATGGAGAGGAGATTGTCGATAAAGCCCACGAAATCGAAGTGAAGGGGGGTAAGGGTCAGCTTACCGGCCTCGATTTTGGACATGTCCAGGATATCGTTGATAATTTCCAGAAGGGAGGTGGCCGAAACCTTGATATCCTTGAGGTACTTCATCTGCTTTTTGGAAAGGGACTCCGTAAGTAAAAGCTCGGACATGCCGATGATGGCGTTCATGGGGGTGCGGATTTCATGGGACATGGTGGCTAAAAACTCTGTTTTGGCATGGGAGGCGTTCTCCGCCTTCACGGTCATCTCCTGGAGTTCCCGGGTACGGGCTTCCACGCTGCGCTCCAATGCCTTGGAAAATTCCTTTTCCTGGAGGTCTATCCGGGCCTTTTCAAAAAGGATGGAAATGATATGGCCTATGTTGGTAAAAAGGTCCACTTCATCCATTAGGGGAGTGTTTTCGCTGTGATGATGCTCCAAGTAGGCCAGAATTTCTGACCCGTAAGGGCTCTCTGCCCGCAGGATGCAGCCGGCGGAAACATCGCTGTGGATCTCCAGGGTCTCGCGCAGGTCAGGCGACATGGCGTCGCTGATGAAAACGCACTGTCCCTGATTCGTATGGGCAAAAAAGTTAACGGCTACCTTTAGGGTCAGGCGATAATGCTGGCAGCTGGGCTTAGTCCAGGAGGTGCGGGTGGTGATGCCCTCCTGGTTTTTCTCAAAAAGCGTCACCCGGTCAAAACCCAGGCTCTCGCCTATGATGCGGGAGATGGCCTCGATGGCCTGTGCGCTGTCGTAGGTTTCGTGTATGGCGCTGAGCAGGTCGTGGTAGATGGAAAGGTGCAGACGGGAGTTTTTCTCTGTGAGAAAGTTATCCCGCAGTCGCTTCACCAGCTCGTTGTTAGACTGATTGACCTGATGGCGCAGGTGGGCGGAGGCCAGCATCATGCCGGCGGTTTGGAGGATGTTTACCTCAAAGGCTTCAAACTGCCGCTCTCTTGTGCAGTCGTTAAAGCTAAGAAAGCCCCAAAAGGAACCTTGGATGATGATGGGAATCACCAGGGCGGAGATGGCATCGTGGGACATGGGCTTTTTACCTATGTTGTGCGCAATGTCTTGCACAGAGCCGTTTAAGGGTATGCCCTGCAAGAAGCTTTGCTGCCAATTGGGTGCCATCTCATCGTAAAGGAAGGAATAGGGGCGGGCCTCATGGTGGGCAGGCCATTCCGCAAGAACCTCGGCGTAAAGCCCGTCCTTCATCACGTTTTTCCAAAGATGGATCCTGTCCACGCCGGAAGCCTTGCCCAAAAGCTCCAGGCAGTGCAACAGACTGGCGCCCAATGCGCCGGTCTCCGTGGAGAGCAGAAGGGAGGCCACTTGGGTGGACGCGCGCAGCAGGGTATCCTGACGCAGCTGATCGTGAATCGCCAGCTCAACCTCCTCCTGCAGATGCTCCTTATAGCGCTCGTTAACCTGGAGGGAGATTTTCAGCAGCTTTTCCGTTTCCTTCAGGCTGTCTATGTTCTGAATGCCGCCGCGCATTTTAATGGGGCTGCCGCTCTCGTTCCAGGCGGAATATTCCCCTCTCACCATGGCCCAGTGATAGGTGCCGTCGGCAGTTAAAAGGCGCACCTCAGACTGGTAGGAGGAAACCTCTCCACCGGAAAAGCCGCGGAGCGCCGCCTCCATCACAGAAATATCCTCGGGGTGCACCAGCTTCCACCAATCCCTCATGGTGCGTAATTCTTCTCTTTTCAGGTAACCAAAAAGCCGAAGGGCAATGTCATCATAGCTGAGCTCATCGGTGAGAAAGTCCCACTCCCAGGAGCCCAGGGAATATAGGGCGGTTACCAGAGAGAGCAGGCTCTGCTCTCCCTCTTGGGCTTGCGGTCTTTGCATCATATAATCCTCGTTGATTTCATTCCTAGACATACCGGTACCCTCTTCCTTGGGAAGTGAAAACATTATACTGCGGATTGCCAAAAACCACAAGTCATAAACCGATAAAATTTAGGGAATATTCATAAAATGAGGAAAAACTCCCACTAAAATCCTGAATCAGGATTCCGGTGGGAGTTTGTGAGATTGAAGGCGATGACTTAGGCCCCGGCTGTCACTGCTCCAGAAGAAAATCAAGCGACTTAAGAATGGGAACGGCAAGGCCGGGATGGTCGGTGATAAGCCCTGCAGCCCCTTCCCGCAGATACTTCTCCATCAGTGCCTCCTGATTCACCGTCCAAAGGATGAGGGAGACCCGGGCCTTGTTGCAGGTGTCCACCAGCCCAGAGGAGAACATGCCCTCCTCCGCCATGAGGTAGTCTATGCCCAGGTTTTCCAGGGCAGCGGCGCTCAGCTGGCCTAGGTTGCCGTAAACGCAGTAGCCAATCCGATACCGGGGATAAGCGGTGGCCAGTCGATTTACCAGGTCGTAGTCCATGGAGAAGAGGATGGCCCGAGACTGGTAGCGGCTGCGCTCCACCAGGGTCATCACCGTTTCGATCAAGTCGCCCCTGGCGCCTTCGTAGACCTTGAACTCGATGGCCAGGTGGATGCGCCCGCTGGTGTAGTCCAGGGCCTCCTGGAGGGTGGCGATCTTCCCTGTGTGGCCGTTCTGGTTTAGGGTGATGGCCTTCAGCTGGGCCAGGGTAAGGCTGTGAACCGTCCCTTTTTCGTCAGAGAGCCGCTCTAAGGTCTCGTCGTGGAAGAGAACAGGCACCCCGTCGGCGCTCAGCTGCACGTCGATCTCCGCAAAATCAGCCCCGGCCTCTATGGCGCCCCCTATTGCCTCCAGGGTATTCTCCACCCCCTGGGCGCTGCCTCGATGGCCTATCACCGTTGGTAGGACAGATTGATAGGTGAGGGAGGTGAGGAGGTAGAGGCTGAGGGAGAGGAGGAGAAAAAAGGCCACAAAGAGCTTTTTGCGGTGGGTTTGGACGAAGGCCGTTTTATGGAGGGCGTCGATGGAGAAAAAGAGATACTGCCCAATTTTCACTGCCCCGGCCCTGCACTTTTCAGACCAGCGGTCCAGCCTGGCCCCCATTTTCGCGATGGCCTCGGGGTCGGCGGAGGAAAACTGCCGAACTTGCAGATAATAGGCCGTGAGCACAGTGAGTAGCAGGGGCATGAGAAACAGCTGGCCTAAAAGGGCGATAAGTAGCCAAAGGATCATGGCACCGGGGGTTCCGGCGCTGCCAAGGGCATAGGAAAAGGTGGCGTTGGGTATGCCGAAGAGCTGGGTGCTGAGCATTCTGGGCAGGAGAAACAAAAGGGCCCAAAGGGCCGTAAAGGCCAGGAGAATGCCCAGCATTTTTCTGCCGTAGGAGGCCATGGTCACGATGTTTTCTCTCACCGCCTTGCCAAAATGCTTTTGGGAGAGCACCATGGAGGGCAGGACGAAAAGGAGGGCAAAGAACACCAGGAAAAATAAAACGGCAAGGGCCAAAAGGAGGGCTTCACCCCCCCAGGTTTTCTCCAGCTCGCCGGTGATAAAGTTGGGAATCTGGAACCGGGGAAGCAGAGAAGAGGCAAGGCCCATGTGCAGTAGGGGCAGCAGCACCAGGGCGTAGAGGGCAAAAAGCAGCACGCCGGGGCTGCGCAGGCTGCGGAAGGAGAGCAGCGCCTTTGAAACGGCGGTGGTCAGATGGGGCGACTCATCATGAAGGACCTGCTGAGCCAGGAAGATGATCACGGCAAACTCGAAGTAGACCAGCACCGTGGCGATTCCCGCCAAAATGACAAGGGCCAAAAGGCCGGAGGGGCTGAAGAAAAACTGCCAGATCTCTTCGTTAAAGGCGGGCTTTCCACCCCCGGTGAAGAGGAAAAACTGCAGTATGGTAGAGAGAAAAGGGCGCAGCAGCAGGGCAATGAGGGCTTTATAGCACAGCTCAAAAGCTGCAATGGGCAAAAAGCCCTTGCAGAATACCCGTATACCGCTTAGGAGGGGACGAAAGAAAAGAGGCGTAGGCTGATGTGGCATGATAAACCTGCTCCATTGTAATGGTAAAAAAGTAGGGAAAAAGTCCGGGGGCTAATGCGGTCAGATGTCGCATGAGCTCCCGGACTGACATTCGCAGTGAAAGAATAATAGCATAAAAATCACTTTTGGTAAATGGGCAAGGGCCGAAAGTGCAAATCTTGATGAAAAATCGGGAGGGGACTACCCGGCAGACTTCACCCGCATACCGGGCTTAAGGCCGTCCTCATAGGGGTCCAGCACCACCCGGGCGCCGTCCGGCAGCTCACCCACAACGGCCACTCGCCCGTCACCCCGCAGGCCTGTTTCCACGGGGAAGAGGCGCAGCTTACCCCCTTCCACCACGTAGACAGCAAAGCCGCCCTCCTGGGGGAACACAGCCCCGGCAGACACCGTGTGCAGGTCTGTCTCCAACGTCACGGCGCAGGAGATTTGCACCTTGCCCCCTGTGCTCAAAGTGTCCGGCAGATTAGGGATGGTAATCTCCACCCGGCGGCGCTCCTCCTGGAGACCGATGGAGGAGGCGACCTCTTCCACCACAGAGGAGACGAAGGTGACGGTGCCCGTTAGGGTGCTGCCGTCGGACATCTGGCAGGTGACAGTCTGGCCCAAGGGGATCTGGTAAGCGTCCTCATCCAGGAAGGAGACCTGGACATAGCGGGCCCCGCTGCCATGGACTGTGGCCAGGGGCTGGTGCTCTGTGACATAATCCCCGGGCTTTACCAGAATGCTGCCCACCACCCCGTCGAAGGGAACGGAGACAGACTTTACCGCCAGCTTTTCCTCCAGGGCTCGACGCTTGATCTGCACCTGGGCCAGCTCTAAGCGGCTGGTTTCCTGCAGGTTGCCTCGGTTATCCCGGGCGATGGCCACCTGCCGCTCCATGGAGCCAATCTGCTGGGCGTAGTGGGTGCGGTTTTCCTCCGAGGCCTGGTAAAGGGCGGCGTCATAGGCGGCCTGGGCGGAGAGATAGCCCCCCTCCAAGGCCGTATAGTCCGCCTGGGAGATGGCCCCCATGGACAGAAGCTGATCGGCCCCGGCCCAGGCATTGGCGGCACTGTCGAACTGGCTCTTTGCCGCCTCCACTGCCTGCTTTGCCTGGCCACGCTGGCCAAAGAGGGCATCATAGCCCTGCTCCATGGCGAAAAGCTGCTGGCTCAGCTGCTCGTAGGAGAGGCTGGCCGCCACCCCCTGGGCTCCGCCCGAGGAGGATAGGGCCTCTTCCTGAAGCCGCAGCAGGGCAATTTCCCTGTCTAAATTCTCCCAATAGTCGGCATCGTCCAGGGAGAGGATGGGAGCGCCCGCCAAAACCCTTTCCCCAACGGGAACCAGGAGGGAGCGGACGGTGCCGCTGCTCTTGGCCTCCACGGTATAGCTGTCGCGGGAGAGGAGGGTCCCCTCCTCCCGAAAGGTTTGGGTCAAGGGCGCGGTTTCCAGGGTTTCCGTCCTGACAGCCCTGGGATTCAGCAGGGTAAACACAGCGGACAGGGCGATCACCAGGGCCAGGGCGCCGGCAGCGATGATCTTAACTTTCTTTTTCATGAAAAGGCCTCCCTTTATTCGCGGGTTCCCATCAGGTCGATGGGAGAGAGTTTACGCAGCTTGCGGAACATAACGCCGGAGCTTAAAAGCACCGAGAGGAAGGTGAGCAGGGCCCCGATGCACAGGGAAGAGAGGGAGATATAGGGCGGGATGGAAAAGAGCTTACCCGTCATGGCTGTGGTGAGAAGATAGCTGACGCCATACGTCATGGGTATCCCCAGGGCCAGGCTTCCCACCGTGATGACCCACTGGCCCACGGAAATCACCTCTAAGCAGGCCCCGGTTTTCATCCCCAGCATCAGCATGGTGGCGATCTCCCTCTTCTGTTCCTCATAGCTGATGACGGAGCTGATGTAGATCACCGCGGTTCCGACGAGGATGCCCATGAAGGACATGGCAAACATGATGCCTGTGACGCTGCCCATCATGCCCCTGTAGGAGTCGATTACCTCGCTGCGGCTCTTCACACCGGCCACGTTGCCCGCCTCGGAAAGGCGGTCGGCCAGGTCTTTTTGCAGCTCGGGTGGGCCGCTCAGCAGTACCCCGGTGAAGCAGTCTCTGTAGGGGCTGATCTTACCCAGGCCCTGGTAGGAGAGATAGGCGGTGGAGCCGAGATACTGGGCCATGATGTCCGTCACGGGGACCCACACGCTGTTACTCTTGGGATAGGTGATAGTCACCTCCAAGAGATCTCCCTTGGAAACACCCAGCTGATTGGCCATATGGGTGGAGAGGACAATGCCCTCCTCCTGGACTCTGACAGCTGCCCCCGAGGGGGCGTAGAGCTTGCAGAGGGTGGAATCCGTTTCTATCCCCTGGAGGAGGCAGGAGAGCTCCGTGCCGCCGCCGGAGAGGGTGGCGGGGGCCTCGATGATGCCCTCGGCGCGGGTGATTCTGGGATCGGAAACGGCGGAGAGGGCATCGGCCCGGGCCACAGGGGCCTGGAAGCTGAGGGTGAAATCCTGCTGCTGGTTTTTCTCTAAATAGTCGTATATGTACACGTCGAAAAGGGAGCTCATGGAAACCAGGGAGGTGGTAATCATATAGGCGCAGGCGATGCCGAAGAGGGAGAGGGCAGCCTTTCGCTTATTACGGGAGAGATTGCGTATGGCCATAAGGCCCGAAACGGTGAATAGCTTGGCCAGAGCCGGAATCGCCTCAATAAAAGATTTTTTCGCCGTTTTGGGCGGCGCGGGACGCATGGCGGCGGCCGGGTCTAAGCGGCTGGCGCGGTAGGAGGCCAGGCAGCAAACCAGGCTGCAAAAAACGCCTGCCATAAGGGCCCCCAGAAAAACATAGCGGAATGAGGGCTCAACCGGGGTTTCCGGCAGCTTAAAGTAGGTGCGGTAGTAAGCCGCCATAGGCCCGGCGGCGAGATTGCCAAAAACGCCGCCTAAAACCCCGCCCACAACCCCCAGGGTGGTGCCGTAAAGGGTGTAATGAAGGCTCAGCATCCGGGGCGTTACCCCCAGGGCCATTAAAGTTCCGATCTGGGTGCGCTGCTGCTGGATGAGCCTGCTGAAGGAGATGTACAGCACCACGGCGGAAATGGAGAGGAAGAGAAAGGGCAAAACATTTGCCATACGCCCCAATTGGGTCAGCTCCATGTCTAGAACCGAGGCGGAGAGCTCCTCGCTACGGTCAAAGACTCGGTAGCAGCCGTAGGGGCTCAGAACGTTTTCGATCTCCTCCTTCACGTCCTCCAGCGCATAGCCGGGCTGGAGGGTGAGGATCAAGTCGTTGCAGCGCCCGGAGAGGGAAAAAAGCTTTGCCATGGTCTCATAGGGCAGAAAGGCGGCGTCGTACTGCAGGGGGTTGGGCAGCATATCCACCATGCTTTTCACCATGTAAACGCTTTCGGGAGAAAAGCCGCTTGCGGACACGGTGAGCGGCATCTCCCGCCCGGAGATGATGAGAGGAATGGTGTCGCCCAGGGCATATTCCCTGGCCACGAAGAAGGCGTCGCCCAAGACCATGGACATCTCCCCCGGGGAAGGCGCCCCACCGGAGGACAGGAGGGGGACGTTGAGCCCATCCGCCTCGTAGGAAAACAGGCGCAGCTCAGGCGGATTTTTCTCAAAGCCCGCCAACCGAACGGTTTTCACTATGCGCCCCTGGGCCGTTTGGACCCCCGGGATCTCCTCCAGCCTGCGGGTAACGGAAAGGGGGGCGTCGTGAACCTCGGCCCAAATCTGGGCGAAGGCGGTTTGTTCATAGAACACATCCTTGGCCTGGGTGAGCTGGGCGCTGAGGATGGAGAGGACGCAGTAGCCAGTGAAACCCATGACGATGATGGAAAGGCAGACCAAGTAGGTCGAGGCTGCGCCCTTAAAATCCCGCAGCATTTTCCGCAGCAGAAGCGTTACCATGTCAGCTCCTCCGCGGGCAAGGGGGTCTCGTTTACCTCCACCCGTTCTATCCTGCCGTCCTTCATGTAAAAGACCCGGTCGGCAATGGCAGCCATGGCGGGGTTATGGGTAATGGCGATAACGGGGCAGCCCAAATCTCTGCGCAGCTGGGATAAAAGCCGCACCACCGCCAGGCCGTTGGCGCTGTCTAGGGCCCCGGTGGGCTCGTCGCAGAGAAGGAGCTTGGGCCGCTTGACGATGGCCCTGGCGATGGACACCCGCTGCTGCTCCCCGCCGGAGAGCTGGGCGGGAAAGTGGCCGCCCCTGTCGGTAAGACCCACCAGCTCCAGCGCCGCGGAGACTTCCATGGCCTCCTCCGTCACTGTGGCGGCCAGGTCTACATTTTCCCAGGCGGTGAGGGAGGGGATCAGGTTGAAAAACTGGAACACAAAGCCCACCACGTCTCGGCGGTATTGGGAGAGCTTTGCCTTTGTGAGGGAAGATAGGTCGGTATCCTTGTAAAAGATATGCCCCGCCGTGGGGGTGTCCATGCCGCCCATGAGGTTTAGGAGGGTGCTTTTTCCAGAGCCCGAGTGGCCCAGCACCACGATAAACTCACCGGCGTTGACAGTAAGATCTGCCTCGTCCAGGGCTTTTACCACCACGTCGCCAGACTGGTAGTAGCGGCAGAGGCCTTCTGCTCTCAGGATGATATCACTCAATCGTGTCGCCTCCTTTTGGGGCTATCCCATGTTCCAACAGGTCAAAAAAGGCGTGGAGATGCCGGATGCTGGCCTCCTGGTCTTCGCTGGCGTAGTAGCCCTCTACCAGGTTGGTGACATAGCCCCGGAGAACGCCCACCACCATATGGAGATCAACCTCGGGGCGGATTTTGCCCTCGTCCTGGGCGGACTTTAAGTAATGCAGAAACCAATCCACACCTACGCCGTTATGTTGGAAAATCTTCCGCTCCAGCTCCGGCTCCTCTGTGGTGAGCAGCAGGCCGATGCGGTAGTAAAGAGGCTGGCTTTTGGCCCACTGAAAGATGGCAGGCATACGCTCGAAAAGGGGGCCGAACACGCCGCCGTAGGTAGTGCCGGGCTTCGCTTGGGCATAGACCTTTAGCTTTTCGGCGCTGATGAGCTCCAAAAGGTAGCGAAAAAGGTCTTCTTTATCCTTGAAATACTGATAAAAGCTGCCTCTAGAGATGCCGGCGGTCTTCACGATTTGATTAATAGAGGCCTGGGAAAAGGGAACACGAGAGAACTCCTCCGTGGCGGCATCCATAATGCGCCCTCGCTTTTCCGGGGGCAGATTAAAGAAGGTTCCGGTAGGCATGGGGACCACCTCCCAAAGAATATGACACCCTTGTCATAATCTGATTTTATCAAGGCAGAGGGGAAAATGCAATAGAAAAATTTATGGAAAGAGGGAGGGGAAAAGAACCTCCCCAAAGCACCAAAAAGGCCGAAAAATCCGCCGCCCAACAGAGCAGCGGATTTTCCGGCTATGAGAAAGACACGGAGAAATGGAAGGGGACACCCCGTGGAGAGCCGGGGGGTTCCATCAAGTTAGCTGGACATATTGTGGCCCAGGCGCGTTTCAGGGAGGATCACCCGGGCAATGATGGCGGAAACCTCGGCCCTGGTGATGTTGTTGCCGGGGTAGAAGGTTCCCAGGGCATCGCTGCCGCCCAAGACCCCCGCGCCGTAAAGATTGTAAATCTCTGCATAGTAGGGGGTAGAGGAGCTCACGTCGGGGGGCTCCACGGTGAGGAGCTTGTTGGGATAGCAGACCGCGGGCAGGGCGTGGTAGAAGATGTATGCCATCTCACTGCGGGTGGCGGCTCGGGTTAAGGAACTAAAGTCTTTGGAACTTATAATGCCGTTGGCCACAGCATAGTCCACGTAGACCTGATACCAGGGAGAGCCCTGGGTAAAGCTTTCTGTCCCCGTCATGTAGATGCTGTGAACCCGGGCTGCCATGGTGATAGCCTCGGCCAGGGTCACATTGCCTCCGGGGTTAAAGGTGGTGGCGCTGTCCCCCTTCATGAGGCCATATTCGTAAGCGCGGGCCACCACTTTCTGCTGCTCCAGACCGTACCAGGCGCCCTCATTCACGTCGGTGAACATGCCCTTAGTGTAGGTGTTCTTGGGCAGGAAGTTTTCCATGGAGCCGGGGTCCTGCTGGATCTGATAACTGACGGTCATTACGGGGCTTTTCTGAAGGCCCTCTTTGCCTGCGACGGCCTTAACCGTGGTGTCCTTCGTGATGCGGAAGGGTTTCGTGTACAGCTCATCGGCGGTGCCTGTGGGGGCTTTGCCGTCTGTGCGGTACCAAATGGTGGCGCCCTCGGTGGCGCAGGTGAGGGTAATGTCTTGGGGGCCGTTATAGCCGCCTGCCGCAGGACTGGCGGTTGGTGTGGCTGCGGTGGCGCCGATGACATAGGCCTCTGTCATGGTATCGCTTCGGCAGCTGCTAGTGGCACCCAAGAGCTTCACCGCGATGGCCTTGATAGTCATGTTTTCGGTGACCTTGATGGGCTCTTTGTAAAGAGTGCTCAGGCTGATCACAGGCTCCGTGCCGTCTGTGGAGTAATAGATCTTGGCGTCTGTGGTGGCTGTGGAGAGGGTCACGGTCTGCGCGGTTTGATAAGCACCGCCCTTGACGCTGGCCGCAGGGGTTTTGGCCTTAAAGTGATAAATCTCCTCTGAGTAGCTGCCTACCAGCTTTCCTAAAAAGAAGAAACCGGCCTTTACCGTCGTGTCTTTATTCAGATGGATGGGGCCTTCATATTTGGTGGAGGTGCTGGTGGGGTTTGTGCCATCCAGGGTGTAGCGAATGAGGCTGGCCTCTCCCAGCTTGCTGGAAAGCTCCAGGGTAACCAAGCTGTCATAAGTACCACCCTTGGTGCTGAAAAAGGGTCTGCCGTCCAAGGTGTAGCTTTCTGTCATGACATTGCCCATTTGACTGCCCATATAGTAAGTCGCGGCCTTGATGGTTCTGGTCTCTGTAAAGCCGCCCATGGGTATGGGCTTTTCATATTGGGTTCCTACGCCGTTTATTGGGTCGGGGTCTTTGCCGTCCATGGTGTAATAAATCACGCCAAAATTTAAGCTGGTGGTAAGGGCCAAATCAAAGGTTTCGTAATAAGTGCCGCCCTTGTGGCTGGGGACGGGGGTGTGTTCATCGGCGGCCAGGGTGCTCAGGGGCAAAACCAGTGCCAAAAGCATCAGACACGCCAATACCAGGGATAGTCTCTTTTTCACAAAAATTCCTCCTTTATAAATGGGGGTACAAGTTTTTTGGCTATCGAGATTTCCGTAAAAGGCCTCTTGTGGAAAAAACGAACGAAAGGGAGGGCTTATAACTTTGTGCCGCAGCCGCCGCAGAACTTTACGCCGGGCTCATTCTCCTGGCCGCAGTGGGGGCAGGAGGCGCTTTTTGCTGCTGTCATAGCGCTGCCGCAGTGGTTGCAAAAGCGCACGGCCTGGGCGTTTTCCCTCCCGCAGGAAGGGCAGAGGGGGAGGGCCAGTGACGCGCCGCAGTTGCTGCAAAACTTCCCCGTCCCGGCGGGTTTGCCGCATTGGGGGCATTGGGTGGTTTTGCTCTCAATAGCGCCCTCCCAAACGGTGGCGGCAGTTCCGGCGGTTTGAATATTGCGCTCCATGGCCTCGGCGCGGGCCTTGGCAACGGCCACCTCCTGCCGGGGCGCGCAGGAGACGCAAAGCCCCTCGTCCTCGTTGCAGCAGGCATCACAGACGTAGGTATGGCAGCCGTGGCAGCGGTGAAAGTGCTGGCTGGTTTCGTTCTGGGCCAATTCAAAGGCCCCCTCGTGCTCCTTTTGCCACTCGGGGCTCATGCCGCCAAAGCGCTCGGAGAGAACATTGGCGCCCCGCTCCGCCGCCCAGCCCACATTATGCAGCCGACCGCCTATCAGGCTGCCCAAAAGCCCCGCTCCCTGGGATAAGGCCCGCAGACCCTTTCCCTTTCGGTAGGACTCGCTTTCGATAAAGCCGGAGCGGAACCCGTCTTGGCACAGATCGCAGTAAAAGGTAAATTGAAACCCCGCTTCCGTGGAGTTATCTTCATAGTTGCGTGTGAAGGCTTTCAGCATGGTATCACCTCAGTTCAAATTTCCCCGTCCGGCATATTGGCGTATTAAGGGAGCCTTTTCCCGCAGGCTGTACATTTTCGGTTCTGAAAAAACAGCCAACCGTCGCAGCGGGGATTATGACAGGGCACCAACAGGCTTTTCCCGCAGGCCTCACAGCGATCGCCCACAAAGGTCTCCTGGCTGCAAAAGGGACAGGGCAGATAGAGGGGCCTGCCGCAGCCGGAGCAAAAGGACTGCTTTTTATCCACGGCATGGAGGCAGCCAGGGCAACGAGAGCCAAAGGGGAAGCTGGCGCCGCAATGGAGACAAAAGTTTGCCTCTCTGGGGATGAAGCTGTGACAATAGATACAGGGCTGTTTATAGCCGGCCATGGTACGCCCTCCTCTCAGTTTGTTCCGTAGAGGGTTAGTCTTGTCTTGCGCCGCATTCTCCGCAGAATCTGGTGGCAGGGGGCAGGGGTGCGCCGCAGTTTTGGCAGGCGGCCTCTCCCAGCTTTCCTCCGCATTCTTGACAGAACTTGGTGCCCTCAGGATTTTGATGGCCGCAGCCGGGGCAAGAGGTCTTAGCCTCGGCCATTTTTTTCTCCTGGTCCGCCTGCCTTTTTTCGGTTTGCACAGCGTTCAGCTTTCCTTCCGCTTCAGCGATGTTCAGGAGCACCAACCGCAGCTGTTCCGATTGCGGATAAGCGGCTGGATTGTCGGCGTAGGCTTGCCGTCCGATCTCGGCATAAAGTGCTTCCTCCTGCTTGTGCAGGTCGGAAAGCGCCGCCTGTGCGGTTAATACCTTCACGCTGGGGTCATCCTGCGGCATCAAACCGGAAAGCCCTTTCATAAGGCCTCCCAATCCGCCGAACAGATCACTGGTCATACAATCTCCTCCTCATCAGGCTTTGCCTAGTCATCCTGTTTTCGTGCATAGGGTACAGAGCATGTAGTCTGCCTGGTAATGGGTGTCGCAAACCCACCTTTGGCACCGGTGACAGCGGTTAAAATACCGTCGGGCTTCCCCTCTGGCCAAGCGCTGGGCCTCTGCCAGATCCCGGCTACTTAGGGGCCTTGTGGTGTAGCTGCGGTCACACAGGTCGCATAAAAAGCTAAAGCGGCAGGTTTCGCTGGGAATATCCCGTACCATGGCGCCTTTCAAAGTAAACTCACCGGTCAAGGGATCACCGCCCCTCCTGGCTAACCGAGGCTTTTGTCCGCTGTACCTCCGGACTTCTGACGTGGCGGAAAAGCCGGGCCAGTTCGTCCCTGGGCATGGCCTTGAGAGAGCGAATAATCAAGGCGATCAGGGCCTCTCTTTCCTTGCTGTCCAAAAAATCACCTCCCAGAATATGGACTCAGTTAGATTCTTGTGATATGATAATAGGGAAGCTGATACCATAATTCTACCAGTGCCCGCGCTCCTTGTAATCACCCCCAGGGTGATTTTGGGGCAAAAAATCAGTCACCCCGGGGTGAAATACCTGTTTTGAGGTGCATATTTATGAAAAAGACACTTCCCCTTCTCCTAGCCCTTCTGATGATGGTGACATGGACCCTGGCAGCATGTGCCAAGGAGGGCGGCCTGGACCCCAAGAATCCCGTAACCCTCACCATGTGGCACAACTACGGCGGCCAAATGCAGGAAACCATGGACCTTTTGGTAGATGAGTTTAACATCACCCTGGGCCGAGAGGCGGGCATCATCATCAGCGTCACCTCCGTAGCCAGCCAAAAAGAGCAGGCGGAAAATCTGGCCATGATCGTCACCGGCGACCCCGGTGCCCCGGCGCTGCCTGACCTCACCACCTGCTACCCTGCCACGGCTATGACGCTCCTGGAGGAGGGCCTTATCATTCCTTTGGACGGCCTGTTCTCCCCGGAAGAGCTGGAGGCCTACCAGCCCCAGTTCTTAGAGGAAGGAAGGCTCTCAGACGGAAAGCTATATGTGTTCCCTATGGCAAAATCCAGCGAGGTACTTTTTGTCAACAAGACCCTGTTCCACCGTTTTTCCCAGGCCACCGGCATCACCTTAGAGAGCCTTTCTACCTTCGAGGGGATAGAGCGGGCTGCGGTAGATTATTTTGCCTGGACCGATGAACAAACCCCTGATATATTAAACGATGGCAAGACCTTCTTCACGGCTGACAGCTGGCTGAACCTGGCCTTGGTGGGAACGGCTCAGCTGGGGGAGGAATTTGCCCTGCCTCAGGGTCTGCAAACGTCGTCGGCAGCCTATGAGAGAGTGGGCGCCTTCTGCGCCGCGCCTGCCATCCAAGGGGGGGTTGCCATCTACGACGGGTATTCCTCAGACCTTGCCAAAACCGGGGAAATCGTCTGCTCCATCGGCTCCACGGCGGGTATCCTCTTCTACGGCGACACCGTTACATATCCCGACAATACCACAGAGCCCGTGTCCTTCACTGTTCTGCCCTATCCCGTTTTCGAGGGTGGGGAGAAGATTGCCCTCCAGCGGGGCGGCGGCTTTTGCGTGTCTAAATCCGACCCTCAAAAGGAATATGCCGCCGGGGTATTCTTAAAATGGCTCACGGCCCCGGCGCAGAACATGCGCTTTGTCTCCTCCACGGGGTATCTCCCCGTTACCAAGGCAGCCTTTGAGGAGAGCATGTCCAGGGAGATCGAAGCGGTGGAAAATGAAAACGTAAAAGTTCTCCTCCAAGCCGCCATGGAGATGTATAGAGAGTATACCTTCCTGACGGCGCCCAGCTTTGAAGGCTACGACGCCATGGGGAAGGACTACGAGCGGGAATGGAAGGACGCCATGAAAGCCCTGCAAGAGGCCTATTTGGCAGGGGAATCCTTTGACACAGAGCAATTGCCTGCTTTTATCAAACAGCTGCCCGTTGTGCAGGCGGTGGGCACTGAGAGAGCCCAAGAGGAAGCCGCGCCTTAATACCAGAAGAAACTGATATTCAGCCAGCCGGAGAGAGGAGGGAGGGTGTGTCCAATGGGGAATAAATCTCATCAAACAGATGCCCAAGGCCAATCTAGTGCGGCGAAAAAGAGAGGTATCACCTTAGAGCGCCGTCTCTATGCCTTCTTTCTTCTCTTCCTGGTGACGGTGATGTCTGGGATCGCCCTGATCCTCTTCCTCACCGGAGCCCTCTCTGCCGGTGAGCGGGTTTCTAAGGTGTGGCTGGACAACGAGATCAGCCACCTCTCCGCCGATGTATCGGAGGAGTTTGGAAAAATTTCGCTGGACGGCATCGCCCTGGCGGAAAAGCTGGGGCCCTATCTGGAAGGCAGCCTGGAGGAGCAGCACATGACCCTGGCGGATCTGCAAGAAAACCCTGCACTCTTGACGGAGCTGCTTTCCGGGTCTTACGACTACCTGGCGGCAGCCCTGGAAAAGGGACGGGCATCCGGCGCCTTTCTCATGTTAGACGCCACGGTGAACCCTGCCCTGCCCCATGCGGCCCATTCTCGTGCGGGCCTCTATCTCAAGCACATGGAGCCCAATGTGGCCAGCGCCGGCAGTGTGGGCAGTGCAGCCTTCCACTTTTTAAGAGGCCCTATGTCCATTGCCAGGGAGAAGGGGATTACCCTTCTGCCCCAGTGGAAGATGGAGATGAAGATTCTGGAAGGCGACATGTTTTACACCGTGACGAAGACCGCCCGGGAACACAATCAGGCCCTCTCGCGGCTCTATTATTGGAACCCCCGTTTTGTGCTGGAGGGGGATTACGGCCAGGCGATATTTCTCTGCCTGCCCCTTTTGACCCGGGACGGCACCGTGCTGGGGATCTGCGGCTTGGATATCAGTGACCAGCTGTTCAAAATCCAGTACAGCCCCCAAAGTGAGGACTATCCCCGGGTATTTGCCCTCTTGGCGCCTGTGACGGCAGAGGGGAGTTTAGATGCCGGTGGTGCCCTGTTTGCCGGGAATTATTCCGTAATCCCCAGAGAGATGGAGGGTACCCTTACCGTGGAAAGGGGCCGGACGGATACCTTTTCAGGGGATAAGGGCGCCGTTTACACCGGGATTTCTCAAGAGCTGCCACTCTATCCCAAGGACTCGGCCTATGCCAGGCAAAAATGGGCCCTGGCGGTGATGATGCCCCAGGAGGACTATGTGGACTTCCTGGCGGCCCGCAACGGTATGGTTATTGGCCTGTTTGCCATTTTATTTGTCCTTTGCCTGCTGGCGGCCATGGTGCTAAGCCGTCGCTATCTATCTCCCATACAAAAGGCTTTTCGCATGGTGAAGGAGCCCCGTGGGCAGGCCTTTGCCAAAACCTACATCCCGGAAATTGATGACCTTTTTGAGTTTTTGAGCCGGCAGGACAGGGAACACGAGGAGGTTAGGGATGGGTTATCCCCCGCAGAGCCAACCTCTTCCGCGATGTATGACGCCTTTGTGGAGAAGATCGCCACCCTCTCTCCGGCGGAACGGGCGGTGTTTGACCTTTACCTGGAGGGCTACGACGCCCGGCAGATCGCCGACACCCTTTACCTCTCCATCAACACCATTAAAACCCACAATAAGCGCATTTATATGAAGCTGGATGTCACCTCCCGGAAAGAGCTTTTGGTCTATGCGGAAATGATGAAGGAAAGGGGCGGTGCTCCCCGTGGATAATCAAAAAGCTGGCAGCACCCTGGCCGGAAGGCTGCGGTGGATCTTGGCGGATCGGCAGCTGCGCCAGAGCGACTTTGCCAAAGCCCTGGGGGTTTCCGCCAACTATGTGTATCTGCTCACCAGCGGTAAAAAAGCCGGCATTTCCCACACCCTGGCCAAGCTGATTGAAAAGACCTATGGCTACTCCGCCCTGTGGGTACTCACAGGGGAAGCCATAGGCGGCCAAGGGGAAGAGCCGGAGCTGAAAGCACTGACCTTAGAGCTGGTGCGTGGGCTGGACGACAGCGGCCTTCTGGCAGTGGCGGCTTTCATCAGACAGATGGAGGAAGGGAATGGATAAAGCCCCACTTAGCGTGGGTAAAAAATTGAGAACCCAAATATAAAAAGGCCCTGAAGCAGCAGCTTCAAGGCCTTTTCCTTTGGCGGGACACTTACATCCCCATAGTGTCCAGAATGTTTTCTATGTTGCGCTTGGCCCGGTGGACAGAGCGCTTCACCTGCTTTTCTTCCGCCTTCAGCTTGATGCCCAAAAGAGCTCCGGCAACAACACCCATGGTGACACCGAACATAAAATCATTTCTACCCATTGTGATTTCTCCTTTCTCACGAAAATCTCCTGTGACAGAGTGCTTTTATTGTGCCCAAAATTCCGGAAAACTCGTTGCTAAAAAATGTGAGCCTTGCTATAATGAAGGGTAAGCCAAAAAACAACGCGCCGATTTTGGCGTTTTTTGAATCGATACAAACTGCGAGGGACAAAACCATGACGAAACTTTATCTGATCCGCCACGCCGAGGCGGAGGGAAACGTATACCGCCGTATTCACGGACAATATGACAGCATCCTCACCGATAACGGCTATCGCCAAGTGGATGCCCTGGTGCAGCGCTTTGGGGAGATTCCTCTGACTGCCGTTTACGCCAGCGACCTCTTCCGGGCCACAAAAACCGCCCAGGCCATCGCCCAGTCTAAGGGCCTGCCCTTAACGCGCCGGGCCGACCTGCGGGAAGTGGCCATGGGGATTTGGGAGGACAGGGCCTGGGGCGAAGTGGACCTGCACGACCACGAGACCATGAAGCTCTTTGCCACCTCCTCGCCCCAATGGAGCGTTCAGGGGGGCGAGACCTTTGAAATCCTGCGTGACCGGGCGGCCAAGGCTATTTACGAGATCGCCAAGGCCCACCCCGACCAGTCTGTGGCTGTGGTGGCCCACGGCATGGCCATCCGCTATGCCTGCGGCGCTTTTTTGGGTCTTTCCGTAGAGGAGAGCAGCAAGCTGGGTCACAGCGACAACACGGGGGTGACCCTCCTGGAGATTGACGGCGACAGCGTGCAAATCGCCTTCCGGGACGACAGCTCCCACTTAAGTGACGAGATCTCCACCCTGAGAAAGCAAGGCTGGTGGAAGAAAAAAGACGGCTCTAACCCCGACCATAACCTTTGGTACCAGCCCATGGACCTTTCTCAAATGTCCTACCGGGGCCTCTATTTGGCCTCCCGTCAAGAGGCCTGGCTGGATTTAGGCCGGGATTTTCGCTATCTGGAAAACCAAAACTATATGGAGGGGGCCGTGGAGAGCTACCGGGCGGGGCGGCAGTATCTTCTCTGCGCCCAAAAGCGGCACACCATCGTGGGGATGCTGCAAATGAACCCCCACCGCTACCAGGAAGAGGGTGCGGGCTTTATTTCCTTCTTCTACATGATACCCGAAAACCGCGGAAACGGCCTGGGGGTTCAAATGCTGGGCCAGGCAGTGAGCACCTTCCGGCCCATGGGGCGCGATAGGCTGCGCCTTTACTGCGGGGAGGACAACGCCCCGGCCAAGCGCTTTTACGAGCGCTATGGCTTTAAGGCCATCGACGCCCGCCGGGAGCCCTTTGGAAACGTCTACCTCATGGAAAAGTACATTGGCTACGAGGACGCGGGGAGACAGTCATGAGGGAAGGATTCCTGCCCATTTCCAAGGGGGACATGTTAGCCCGAGACTGGCACTACTACGACTTTCTCCTTATCACCGGCGATGCCTATGTAGACCACCCCTCTTTCGGCCCGGCCATCATCGGCCGTGTACTGGAAGGGGAGGGCTACCGGGTCTCTATCCTCAGCCAGCCCGATTGGCGCAAACCAGAGGCCTTTACCGCCCTTGGCAGGCCCCGTTACGGCGTTTTGATCTCCCCGGGGAATATCGACTCTATGGTGGCCCATTACACCGCCTCCCAAAAACGCCGCTCTGACGATGCCTACTCCCCCGGCGGCAAGGCAGGCCGCCGACCAGACAGAGCCGCCATAGTCTACGCCCAGCGGGTGCGTGAGGTGTTTGGCGACATTCCCCTCATCATAGGCGGCTTAGAGCCCTCCCTGCGCCGCTTTGCTCACTACGACTACTGGGACGACAAAGTCCGCCCCTCTCTATTGGCAGACGCCGGGGCTGATCTCCTCACCTACGGCATGGGGGAGAGAGCCACCCGGGAGATCGCTTCGAAGCTGGCCGCCAAAACTCCTGTGTCTCAGATCCGGGACGTAAAGGGTACCTGCTACTTGACGGATAGGGAGGAGGACTGCGCATATCCTTTCCTGCGCTGCGCCTCTTTTGAGAAGGTGAGTCAGGATAAAAAGGCCTACGCCCAGGCCAATCAGCTCCAATACGACGAGCACGACCCCATTCGTGGCCGCGCCGTAATCCAGCCCCACGGGGAAAAATTTTTGGTGGTGAATCCTCCGGCCATGCCTCTGAGTACCCGGGAGCTGGACGCGGTGTATGAGCTGCCCTACCAGCGTATGCCCCACCCTGTTTATGACAGTCAAGGGGGCGTGCCCGCCATCGAAGAGGTGCGCTTTTCCATCACCCACAACCGAGGCTGCTTCGGGGCCTGCAAGTTCTGCTCCCTGGCCTTTCATCAGGGCAGGATGATTACCTCCCGCAGCCACGAGAGCCTGATAAAGGAGGCTACCCTTCTCACCAAGCTGCCGGATTTCAAGGGCTATATCCACGATGTGGGGGGCCCTACCGCCAACTTTAGAAGGCCCTCCTGCCAACAGCAGATGGAAAAGGGTCTTTGCAAAAACCGGGACTGCCTGGCCCCCACCCCCTGCCCTAATCTGGACGCCGACCACGGCGACTACCTTCAGCTTCTGCGTAAGCTGCGGGCCATTCCCGGGGTGAAAAAGGTCTTTATCCGCTCCGGCATCCGCTTTGACTTCCTCCTCCAGGACAAAAAAGGGGAGTTTTTCTCCGAGCTCATCAAGCACCACGTCAGCGGCCAGCTAAAGGTGGCCCCGGAGCATTGCGTCACCCATGTGCTGGACTATATGGGAAAGCCCAATGTGGGGGTTTATGAAAAGTTCCGCGAAAAGTACCGCCAGCTGAATCAAAAGCAGGGTAAGGAGCAGTATCTGGTGCCCTACCTCATGTCCTCCCACCCCGGCTGCGAATTAAAGGACGCCGTTTCCATGGCCCAGTGGCTCCACAAAGAGGGCCGCCAGCCGGAGCAGGTCCAGGACTTTTATCCCACCCCCGGTACCCTCTCCACCTGCATGTATTACACTGGCCTTCATCCCAGAACCCTAAAGCCCGTCTTCGTCCCCAAAAGCCGGGAGGACAAGGAGTTGCAGAGAGCGCTGCTCCAGTGGAAGCGCCCGGAAAAGCGCGCCCTGGTGCTAAAGGCCCTCCATAAGACAGGTAGGGAAGACCTCATCGGCTACGGAAGCCACTGCTTAGTGCGCCCCGGCAGCGCCGTAAAAAAGGCGGCGGAAAAGCCCGCAGCCCCCACCGCTCATAAGCGCACCATAAAGGAAAAGCCAAAGCGCGCCAAGACCCGCCAAAACCCCAATCCCGGCGGAAAACGATAACATCCTTCCAAGGAGGACCCCGTCCATGCGTATGCGCAAGAAAAAGAACCTGGAGGAGAGAATGGCTCGCTGCGCCGCCCTCTGGATTCGCGAGCCCAAAGAACGGAAGGGCAGCTGGAAAACCCTGATGCCCGAGGCGAAAGAGGTATTCCTAGAGCTGGGCTGCGGCAAGGGTCGCTTTACCTGCGAGACGGCAAGCAATCATCCCGAGGCCCTTTTCATCGCCGTGGAGCGGGTGCCGGACGCCATGGTCATCGCCATGGAGAGAGCCCAAAGCCTGGGTCTTAACAACGTCTTTTTCATCGACGGTGACGCCAGAGAGCTCTCCGACTACTTTGCCCAGGGTGAGGTGAGCCGCCTCTATATCAACTTCTGCGACCCCTGGCCCGGTCACGGCCACGCCAAGCGCCGCCTGACCCACGAGGGCTTTCTTCTCCGTTACAGGCAGGCGCTAAGGCCAGGCGGCGAGATCCACTTTAAGACAGACAACCGGGATCTCTTTGAGTTTTCCCTCTTCCAGTTCCCCAAGGCCGGCTACCGCTTGGAGGAGGTCACCAGGAATCTGCACAGCGAAGGCATCCGGGGGGTCATGACAGACTATGAGGAAAAGTTCCACAGTCAGGGCGTTCCCATCAACCGCTGCGTGGGCATCCTGGAAGCCCTGCCCCAACGGGAAGAAACCGAAGTGCCGGAAGCAGAATAAAAGGCAAAAAACCCCAGCCGTGGTGTTCAAACCTTCGGCTGGGGTGTATCTTTTCTATCGGCCCATGGGAATCCGCTCCCGGGTAATGGCGCAAAGGGCGGCGCAGAGGCCTTCTATCTCCTCCCGGGTGTTTTCCCTGGAGAAGGAGACCCGCAGCATCCCCATGAGAACACGAGGGGGCAGCTTCATGGCGGCAAACACGTGGCTGGGCTTGCCCTTATGGCAGGCCGAGCCCGAGGAGACGAAAAACCCGCGATCCCCCAAGTCCCGCAGGAGCATCTCGCTGGGGTAGCCGGGGAGGGAGAGGGCGCAGATGTGGGGCGCATCTCCGGGAGAGACCACTTGAAGGCCTGGCACCTCCTTTGACAAAAGAGAGAGGGCGTAGGCTTTTAAGTTCCTTAGATAGGCCGTATCGGCTTCAAAGCTTTCCGCCTTTTCCTGGCAGGCGGCGGCGAAGGCGGCGATCTGGGGGGTAGCCTCTGTCCCGGAGCGCAGGCCACCTTCCTGCCCGCCCCCTAAGATCAGGGGGGCTGCATGGAGCCCTTCCCGCACATATAGGGCCCCGCAGCCCTTGACCCCGCCGATCTTATGGGCGCTGATGCCCAAAAGGTCAACGCCCAGGTCGGAGACGGTGAAGGGAACCTTACAAAAGCCCTGGACAGCGTCGCTGTGGAGCAGAGCCTGGGAGTTTTTCTCCTTCAAAACCTGAGAAACCTCTTCAAGGGGGAGCCGCACTCCCGTCTCGTTGTTCACCAGCATCATGGAGACTAAGATGGTGTCCTCTCGAAGGGCCTTCGCCACCTGGGCGGCGGTGATGCGCCCTTCTTTGTCCGGCGCCAGATAAGTCACCTCGTAGCCCTCCTGCTCCAGGGCGCCCAGGGGCTCTAAAACGCAGGCGTGCTCTATGGCTGTGGTGATGATATGGCGGCCCCGGCGCCTGCCAAGCTCCCGGGCGATGGCAATGGCCCAGTTGCTGCTCTCCGTTCCCCCTGAGGTGAAATAGAGCTCTCCCGCCCTTGCGCCCATTGTGGCGGCGATCAGCTCCCGCTGCTCCTCCAGGGCCTTTTGGGCCTCCTTGCCGAAGCTGTGGGAGGAGGAGGGGTTTCCAAAGGCCGTCTCCATGGTGTGGGTGGCGGCGGCGATGGCGCAGGGTAATACTTTCGTGGTGGCGGCGTGATCCAGGTAAACTGACATGGGGCATCCTCATTTCGTGATAATCGCAAGGCACCCTGTCAGTTTAATTACTTTGGGGGGAAAAGTCAAGGTGGGCTCAGCCCTTCAAAAAGAGGATGGACATAAAGTTGCGATAAATCTGCAAAAAGCTCAGGCGCGGCACCTCTTGGGTCGCCACTAAGGGAACGGTCTCATAAGGCGCGCCGTTTACCATGACAGACATGACCCCCAGGGTCTGGCCGCATTCCACAGGGGCCTCCACGCTGTCGTTCACGGTAATAACGGTCTCCACCTTGCTGGTATCGGATTTATTCAATAGGATGCGGCAGGGATACTGGGGCACAGGCTGGAGGGAGTCTACCGTGCCCAAGGTCACCAGAACCGGGGGGATGGGAGTGCTGGGCTCCACATCCATAAGGGTGTAGTTGGCAAAGCCGTAGTTGAGCATGGCCTTGGCCGCGTCAAAGCGCTGGGCCGAGGTGGGGGAGCCTAAGACCACGGCAATGAGCTCCATGCCGTCCCGCTCCGCTGTGGCGGAGAGACAGTAGAGGGCGGCGTCGGTAGAGCCGGTTTTCAGCCCCGTGGAGCCGCTATAATAGTAGATCAGCTTGTTGGTGTTAGCTAGCTGAAAGGCCCCGTCTCGCAGGGTGTCCATCCAGATCGTGGTGTACTCCCGCACTCCGGGATGGTTTTTCACCAGCTCTCGGGACATAATAGCGATATCATAGGCCGAGGTCACGTGACCCGGGGCGGGAAGGCCTGTGCAATTGACAAAGGTGGTGTCCTGCATCCCCAGCTCCATAGCCCGTGCATTCATTTTTTGGACGAAGGAGCCCTCGCTGCCCGCCAGGTGCTCCGCCATGGCCACAGAGGCGTCGTTCCCCGAGGCCACGGCGATGGCCTTGAGCATATCATGTACAGACAGTTGCTCCCCCTCCTTCAAAAACACCTGGGAGCCGCCCATCCCGGCCGCGTTGGCAGAGGTGATGACCATGTCCTCTTTTTTAATGCGCCCGCTGTCCAGGGCCTCCATGATGAGAAGCAGGGTCATCACCTTGGTAACGCTGGCGGGCTCCAGCTTTTCGTGCGCATTTTCTTCCATGAGCACCGTGCCCGTCTCCTTCTCCATCAGCACCACGGCGGCGGCGCTGAGATCAGAGGGCATGGCAAAGCCGGTGACGGGGACAAAAAGAAACGTGAGAATCAGAAAAACCGCCAAATACCTTTTCATAATAACCTCCCTAAAAGCCGCAGCGGTGAGAAAAAAGCCTCACAACCTGTGCAGCTGCCGCCATTGGGCAGGCGGTATGCCGAGTAGAGCGGGAAGGGCTCCCGCTCTTATGCACTAATAGGGTATGGCCAGTGCCCCAAAATTATGACCCGTCCCACCGGGGAAAGAAGGGGGTGCGGGAAGGCAGCTTAGGCCCATTATTTGGCAACTTAGACACAAAGCCTGAAAAACCCCTTGCAATCATCCGTTTTTCTGCTATGCTTTGTAGAACAAGGGATGAACCCTGACATTTGCAAAAGCACAACTTTTCCGGGAGGAAACCATGGAACAAACTCAAAAGAACAAGATAAAATGCCACCCAAACTGGCGGCGCTACCTGCCCATTTTCATCTTCCCCTTGGGCCTGCTCTGGATGGAGATGGTAATCAAAATCTGGGATTTTGGAAACATTTGGAACTTAGGGCTTCTATATACCACCCTCTTTACCCTGTCTGCCGGGTTACTTTGCAGCTTTCTCACCACTTTGGGCGGTCAATGGGTAAACCGCATTGCCTCCTTGGCGGTGATGGGCTTTCTCACCTTTTTATACATGGTGCAGGCAGTTTATTTCACGGTGATGCGCACGGTGTTTGCCGTCTATTCCGTCTCTGTGGCCACAGGGGCCACGGAATACTGGAAGGTAGGGCTCCATGGCGTTTGGCGCACCCTGCCTATTTTGCTGCTGCTGGCGGTGCCCTTTGTCCTTCTGTGCGTCTTTGGCAAGGGCGTCACCCCGGAGAAGGGAAGCTTTCGCAGAAAGCTGGGCCTTTTGGGGCTTTCTGTTTTCTTCTACGGCGTGGCCATCGCCGCCATCATCCTGCCCAATGGCGGTATTTTAGACCCCTGGGGAGTCTACAGACAGGAGGGGAGCCCCGAGCTGACCATCTCTAAATTCGGCGTACTCACCTCCCTGCGCCTGGATCTGGGCCGCCTCTTATTTCCTCCGGCCGAGGCCCCGGAAGAGCCGCCGGCCACAAGGCCCGACCTCTCCCAGGAGCACGGCGGCTATGAGCCCAACGTGATGGATATCAGCTTTCAGGGCCCGGGCACCCAGGAGGGAAATGAAGAGATCGCCGCCCTGGACACCTATTTTTCCACCAGAGAGCCCTCTTACCAAAACCAATACACCGGGCTTTTTCAGGGGAAAAACCTTATCATGATCACCGCCGAGGCCTTTTCCCCCTGGGCAGTGGATGAAACCCTGACCCCCACACTATACCGCCTTTCCCATGAGGGCTTCGTCTTTGAAAACTTCTACACGCCCCTCTGGTGGGTCTCCACCTCAGACGGGGAATATGTCAGCTGCACCTCGCTTTTGCCCAAGTCCGGGGAGCAGTCCATGGGGGCCTCTTCTCACAACAGCCTATATTTCTGCATGGGAAACCGGCTGCGGGCCCAGGGCTACGAAACCCGGGCCTACCACGACCACACCTACAGCTACTACGGCAGAGACTTGAGCCATCCCAACATGGGCTACCTTTATAAGGGGGTAGGGAAGGGCCTGGAGCTGGAGGCCCTTTGGCCCGAATCCGACAGGGAGATGATGGAGAAAACCTTTCCGGAGTATGGCACAAATGCCCCCTTTCACGTCTACTACATGACGGTAAGCGGGCACCTCCAATATAATTTTGAACAGAATGCCATGTCGGCCAGGCACCAGGAAGCGGTCTCCCACCTGAACCTATCGGAAGAGGCCAGAGCCTACCTGGCCTGCCAGATAGAGCTGGACAAGGCGGTGGAGCAGCTCCTTACCGACTTGGAGGCGGCAGGCCAGTTGGAGAACACCGTCATCGCCCTCTACCCCGACCACTACCCCTACGGCCTGACGGAAGGCGCCATAGAGGAGCTGGCGGGCCCCGGGGTGAAGGACAGCGCCGACCTCTACCGCAGCACCTTCATTCTCTGGTCCGGGGATAAAAGGGAGCCCATTCCTATCCAAAAGCCCTGCAGCAACCTGGATATTCTGCCCACCCTCTTGAACCTCTTTGGCCTGGAGTACGACTCCCGCCTGCTGATGGGCCGGGATATACTCTCCGACGATCCCGGTCTTGTGATTTTTTCCGACTGCAGCTATATCACCGATTTGGGGGGATACGACGCCCAGGAGGACGAATTTACCCCCGTGCCCGACGCCGTGGTTCCCCAGGACTACGCTCAGGAGATGCTGCAGATCGTCCGCGATAAGTTTCAGTACGCCGGAAAAATGCTGGAAACGGACTATTACCGCACCCTGCGCCTCATCCCCGCGGGTAACCCTTCCTAGCCAAAGCATAAAACAGCCGCGCAGCATCCTTTTGTGATGCCGCGCGGCTGTTTAGTTTGCTTACTTCAAGTGTTCCTTCACCCAGGTGATGATCTTGGCGACCCGCGCCTGACAGTCCTGCCTGTCTTCACCGTGGGCTAAGATGTAGACCTTGATCTTGGGCTCCGTACCCGAGGGGCGCACGATAAAGTCCGTTCCGTCTCCCAGGCGGTACTTTAGCACGTTGGAGCCCTTTAAGTCGGTGGGCCGCTGGGTTTTCGTTTCCCAGTCGATCTCCACGCCGCTCTGGTAGTCCTTTTGGGTCAGGACGGGAATGTCGGCCACAGCCACCAGGGGCTCTTCCCGGAGCCGCACCATAATGGCCTTCATATTCTCCATCCCCTCAAGGCCGGGCATCACCAGGTTCATGGTCTCCTCCTGGTGGTAGCCAAACTCGGCGAAAATGGCCTCCTGGGCGTCGAAAAGGGTCATGCCCTTGTCCTTATAATAGGCTGCCATTTCCGCCAGCAGGAGGGAGGCGGTCACAGCGTCCTTGTCCCGCACATAGTCGCCCAGCATATAGCCAAAAGACTCCTCGTAGGAGAAGATCACCTTGCCCTCGCCCTTTTCCTCCAGGTCGTTTTTCCGCTCCGCCATAAACTTGAAGCCCGTAAAGGTATCCTGGCAGGAAACCCCAAAGCGCTCACAGACCCTTCTGGCCAGCTCTGTGGTAACGATGGTCTTCAAGGCCACGGGATTGGGCGGCATGGCGCCGCTGCGCTCCAAAGCGCCGATGAGGTAGTGGAGGGCGAGCACCCCCGTCTGATTCCCGGAAAACAGCTGATACTGCCCCTGGGCATTGCGGGCTAAAATCCCCACCCGGTCCGCGTCAGGGTCTGTGCCCATGATGAGGTCGGCGTTTTTTTCCTGGGCCAGGGCGATGGCCAGGGCAAAGCTATCGGGATTTTCCGGGTTGGGAGAGGCCACGGTGGGGAAGTTGCCGTCTATCACCATCTGCTCCTCCACGCAGTAGAGGTTTTTCACCCCCAGCTGACCCAGCACCCAGGGCACCTGCTGGTATCCCGTGCCGTGGAAGGGGGTATAGACCACGGTGAAATCGTCGGCCACTCTTTTCACCAGGTCAAAATCGTTGGCCATGGCCATCACCTCGGCCAGGTACTTTTCGTCGGTCTCCCGGCCGATGAGGGTGATGAGGCCCCGGTCCAAGGCTCTTTCATAAGCCATAGTCTTCACACCGGCAAAGAGGTCGATCTCCGTCATCTTCCCGGCGATGGCGGCGGCGTGGTCCGGGGGAAGCTGAGCGCCGTCGGACCAGTAGACCTTATAGCCGTTATACTCCTTGGGGTTGTGGCTGGCGGTGACATTGATGCCGGCCATACAGCCATAGTGCCGCACGGCAAAGGATAATTCCGGCGTAGGCCGCATGGAGGAGAAGAGGTAGACCCGGATGCCGTTGGCCGCCATGACGCAGGCCGCTTCTCGAGCAAATTCCGGAGAGAGGTTGCGGCAGTCGTGGCAGATGGCAATACCCTGAGTGGCCCCCGCCTCCCCCTGCTCTAAAATTACCTGGGCAAAGGCCTGGGTAGCGTGGCGGATCACGTGGAGGTTCATACGCCTCAGCCCCACGCCCATCACGCCCCGCAGCCCCGCAGTGCCAAACTCCAGGGGGCCGAAAAAGCGGCTTTCGATCTCCTTCTCATCTTCGGCGATGGCGGCAAGCTCTGCCCTTTCCTCGGGGGAGAGGGCAGGACTATTGCGCCAAAATTCATAGTTTTCACGATAAGTCATGGTGTCACCTCAGTTTCATTTATGATATCGGGTGCCTTTTTGGATCTGAAAGGCGCGGTAGATCTGCTCCAGTACCATCACCCGGGCCAAATGGTGGGGAAAGGTCATAGGCGACATGGAAAGCCGCAGCAGGGCCCTCTCCTTCACGGTATGATGGAGCCCGCAGGAGCCGCCAATGACAAAGCTGAGGGAGGAGGCGCCCCGCACTGCCAGCTCCTCCAGTTTAGCAGCCAAGGCCTCGCTGGAGAGGGGGCCACCTTCGATGCAGAGGGCGATGAGGGCACCGCCCTTAGGCAGCTTTTCAAAGATGGCCGCCGCCTCTTTTTCCAGGGCGGCCTCCATCTGGGCGGGGGAGGGGTCATCGGGCAGGCGAACCTCCTGCAGTTCCAGAATGGAGAGCTTACACAGTGTCCCCAGGCGCTTTTCGTATTCTCGCGTGGCTTCCAGATAAAAGGATTCCTTTAGCTTTCCCACGCAGAGGAGCTGTATTTGCATCATAGGGCAGCATCCTTTCCGTCAAAAAGGGCGGCGACAATTCAGCCACCGCCCACATTATATCATATAGCTTTGGAAAATAATAGCTTATCCTACGCCGCTATGCTGATCTTCTTCGGGTTTTACCTCCACCCGGATTCTGGCCCCCAGCTGGTTCAGCTTTTCGGCGATTTTTTCATAGCCCCGCTCAATGTGGAACACCTGGTCGATCTCCGTGATTCCGTCGGCAGCCAGACCGGCCACGATCATGCCTGCCCCGGCCCGCAGGTCGCAGGCGTTCACAGGGGCGCCGGTGAGCTTGTCCACCCCTTCGATGACGGCGATCTTGCCATCCACCTGGATGTTGGCTCCCATGCGGCGGAACTCGTCTGCAAAGCGGTAGCGGTTATCCCAAACGCCCTCGTTTAAGATGCTGGTGCCCTTGGCCAGACACAGCACCGCGGCGATCTGGGGCTGCATGTCTGTGGGGAAGCCGGGGTAGGGCATGGTCTTCACATTGGTACGATGAAGCTCTCCCAGGCGGCGCACCAAGAGGGAGTCGTCGTCCTCGATGATCTCTACCCCCATCTCCACAAGCTTCGCGGTGATGCAGTCTAAGTGCTTGGGGATGATGTTCTTAATGCGGATCTCCCCGCCGGCGGCGCTGACGGCAGCCATAAAGGTGCCTGCCTCGATCTGGTCGGGAATGATGGAGTAAAAGCCGCCCTTCATCTGCTGGACACCGCGGATCTTAATCACGTCTGTGCCCGCGCCCATGATGTTGGCCCCCATGGAGTTTAAAAAGTTTGCCAGGTCGACGATATGGGGCTCCTTGGCCGCGTTTTCGATGATGGTAAGCCCCTCAGTGAGAGAGGCGGTGAGCATAATGTTCATGGTGGCGCCAACGGAGACCACGTCCAGATAGATGTGGGCGCCGTGGAGCTTATCCTTCTCCGTGGTGGTGTGGATATAGCCGTTTTGCACCTCCACCCGGGCGCCCATGGCGGTAAAGCCCTTTTCGTGCTGGTCAATGGGCCGGGTGCCCAGATCGCAGCCGCCGGGCAGGGGCACGTCGGCTCTCCCAAAACGGCCTAATAGCGCCCCTACTAAATAGTAAGAGGCGCGAATCTGCCGGGCCAGCTCATAGGACACCCGATGGGCGGAAACCTTGGAGCAGTCGATGTCCAGGGTGGTGCGGTTCACCGTGCGTATATCGGCGCCCAGCTCTTTTAAGATGCTGAGGATTAAGGTAACGTCGCTGATTTGGGGGACGTTCTCAATGCGGCATACGCCTTCCACCAGCAGGGTGGCGGGGATGATGGCAACGGCTGCGTTTTTCGCGCCGCTGATCTCCACCTCGCCATAAAGGGGCCTGCCTCCCTCAATGATATATTTTGTCAAAATTGCACCCTCTTCTTATCCTTCTCAGCAGAAAAAAATCAAAGAACCAAAGAAGAATCCTCTGACTAATTGATAGGATAACCAATCCATACTATTCTAATCCCAGGTAAGTCATTGCAGAGCTGCCGGAAAAACGCAGCCAGCCAAGTTTTGCAAAAAGCAAAAACCGGGAAAACCCGTGGCGCAATGACGAGATATGGTATGTTGCAGTATTGTCTTGCCATATTGTAGCACAAAAGAGTTACAAAATCAAAACAAATTTTTACGTTTTGAGAAAAAACTCGAAAAGGAAACAGGGCAGGGGCCTTTGAAAAAATCAGGAGAGCAGAAAGGCGGAGATCCCAAGCTGCATGGCGGCGGTATGTAGAGGCCTTAAAAAGAGCAGCACGCCGCTCTTTGCCGAAAATACCTGAAGATCCGCATGGGCCGGAAGGGGCTTCCCCGCCGTCTCAAAGACAGAGGCCAGGAGGGACATGGCCTGGGCGTGGGTCAGCTCCTCACCCTGCAGGCTTCGCTGGGCCAGCTCCTCCTGGGGAATAAAGAGCACCATATTGGATCGAATAGACTGCGCAGTCATAAGCATCCTCCCGCTATAGAAGTAGTTGGCTATGATTATACAGGGAAAGGGGGCGATTGGATAGCTGTAAACATTTCCAGAGGGGGCGCTGCCCGTGAAAAAGAAGTTGGCACAGCCCTAAAATCATGGTATTATTACCCCAAGTGAAGGGGCCGAGGCCCCCGCGCCGTGGAAACGGCCGAAAGAAAGCCTAGGGGTGGAAACATGGATTTTCGAGAGATACCGCTGCAAGAAAGTAAGGTTTACGAAGGGCTCATTGTCAATGTGCGCCGGGACAAGGCAAAGCTTCACGACGGAACGGTGGTCAATCGCGAGGTGGTGGAGCACCCCGGCGGTGTGGCAGTGTTCGCCATAGACGAGGAAGACAGGGTAGTGATGGTGCGCCAATACCGCTACGCTGTGGGAGAAGAAGTGCTGGAGCTGCCCGCCGGCAAGCTGGAGCCCGGGGAAGACCCGCAGCTTTGCGCCATCCGGGAACTCTCGGAGGAAACGGGCGTTTCACCCGGCGAGGTGCACCCTTTGGGCTACACCTATTCCTCCCCGGGGATTTTTGCGGAAAAGGTGCATCTCTTTTTCGCCAGAAATCTTTCTCAGGGTGAGGCCAGCCCCGACGAGGGCGAGTTTTTAGACGTGGTGCGCATCCCCTTGCGTAAGCTTTTGAAAATGATAGAGGCGCATCAAATACGCGATGGAAAAACCGTCATAGGCATAATGAAGGGCGTCCTGCATCTGCGGGGCGAAGGGGCCGTGTAGGGAGGGTTACGCATGAGCCATAAAATCCTGATTGTAGAGGACGAAAAAAGCATCGTCGACATTCTGCGCTTTAACTTAGGGCGCGAGGGCTTTCAAACCATCGAGGCCTACGACGGGGCGGCGGGCCTGCGTCTGGCCATGGAGGAAAACCCCGACCTGATCCTCCTAGACCTGATGCTGCCGGAAATGGACGGGTTCACCGTTTGCCGCACCCTGCGGGATAGGGGCAACCACGTGCCCATCCTCATCATCACCGCCAGAGAAGAGGAAAAGGATAAGGTATTAGGCCTGGATTCCGGGGCCGATGACTATGTGACCAAGCCTTTTTCCATGCGGGAGCTGGTCTCCCGGGTGAAGGCCAATCTGCGTCGTGTCCGGGTCGATGGGGAGCGGGCAGAACCGGTTGTGCCCAAAAACCGAATGATACTGGGCCGCATCGCCATAGACCAGGACAGCGCCGGGGTCTTTAAGGACGGCGCCATGCTGGATTTGACCCAGCGGGAGTTTGAGCTGGTAAAGTTTTTGGCCATACACCCCGGCCGAGTGTTCTCCCGCCAGGAGCTGATGGAGTCCGTTTGGAACTACGAGGGCTACGTGGGCGATGTCCGCGGGGTAGATGTGACCGTCCGCCGTCTGCGGGAAAAGCTGGAGGACGACCCGGCGGAGCCAACTTTTATTTTAACCCGGAGAGGCCTGGGCTATTATTTCGCCGGGAACGACTAAACACCCAAAAGGATAGGAAGGTAGGTGGCCCTCTTGCTGCGAAGCCTGCATATGAAGCTGGTACTCATTATGATTCTCCTGGTGGTCTCTCTCATGACGGTGGCGGGGGCCTTTCTCATTAACTCCGTGGGTCGCTTTTACCTCAACGATTTCTATGCCCAAATGGAGGAGCTTTTTAACCAGGATCAGGCCTTTCGCCGGGATTTGAGAATCTCTAAGGAGCCGGGCGAAGATGCGGTGCAGGCCCTGGGCGCGGTGCTGGATGCCTATAAGGGCGACCTGGGCGTGGACGCGCACAACCGCAACTATTTCATCCTGGACGGGAAAACAGGGGCCTTTTTAGACGGCTCCAACGAAGAGCTGGGCCAGAACCTCGCCATGACCGCCAATATCCTCACCGCCCTGAACGGCACCGGAGAGGCCGGGGTGAAAAACGACATCACGGAAAGTTACATGGATGTGGCCATCCCCGTCACAAGAGGCGGTGAGCCCTATGTCATTTATATCCTGGATAACCGCCAGACTGTCCAGGAGCTGACGGGGGAGATGTTCGTCCTCATCATCGAGGCCTTAGGCTTCGGCCTTCTCATCTCCATCCTGCTCTCCTTCCTCCTGTCGAAAACCATGGTCATCCCCATTCAAAGCCTGACGGAGGGCGCCATGCGCATGGCCCAGGGGGACTTTTCCGAGGAGATTTTGGCCGACTCCCACGATGAGATCGGCGTTCTCACCAATACCTTTAACAAGATGGCCGGGCGCCTAAAGCAGACCATAGACGAGGTGGAAAACGAGCGCACCAAGCTGGACGCCCTCTTCCTCCATATGACAGACGGGGTGGTGGCCTTTGACAAGGAGGGCCACGTGATCCACTCCAACCCGGCGGCGGAGGAGATGCTCTCCCGCCTGATCCCCATAGGCATACAGGTGGACTACGATGGCCTCTTCGGCTCCATCGCCTCCTTCCAAGAGGTGCTGGCGGCAAAGGACGACTGCCTGGAGGGCGACATGCAAAAGGGAGAAAGACGTCTCAAGCTCCTTTTGGCCCCCTTTTCCCGGGAGAAGGAGGCGGGGGTTTTGGTGGTGATTCACGACGTGACCCAGCAGGCCAAAACGGAGCAGATGCGCCGGGAGTTCGTGGCCAACGTGTCCCACGAGCTGCGCACTCCCCTCACTAACATCCGCAGCTACGCCGAAACCCTGGCCGATGCTCCGGACCTGCCCCCGGAGACCCAGTCCGGCTTCCTCCAGGTGATCCTCAACGAAAGCGACAGAATGACCCACATCGTGCAAGACCTTTTGACCCTCTCCCGCTTCGACTCCGGTCACGGCGACCTGCATTTCACCATCTTCCCCTTTGAGGGCGCCCTGCAAGACCTCTATCAGGCGGTGAAGCTGGAGGCCCAGCGGCGGGGCCACACCCTGCACCTTGCCCTGGAGGATGATCTTCCCAAAATCCGGGCCGACAGGGAGCGGATCTTGCAGGTGATGATGAACATCGTCTCCAACGCCATTAAATACACCCCCGACGGCGGGGAGATTACCATCTCCGCCGGTGCCGGGGAGAATAAGGTCTGGGCTAAGGTGTCCGACAATGGCATAGGCATCCCGCCGGAAGACAGGGAGCGGATTTTTGACCGTTTCTACCGGGTGGACAAGCACAGATCCCGCGAATCCGGCGGAACGGGCCTGGGCCTTTCCATCGCCAAGGAAATCGTGAATCTCCACCAGGGGAATCTGACTCTTCTAGCCAGTGACGGCCTCGGCACCACGGTCTGCCTGGAGCTAAAAACCGAGGGCCCCGACCATGACTAATGGAAGAAAGCGGCTTTTGTCCTGGGGCCAAAACCTGGCTATTTGCCTCCTCACCGTTTCCGCCCTGGTTCTCATCGGGCAGTCCAGTCTCTACATGGGCTTCGATGCCTTCGTCCTGGCCAAGGACGAGGGCCAGCCGGAGGGCGGGCGACTGGGCGAGCTGGTGGGGGTACAATCCAACATGACCGCCGGGCCCCTGCGCCTTTTGGTACAGAATAGCGCGGGCCGATACGGGGTGCAGTATGACAGGGAGGCCATGGAGGCCCTCTTCCACCAGAAGCTGGGCAGCCTGCTGCGAGAGGCCCTCACCGGGCTGGAGGCATCGGCCCCCATCTCGGAAGAGGTCTGGCGGGGGGCCTTTCTTCCCGGCAAAACCTTTATCTATTACGAATTCTTCCACGGGCTGCCTCTGGGTGAGGCTGCCTCGGTTCTGGGAGGCGGAAGAGACGGGAATTTACGGGAAGAGGTGGCCAAGCGGTTCTGCATCCTGGAGGAAGGGGAGGGCCTGGCGCTTCTCTATCAAAACCAGCGAGACGGCCTTTACTATCGCGCCTCTCAGTCTGGCAGCAGCTTGCGAAGTCTGGAAGAGCAGATAGACCAGGTCAGCCCCAACGGCGCTGTTTTTGCCTTTGAGCTGCCGGAGCTTTACGCCGCCCTGGACCCCTATCAGGTGATCTTGCCCACCGCCCCGCAGCTTCCGGTTTATGAAGGGAAAAATCCTCTGGAGGGGATTAACCAGGAAGCGTGGGAGGACCTTTTAAGAAGCCTGGCCTTTAACCCCAGGGCGGTTTCCACCTATGAGTCGGCAGACGGACAGGTGATCCGCGACGGGCTGGATACCCTGAGGGTGGCCCAAAATGGGCAGCTCAACTTCACTGCCGGCTCCCTCAGTAATCCCCGCTATCCCGTGGGGGAGAGTCCCTTCGCCGGGGTTCGGCAGATTCTGGCCTCTGTGCTGGCGGGGCAAAGCGGAGAGGGCGATCTCACTTTCTGGGGCATGTCGCCCGGCGGGGAGGGGGAGATAACCATCACCTGCTGGTATGCCCTGTCCGGCGCGCCTGTGCTGCTGACGCCCCATGGCTATGCCGCCCGCTTTGTGGTAAAGGAGGGCTGCGTAGCGGAGTATACCATTACCCTGCGGGCCTACACAGCCACCCAAGAGCAGGCCGCCGCCCTGCCTGAAGTACAGGCATCGGCGGCAGTAAGTGCCCTGCATCAGACCGGGAGCGAATTGATTTTCTGCTATTCAGACGCGGGAGATGCCCTGCGGGTACTGCCCAATTGGCTGGCCTATTAAAAACAGGATGAGAAGGGAGGAGCTCAGTTGGAGCGAACCAAGCTGAAGAATATTGTCATCGTCCTCCTGCTCCTCTTAAATCTTTGCTTCCTCCTTCTGGTGGGAGGGCAGGCCAGGCACCGTACCCAAGTGGAGGAGGATACCCGCGATGCCGCCCTGGCCTTTCTGGCGGAGCAGGGCATTTTTCTGGAAAAGGAGGCTGTTCCCTGGGAGCTAACCCTCAGCCCCCAGGTTTCCGAGCGGGACCCCGGCGGAGAGGCCGCCCTGGCCCAGGCGATCTTGGGCAGCTGCACCGCCCACCAGGAGGGTAACGTGCTGGAATACGTGGGAGAGAGCGGCGCCGTGCGCTTTTACCCCTACGGAAGGTTTGCAGTCACCTTTGACCGCTATGCCCGCAGCCTGGAGGAGGACCTCTCCGCCCACGCCCGGGCTTATCTGGAAAAGAACTTGGGAGAGTCCACCCTGGCGAAAACCGAGGAGATCGAAGGGGGACAGCGGGTCACCCTTTGGCAAACCCTGGACGGTGCCCCTGTGTTCACCTGTGAGATCCGTATGAAATACCAGGACAAGGATTTAAGGGAGATTAGCGGCTGGCATCTCCTGGGCGCGCCCTCGCCCTATGTGGGGGGCATCGCCGTGAAAGACGCCGTTACCCTTTTGGTTCAGTTCGCAGCGGAGGTAAAGGAGGCGGGCCTTCCCGTCACCAAGATAGAGACCATCACGCCGGGCTACCTTTACTCTATCGGCAGCCTTTCCTCCCAGACCATTTTGCTGCCTGTCTGGCGGCTGGAGACCGATGCCGGGCCCCTGCTGCTGAGCTGCTCCACAGGAGAGCTGGAGGCTTCTCCCCAAAGATAACAAAAAACTCCCCTCTGCCGTAACAGAGGGGAGTTTGCATTTGTAAGGAAGAAGGATTATTCGTCGTCCTGCATGGCCTTGGCTTCCTCGATGGCCTTCTGGGCGGCAGCGGGAGGTGCCTCCTCGTAACGGATAAAGTGGAAGGTGAAGGCGCCGCGGCTCTGGGTGATGGAGCGCAGGTCAATGGCGTAGGATGTCATCTCGGCCATGGGGACTTCCGCCTCCAAAACCTGGTCGCCGTCGCCGGTGGGGTTCATGCCCATGACGCGGCCGCGTCTCTTATTGAGATCGCCCATGACGTCGCCTAAGTAGCTGTCGGGAATGGTGACCTTCAGTTCGCCAATGGGCTCTAAGATGGTGGGGGCGGCGTTGGGGATGCCCTCCTTATAGGCCAGCTGGGCGGCGGTCTTAAAGGCCATTTCGTTGGAGTCCACAGCGTGGTAGGAGCCGTCGTACAGGGTGGCCTTCAGGCCCACCAGGGGGTAGCCGGCCAGTACACCGCGATTCACGGAGTCCCGCAGGCCCTTTTCCACGGCGGGGAAGAAGTTCTTAGGCACGCTGCCGCCGAAGACTTCCTCGGTGAAGAGGAGCTCGTCGGATTCCATCTGGGGCTCGAAGCGGATCCACACGTCGCCAAACTGGCCGCTGCCGCCGGACTGCTTCTTATGACGGCCGTGGGCTTCCACCTTTTTCTTGATCTTCTCGCGGTAGGGCACCCGGGCGGGGGAGAGCTCGGTTTCCACGCCGAAACGGCTCTTAAGTCGTGCCACCAACACGTCCAGCTGAATGTCGCCTGCGCCGGAGAGGACCATCTGGCGGGTCTCGGCGTTGTTCACCACGGTGAAGGTGGGGTCTTCCTCGTTGAGGCGGGTAAGGCCGGAGGCGACCTTGTCTTCCTGACCACGGGTCTTGGGGGCGATGGCCTTGGAGAAGCAGGGCTCGGCGAAGGGGATGGGTGCGGCCTTCACAGCCAGCTTAGCGTCGCAGAGGGTGTGGCCTGTCTTCAGCTTATCCATCTTGGCAATGGCGCCGATGTCGCCGAAGATGATCTCCTTCACTTCCTCAGTCTTCTTGCCCTTCATCTTATAAAGGCGGCCGATCTTTTCCACGTTGCCTGTGGTGGTGTTAAGCAGAGACATATCGGAGGTGAGATTGCCGGAGAGCATCTTCACCAGGGAGTACTTGCCATACTGGTCGGAAACGGTTTTGAACACAAAGGCGCAGGAGGGGCCCTTGGGGTCGGGCCCGATTTCCATGGCGTCGCCGTTTTCCTTTTCGGCGGCAACGGGAGCGGCGTCCAGGGGGCTGGGAGCAAGCTCTACCAGCATATCCAGCAGGAAGGCGGTGCCCAGGCCGTCTAGGGCGCTGCCGCAGACCACGGGGGCCACGGTGCCCTCTACCACGCCCTGTCTCAGGCCGCGGATCACTTCTTCGGGGGAGAGCTCCCCAGCGTCGAAGTATTTTTCCATCAGCTCCTCGTCGGCGCCGGCGGCAGCCTCGGTAAGGGCGGCGTACTTGTCTTCGATCTCAGGGGCCAGGTCGGCCGGAACGGGGGTCTCGCCCTTGGCGTTATAAGCCTTTTTGTGGAGGAGGTCCACAAAGGCGGTTACTTTCTTGTTGCCGTCTAAAATGGGCAGCACCACGGGAGTAATGGCTGCGCCGAACTTGGCGCGCAGGGCCTCCACGGTGTTGTCAAAGCTGGAGTTTTCCTCGTCACAGCGGGAGACATAGATAAAGCGGGGCTTTTTCTGATTCCGCAGCAGCTTATAGCAGCGGTCGGCGCCCACGGAGAGGCCGTCTTTGGCAGAGCAGACCAGCACGCCGGTTTCCGCAGCGTAGAGGGCGGAGGCCACCTCGCCGGAGAAGTCGAAGTTGCCGGGGGCGTCCAGCACGTTTAGCCTATGGCCCTTATAATCCACGGGAGCCATGGCCAGGGAGATGGAAATCTGACGCTTCACCTCTTCGGGATCGTAGTCACAGACTGTGTTGCCGTCTGTGGGTCTGCCCTGGCGATCGGTGCCGCCGGTGAGAAAAAGAATGCTCTCAGCCAAAGAAGTTTTGCCGCTTCCGCCGTGGCCAAGTAGACAGAGATTGCGGATTTTGTCTGCGGAATAGCTCATAGTGATCTTCTCTCCTTGTTATAAAAAGTAGGCCGGAAGAAGGCTCCGCCAGCCAAGTGCTTGATGCAGCCGCCGTGGAAAATATGGAAAAACGCCCCCTTCACCGGCAAGACAAAGTCTTGTGGGTCACTTGCTCTCAAGATTGCTGTCAGAAAGGGCCAGATGCCGGGGCCATGTGGCTCACAAGCAGAAACCATTGTTTATTATACAATAAAACAGCTGTCCTGACAACAAAAATTTATGAAAAATGAGAGAAAGTAAAGAAGGGGGCGCGGGTTCATTGCAGGGGAGGGGTTGGGTAAATTTCGGAGACGATGCAGCCTGTAATGCTGCCTGTGGTGAGAGAGACCTGGTAGCGCCAGGTGCAGCCCTGGGAATCCGTGACCAAAAAGAGATAGGTGCTGCCGTCGGCGCTGGACCCTTCGAAGACCGGGGCCTCCGAGGCGCCGCCGTTTGCTTCCAGCAAAGCCATTAGCAGGGCCTGGGCCTCTTCCAGGTTCAGGCCATCCTCGTCCCTTTCGGCGTAGGCAATCATGGTATCCTGGGGGGGCGCGCCGGGCTCGTAGCAATAGGCCATAGGCGGCGCGGCGGGAGAGGGTGCGGGGTAAGGGGCATTGTCGGCGATGCCGTTGATGGCAGCCCCGTCATCGGATTTGGAGACCAGCCCGTTTGCCTCAGAGGCCTCGTCTACGAGCCCCGGTAGGGTGCCTCTTTCTGCTTGGTTTTGAGTCAAGTCTCCGCAGAGCGTGGAGCCTGCGTCCTGATTTACATCGTCCTCTGTGGTAAAAAGCGCGGCGTATTCCTCGCTGCTGGCATCCTGTGCAGCGTTGCCTCCCCCGGAATCAGCCTGGATAGAGAGGGCGGCGGGATCTTCCGCTCCGGAAACGCTCCCGGCTGCCGTAGCACCGTCCTTCGTAGCAGAAAGCTGCCCCGAGAGGGCGGCCCCGGTAATCACCAGCAGGAGGGCGGCGGCAGTGGCAAAGGGATACAGCAGCTTTTTCTTCTTGGGGGTGGAGGGCAGTGCGGTGACGCCCTCTCCCTGGGAAATCCGCGCCATAATGCCCTGGTGCAGGCTCTCGGGCACCACGGCGGAGAGGTCCTTAAAGTCGCCATGTAAACGGCTTAACTCTTGGTGGAGGCTGCGGCAGTCCTCGCAGATGGCCAGGTGTTCCACGAGGAGCAGGGAGGCCTCTTGGGATAAGTCTTCGTCTAAAGACAGGCTGATGAGCAGTTCGATCTCAGAGCATAGGGTCATGGTGTCAGGCCTCCTTTCTTGGTCTTTGTATTCTCTGACGGCACTCTGTCAAAATAGTTCCCTGATTCCAGCAAAACCTGCCGCAGGGAAAGCCGCGCCCTGGCAATGCGAGACTTTACCGTGCCCATCTCCAGCCCCGCGATGTCGGCGATTTCCTGATAGGAAAGACCCTCCATCTCCCGCTGCAAAAGGATTTCCCTGTGCTCGGGGGAGAGGGCCTCCAGGGCGGCGTAGAGGGTGCGATAAAGATCCTTTTGCAGGGCGGCCTCCTCTGGGCTCATGCCGTGGTGAGGCAGCTCCCAATAGGGATGGGAGTCCTCGTCCAGGGAAAAGCCGGGCAGCCCTAATCTCCGTCTTTTTTCATGACGGAGAAAGTCGATACAGGCGTTGGTGGCAAGTCTGTATAACCAGGTAAAGAAGGAGGCGTCCTCATGGAACTGAGGAAGGCCCCGCCAAGCGTTGAGAAAGGCGGTTTGGGTGACCTCCTCCGCGTCCTCCGGTTTTTTGCACATACGCAGAGTCAGGTGGTAAATGGGCTTTTCGTATAGGGCAACCAGCTGGGAAAAGGCATCCTCGTCGCCTGCCTTTGCAGCCAGAACCAGCTCATGATCCTTTGCCGGGGACACGTACTTCACCTCGCCTTCCTAAAAGTATTCGCTACTTCAAATCCCGCTTGATCCCCGCCGTCACCCGGTAAACATCCTCCAGAGTAGCGATGCGGCAGATCTCTTCCTTCCAATAAGCGGCGTGGGGAACCCCCTTGAGATACCAGGCGTAGTGACGCCGGGCCTCTAAGCAGGCGATTTTCTCTCCTTTATGCTGGGCAGAGAGTTCAAACTGCCGCACAGCCAGGTCGCAGCGCTGGGAGAGGGACGGCCTGGGTGGAATCTCCCGTCCTTCAATGGCGGCCTTGGCCTCGGCAAAGATCCAGGGGTTTCCAAAGACGCCGCGGCCTATCATCACCATGTCCGCCCCGGTGTAGCGAAGGGCCCGGACGGCGTCTTCCCCGGAAAAAATGTCACCATTGGCTATGACGGGGATGGAAACCGCCTTTTTCACCTCGCGAATTAAATCCCAGTTGGCGGTGCCGCCGTACATCTGGACTTTGGTTCTGCCGTGGAGGGTAATGGCGGCGATGCCCAGCTGCTCTAAGCGTTTCGCCAGTTCCATGCAAACGATGGAGCCCCTGTCCCAGCCGGTACGCATCTTCACTGTAACAGGACGGCGCCCGGCACCTTTTAACACGGCCTCGGCCACGAGGCAGGCCTTGTCTAAGTCCCGCAGCAGGCCGGAGCCGTCGCCGCTGTTGGCGACTTTTGGCACGGGGCAGCCCATGTTGATGTCTATAATCTCCGCGCCGGAGACCTCTCCCGCGATGGCGGCGGCCTCCTCCATGGCTTTGGGGTCGCTGCCGAAGATCTGCACGGCGGCGGGGTGCTCATCCTCGCCTAGTTTTAATAAGGGCAGCGATTTTTTATCCTGATAGCAAAGGGCCTTGGCGCTGACCATCTCGCTGACGGTATAGCCCGCCCCCAGCTCTCGACAAAGGGTGCGAAAGGCGATGTCAGTGACGCCGGCCATGGGCGCCAGGGCAAGCTTGGATGGAATTTCTACGGAACCGATCTGCAAAGTATTCACCTCTAAAAATGTGTCGTTGGCTTTCGCCATCATACCACAAGAACAGAGGGGGTACAAGAGCGGGGAAGGCCACTAAGCCGACATTTCATGCGAAAAAAGGGAAGATGTCGCCCCCCCTCTGTGTATTCCTGCCAAAATCGGGCATACTGAAGGGAGGCAAACAGAGCAAAGAGGAGTTTTTGCAGGAAGGCGCCGAAAAATTTTGGTGAAGCCTTGCCGAAAACCCCCTCGGCGTGTATAATAATGTCGAAAAAGAAAAATTTCCCGACGCGTTTGCTGTGGGCCGGTGGCTTTTTGTACCGACCCTGGATATATAAGGAGGCATTCTCCCTTGGCCCAGAAAAAAAGAAAGCTGAAAAAAGGCTATCGCGTGCTGCGTGGCTTTTATCGGACTGCCGTGGTGCTGTCCGCTGTGGTAGTTGCCGTTTACATCGCCATCACCTTTGCCCTTGGCCCGCCGGACACCGCCGGTCAGCCATCAGACCCCAACACCCAGGTGGGCGACTTTGATCCCCCCACTAACTTTAACGGCGCAAAAGAGCGCAAACCCCTGTGTTACACCTTCCTCCTGGTGGCCTGCGACGACGGTAACGGCAACGCCGATACCATCATGGTAGCCACCTACGATGTGAAGGCGAAAACCGTGGGTATGGTGTCCATCCCCCGTGACACCATGATCCCTGTGGAGTCCGGCACCCCTAAGATCAACTCCGCCTATCACAAAGGCATCGATAACCTGAAGAGCAAGGTGGAGGCCCTGGTAGGCTTCCCCATAGACTTCTACGCCGTGGTGGATATGCAGGCCTTCGTCCAGCTGGTAGACGCCGTAGGCGGCATAGAGTTTGACGTGCCGGTGAAGATGTTTTACGACGACACCACCCCGGGTAAGGAACTCCACGTCCACTTCGAGCCCGGCCTCCAGTCCTTAGACGGCCAGGCCGCTCTGGAGGTGGCCCGGTTCCGTCACAACAGTGACCCCAACATGCCCAAGGATTATACAGACGTGAACCGTACCGCCACCCAGCGGGGCATTTTAACCGCCGTGGCGAAAAAGGCTCTCTCCTGGGAGAATGTCACAAAACTCAACGAGTTCATCGACATCTTCGTGTCCAACACCAAGACAAACCTTAGCCTCAAGGACCTGGGCTACTTCGCCAAGGAGGGCGTTTCGGTGAACTTAGACGCCGACTTTAAGAGCGCCACCCTCCCCGGAGACGGCACCAAGAAGTATAGAGGCTATTCCTGGTGCTACGAGCTGTATCCCGAGGAGAGCCTTCAGGCCCTGAATGACACGGTAAACCCCTACACAACACCCCTCACCCTGGAGGATGTCACCTTTATCAAGGCAGGATAATTTAGCGAGAGCCGCATCTTTTTGGTGCGGCCCTCTTTCTTTTAGAGAAAAAACTTGAAGAAGGCGCAATATTTGTGTAGAATAAAGAGAGAATACTGCAGGCGGGGAGAGGATGCCTTCTCCTTCTTGCCTGCCGGTGAAGGGATGACGTCTATGCTGCTGTCCGGCGAGGAAATTAAGAAACATTTGGATAAAGAAATTATCATCACCCCCTATAACCAGTCCCAATTAAACCCCAACAGCTATAACCTGCGCCTTTCCAACGAGCTGTTGGTCTACGACACCGACACCCTGGACATGAAGAAAAAAACCCCGGTGAAGAGCATGGTCATCCCTCCCGAGGGCCTGCTTTTAGAGCCCAACCGCCTCTACCTGGGCAGAACCGTGGAGTATACCAAAACAGATAAGTTCGTCCCCATGCTGGAAGGGCGCTCCTCCATCGGCCGCTTAGGGCTATTCGTCCATGTTACCGCCGGCTTTGGCGACGTGGGCTTTGCCGGCTACTGGACTCTGGAGATGTACTGCATCCACCCCATACGGGTTTACCCCGACATCGAGATCTGCCAGATCTACTACCATACCCTCCAGGGGGACTATACCCTTTACAATTCCGGAAAGTATCAGAATAACGTAGGCGTGCAGCCCAGCCTTCTGTATAAGGAATTCACAGACGAGGAGTAGGGAAGGGCCTTTGAATTCTCCAGCGATAATTTCATCGGGGCTTACATATCCTATAAACCGAACAGTGGGTGGCGGGCCTTGGCTCTTCATCCAAGGAACCTTTGGCAATGAGGAAGGAGCGTGAAGGGAATGGCAGTCCGGCTGAACGAGGACAAAGAAGTTGTGGCCATGATCAAAGAGGGCCTTAAAAACCGGGATGGCTACTGCCCCTGCCGTGTGGGCAAGCTGGCGGAAAATAAATGTATCTGTGAAGAATTCAAGGCCCAAATCGCCGACCCGGATTATGAGGGCTATTGCCACTGTATGCTCTTTTACAAAAGTAAGGATAAATAGAAAGTGTGAATAATATGAGCGTAGTAACCATTACCAAAGAAAACTTTGAACAAGAAGTCCTTCGCAGTGAAAAGCCCGTCCTCCTGGATTTTTCCGCCGAGTGGTGCGGCCCCTGCCATATGATCGCCCCCGTGCTGGAGGAGATTGCCGGAGAGAAGGGCGACCTAAAGGTCTGCAAGATCGACATTGACGCTCAGTTGGAGCTGGCCCAAGCCTTTCAGGTTACCAGCATCCCCACCCTGGTGGCCATCAAGGACGGTCAGGTAAAGCAGGTAGCCGTGGGTGTCCAAAGTAAGGAAACTCTCCTGAACATGTTTCTATAACAGCAAAGCCCGGTTTTGGCCTGTGTACCAAAACCGGGCTGGTATTTTTCTGGGACGATACTGTGCTACAAATCTCCCTGGCTTTCCAAAAAGGACTTGATGCAGTGAAAGGTGGTTTCGCTGATGTCGTGCTCCATCTTGCAGGCGTCCTCCAGGGCAGTCTTCTGATCCACGCCCAGGTGCATAAGAGCCTTAGATAGCACGGTATGTCGCTCATAGATGGCGGTGGCAACGGCGCGGCCTTCCTCTGTGAGGGAAATGATGTTATGCTCGTCCACGGTGATGAGGCCGCTGCCCTTCATGCCCTTCACCGCGATGGAAACCGTGGGCCGGGAATAACCCATGTAGGCGCAGATATCTGTGGCCCGCACCTCGGAATAGCGCCCGCCCAGGACTAAAATGGCTTCCAGATAGTTTTCAACAGCTTCGGTGACGTGCATGGCAACCTCTCCCCGCGTTTTGAATAGATGCAACCAGAATAGCACAAAAATAAAAAAACGGCAAGGGCTTTCCAAAGCTTTCCCCGGGAGCCGGGTGTCATGGCTTCCCCAAGAGGGCCGCGGCCTTCTGGTTGGGCGATTTTCACCTTTTTCGGCGAAGACTTGGCCACAAGGAAGGTTTGACAAAAGGCCAAAAATCCTGTAAACTATAAGTGCAAGTAGGCTGGACAGCCGCGCAAAGATGCCGAAAGGCCCTTTGTGAGGAAAGTCCGGGCTCCATAGGGCAAGGATAACGGGTAACGCCCGCCGAAGGCAACTTTAGGACAAGTGCAACAGAGATATACCGCCCGGCTTATACCGGGTAAGGGTGGAAAAGTGAGGTAAGAGCTCACTGGCCGACCGGGAACGGCTCGGCCCTGTAAACTCTATCCGGAGCAACACCGTGGAGGGGAACATAGCCTGCCCGGCTTCCCCGAGGAGGTGGCTTGAGCGCATTGGCAACAGTGCGCCTAGATAGATGGCTGTCTATAACAGAACCCGGCTTACAGGCCTGCTTGTACCATAAAGGGCTGCATGTGTTTGCGGCTCTTCCCAAAAGGAAAAAGAGGAGGTTGTTCTATGAAAATTCCTGTGATTACCATTGCCCGCGAATACGGATCCGGCGGCCGCCTGGTGGGTGAGGCTGTGGCAAAAAGCCTTAACATCCCCTTTTATGACAAAGAGCTGATCCACTTGGCAGCAAAGAAAAGCGGCCTTTCCGAGGACTATGTCCGCCGCATGGAGCAGGTGAAGTCCGCCAGCTTCCTTTATAGCCTTTATATGACCAGCCAGGTACTGCCCATGTCCGACCAGCTTTTCCTGGTCCAGAGCAAGATCATCCGGGAGCTGGTGGAGCAGGGCCCCTGCGTCATCGTGGGTCGCTGCGCCGACTATATCCTGCGCAACCACGACGCCACCATGAACGTCTTCATCCACGCCCCCATCGAGGAGCGTATCCAGAGGGCCAGAGAAGAATATGGTGAAAATGCCCCCAACATGGAAGATTTCGTACGCAAGCAGGACAAAAAGCGCTCCTCCTACTATAACTACTTCTCCCAGAACAAGTGGGGCAGCGCTCAGAACTATCACCTCTCCGTCAGCAGCACCATAGGCATCCCCCAAACGGCCAAGCTCATCGAAGACGCCGCCGGGATTTTTATGGAGTCCAGAAAACGCTGAGCTGACGAAACAAGCATCGCGAGCGTTGAAGTGCCTTGGGTTTCAACGCTCGCACATTCTTGAGAAAAAGGACTTTGTTTTTTCGTCCAGAAAAACTAATTAATATTAGTTAGATAATCGGTAAAATTAATGATTTACTTTCTCTCATTTTACTAGTAAAATAAGGATGAAGTATGGGGATATTTTGTCGTAGATTCCCAATTACTTCGTCAAAAAGGGTGACAAGCCCTTTTTCCTTGTGCCGATTGCCGGGGAATCCCCGGGCTGCGGCGGTTCTTTGAAAACCTTTGCCTTTAAGATTTGTTCTGAGGGGCAATTGTTTAGTTTGTTTGCCCTTTGCGGGCGGCAGACGGTTATATATTTAATTCAAGCAAAACCCTAATTAATTTTGTGGAGGTAAGGTATTATGGCACGTTTACTGACCGATGGCCAGAAGAAGTGGTGTGAAGTTATTGGCGAGTTCTGCAAGAAGGAAATCGAGCCCATCATGCTGGAGTGGGACAAGGTTGTCGATCCTTCCAAGGCAATTCCTTTTGACGCTTACGCCAAGGCTTTCAAGCTGGGCCTCAACACCTTTGAGATCCCCGAGTATGCAGGCGGCAACAAGGTTGACCTGCACACCGCAGCTGTGATGTACGAAGAGATGGGCTACTATGACGGCAACTTCGCTTCCATCATGCAGACCACCAACCTGGCTCTGAAGCCCGTTATCATCGGCGGCACCGAAGACCAGATCAAGTATTTTGCAAAGCACATCCTCGAGGGCAAGGGCTATGCAGCTTTCGCTCTGACCGAGCCCCAGTCCGGCTCCGACGCAGGCGGCGTTCTGACCACTGCTGTTAAGGAAGGCGACGAGTGGGTCATCAACGGCGAGAAGTGCTTCATCACCAACGGCGGCGAAGCTGACATCCTCTGCGTTTTCGCTATGACCGATCCTTCTAAGGGCGCCAAGGGCATCTCTGCTTTCATGGTTCCCGCTTCCACCCCCGGCTTCTCCGTCACCAAGTACGAAGACAAGAGCGGCTTCCGCACCATCTCCACCTGCTCCCTGAAGTTTGAGAACGTTCGCGTTCCCCTCTGGAACCTGGTTGGTGAAGAAGGCAAGGGCTTCGGCTACGCCATGAAGACCCTGGACAAGTCCCGTGCATGCGTGGGCGCTCTGGCCGTCGGTATCGCTCGCCGCGCTCTTGACGAAGCTATCGCTTTCGTGAAGGAAAGAGTCACCTTTGGTAAGCCCGTTGCTTCCCGTCAGGGCATCCAGTGGATCCTGGCCGAAATGGCTACCAAGATCGAAGTTTCCCGTACCATCGTTGTCCACGCCAACGAGCTGCAGAACCTTGGCCTGCCCTTCTCCACTGAGGCTGCCATGGCTAAGCTGTTCGCCACCGAGTCTGCTATGGAAGTCTGCACCGACGCCATCCAGCTCATGGGCGGTAAGGGCTACATGAAGGAAGACTGCGTTGAGAAGATCTGGAGAGACATCAAGGCATACTGCATCTTCGAAGGCACCACCCAGGTCCAGAAGATGGTCATCTCCGGCAACATCCTCGCCGGCAAGAACCACTAATCATTCCAACAAAAAAGCCAGGGGTTTCGGCCCCTGGTTTTTTTATGCCCACAGCTGCCCGATGACGATGAAAAAGCCCGCCCATAGGAGTTTACGGCTCCCAAGGGCGGGCTTTCTTCCCGTGGAATTCAGGGTGCTGCCGGCGTCTCCTCAAAAATGCTTTCATAGTCAAAGCTTTCGACAAAGTTCCGCAAGGCCGCAAGGCGCGGCGCAATCTCCTCTCTTGTCATGGGGGCTTCGTCCGCCATGTAATCCACCAATTGGGCGCTGATAGCAGGGGAGAAGTGGATGTGGTCGCAGTAGTTATCCAGGTTCGCCATTACCTCGTACCGGTCCATGAAGTAGTAAAGCTTCACATTGGGCCTATCCGTCAGCTCCTCCAAGACGTAGCGCTGCATCTCCAGGGTAGCGTCCAGCTTGCCCTCACGGATGATAAGGTCCCAGTAAAGGATGCTGTAGGGCACCAGGTAGAGGGTAAACTCCACATCGGGATAGGTGTTTACATAATGATAGACGACCTCCAGGTTCTCGGCAGCCAGGGGAATGAGGGCGTCCTTTGGGAGAGTTTCGGCCGAAAGCTCGGGCCTTACGTAGCTTGCCAAGGTCTGTTCCTTTGACCAGGGCATGTCCTGGCCCCAGAGAAAGCCGCCGCTTTCCTCATCCCCCGCCTCGCCGTGATAGGCCATGGTCAAAAGGGGCATGCCGTCCCGGAAGAGGATCTCTTTATTGAGCAAATAGTTCACATCATTCCAGGGGTTTTGGTAATAGAGGTACTGGGGGAGGGCGGTGGTGTTCTCCTCCTCGCTGCGGCCCAAAATGTTAGAGTCTATGCCCCAGAAAACTTGATCGAAAGCGTGGCTGTCAAAGGCCACATCCAAGGAGGCCTGAAAATCGGAGAAAAAGCCACCCAGAACGATGAGCTTTCGGGTCTTTGCGTCAAAGCGCCGGTCAAATTGCGCCGCCTCGAAGTTGGCCGAAACTGAGGTGCCCACCACTAAGGCATCATAGTCCAGGTTCTGTGCAATGCCCGGGTTCTGATAGCGCCCGTCGTGAATCCAAAGAGGTAAGTCAGCCCAAGGCTTGTGGTAGTGATAATAGGGGTCCAAAAAGAACATCAGCCCGGCGAAAAGGGCCAGCAGCAGGAGAAGCGCCGTGAAGAATACTTTTAAATAACGTCTTTGCAAAATCCCACCTCCCTAAAAATTTGAGTAAAGAAAGGTCGTAACGCCGGTGAGAGAGATCAGTGACCAAAATACCAACACGGCGCAGAAGAGAGCAGATCTGACGTCCAGTCGTCCCTTCGCCAACGTTTCCTCCACGGTTTTTCCCTGAAGGCAAAGCACAAAGGCCAGCAGCAAAAAGGCCAGGCAGAGGAAGAGGCAAAGGCGGCCTATGTCCAAGCCCAAAAGGTTTCCGAACCAAGAGAACTCCGGGAAGCAGAAGAAATGCGTAAAGGGCGCGGCAACGGCGCCGAAATCGCAGCGCAGCACCGCCTTGCACATCTGCACCGCCTGGGTGAGGGACACCGCCCGGAAGAACACCCAGCAAAAATTTACAAAGGCGAAGGTGAGGCCCCAGGAGAGAACGGGGTGCAGCTTTTCGGCATGCTTGCCCCAAAGGCGGTCAACAACCATGGCAAGCCCGTGCAACGCGCCCCAAACCACAAAGGTCCAGCTGGCTCCATGCCAAAGGCCGGAGACCAGAAAGACTATAAGGATATTCAGGCAGGTGCGGGCCTCTCCACGGTGGCTGCCACCCAGAGGAATGTAAAGGTAGCGGGTGAAAAACCGGGTCATGGTCATGTGCCAGCCCTTCCAAAAGCCGCCTATGGTTAGGGCCTTGTAGGGGGCGTTAAAGTTGGAGGGCAGCCGAACCCCCAGCATAAGGCCCACGCCTCTTGCCATGTCCGTATAGCCGCTGAAATCGAAGTAAAGCTGAAAGGCATAGCTCAATACCACCAGGATGGCTGTGGTGCTGTTTAGGCCCTCTATGGAGCCAAAGCCCCAGTTGGCCGCCGCGCCGAAGGTGTCTGCCAGGAGCACCTTTTTCCCCAAACCCACGGAAAAGGAAAACACGCCCTGGGAAAAGCCCTCGGCGCAGAAGTGGCGCCGGGCAGCAGCCCTCAGCTGGGGGATCACCTCGTGATGAAAGGCGATGGGGCCGGAGGCCACGCAGGGAAAGAAGGTGGCAAAAGCGGCATACTCCAAAAAACCGTAGCGGGGCGCTTCCCCCCGGTAGGCATCCACCAGGTAGGCGATCTGCTGAAAGGTGAAAAAACTGATGCCCAGGGGCAGAAGGATGGAGAGAGCGCCATAGGAGCTGCCCAAAAGGGCATTGAGGTTTTCCAAAAAGAAGTTGGTATACTTAAAATATCCCAAAGCCCCCAGGTTCGCCAAAAGGGCCAGCACCAAAACCAGGCGGCGGTGTTTTCCGTCGGTGAGAAGTCGCCCGGCGGCGAAATTCAAAAGAACGCTCCCCAGCAGCACAGGCAGGAAGGAGACATTCATAAAGCCATAGAAAAAGAGAGAGGCCAGGATCAGGAAGAGATAGGAGCGGCTCTGCCTTAGAAAGAAGCGGTTCAGCTGCCACCAGCCCAAAAGGACCAGGGGTAAAAAGAGAAAGATAAACCCGTAAGACTGAAAAAACATCCCTTCCGCACCCTCCTTTCTTGGGATAAATAGATGTTACTCTAGTACGCCATTTTATCATAAAACTTTCCACAAGTCGATTTTTTTCTCAATTTCCCGGGAAAAGATGAAACGCCCAGAGCGGCCTGACCGAAGTCAAACCGCCCTGGGCGCTGAAATTGAGTGTCAAAATGAGAGGGGGTCTAAGAGCTGACGGGGCTTAGCCTATGAACATCTGAGTCCAGTAATGGCCGTTTGCCACGTAGCCCACGCCGATCTCCGTAAAGGAGCTGCTTAAAATGTTCTTGCGGTGCCCTTCGGAATTCATCCAGGCCTCCACTACGGCCTTGGGGGTGGACTGACCGTAGGCGATATTCTCACCGGCTGCGCGGTAAGTGATGCCGAACTGCTTCAACATGTCGAAGGGAGAGCCGTAGGTGGGGCTGGTGTGGGAGAAGTAGCCCTTATCCTTCATGTCCTGAGACTTGGCTCTTGCCACATTAGAGAGGGCCTCATTGGCCTTCAGGGCCTTCAGGCCGTTCTGGGCCCGGGCCTCGTTCACCAGGCGGACCACCTCGGTTTCATAAGCGGAAAGGCTCTGGCTGGGAGTTGTGGGGGTAGTAGGCGTGCTGGGGTTGATGGGGGTAGTGGGATTCGTGGGGGTTACGGGGGTGGCAGGTGCGGTGGGATTGGTGGGGCAGGTCTTGCCTGTGTTGCAGCCCTGGGTGGGGCAGGTGGCAGGAGCCTTACCGCAGCTGGTGCCCGTGGGGCATCCGGTAGGGGTGGTGCTGCTGTTGGTGTTACAATTCTTCGTGGTGCAGTTTGCGGCAGTGTTGCAATTTGCCGCGGTATTGCAGTTGCTTATGGTCTTACTGTTGTTTGTGGTGGTGTTGCAGTTGGTTTTACCTGGGGTGGTAACGGGCTTGGTGCAGGTGGGGGCAGTGGCGGCCTTCACGTTCTTATTGGAAGAAGTGAACACCTTCAGGTTCCCCTTGGCTGCGGAGAGAAGGTTGCTTGTACAATTGTAAGTAGTGGTTTTTGCGCAATTAGAAAGGCTAAGCACTTTTGCGCTGTTGCAGGGGGCTGCGGCTGCGCTGCTGTTTACCACCAAAAGGCTGGCGGTAAAGAGGACGGCTAGGAACTGGTAAATTCGTTTTTTCATGGTAATACCTCCTGAAACCAGCATAGCAACCAAGAAAACGGAAGGCAATATACAAATACTGGAAGTCCACAGACTGGGGGAAAGCCCACCAAATCCCAAGTGAAGAAAACCCATGCAGTTTCAATGGGTTTTCCTCTTTTGGTTGGCAGGCTTTCCCTGGGTTCGTGGCAGATTTTGGAGGGGCAATTTTGGGGAACTTTACCCCAAAGCCAGGTCTAAGATCATCATAACAGTGAATCCGATGAGGGTAAAGAGGGCCATTACGCTCTTTTTGGGGTTGGTTTGGCTCTCGGGAATCAGCTCCTGGACCACCACGTAGATCATGGCCCCCGCCGCAAAGGCTAGGAGGAAGGGGAGAATAGCCCGCATGGAAATCACCAGCAGGGCCCCCGCCACCCCGGCCAGGGGCTCCACGATGCCGCTCAGTTGCCCCAGGAAGAAGGCGCGTCTTCTGGAGGCCCCCTCCCGGCGCATGGACATGCTGACGGCGCTGCCCTCGGGGAAGTTTTGCAGGCCTATCCCCAGGGCCAGCATGCAGGCGGCGGAAAGGGTGGCCCCCTCCAGGTGGTAGCTGAGGGAGCCGAAGGCGATGCCCACCGCCAAACCCTCGGGGATATTATGGAGGGTGATGGAAACCATCAGCATGGTGCAGCGGCGGCCCGAACCGGAGATTCTCTCGCAGCGCTCCTCCCAATATGTAAAGAACTTATCGCCGAAAAAGAGGAGCAGCCCGCCGCAGAGAAAGCCGGAAGCCGCCACCAGCCAGGGATTCATTTGTAGGTGCAAAGCCATTTCTACAGAGGGGGAGAGAAGGGACCAAAAGGAGGCCGCCACCATGACCCCCGCCGCAAAGCCCAGCATGGCGTCCAGAATCGTTTTGTTGGCGGTTTTGAAAAAGACCACCATGCTGGCACCCAAAAGGGTTACGAGCCAGGTGAAGGTGGTGGCCAGAAGCGCCTGAAGGGGGGGCGCCAATTGGACAAACCAGTTTATCATAGGATACTCCTTAGAAGGTTTTCCTATCCTATGAAGGGGGCGGGATGGGTGTGCCTTCTTGGCGTGGAGAAGAGTGGCACTTGAAAGACGAAGGCTTTATGGTATAATAAGCACTAAGCGCTTATTATACCTGAAAATAGTTCAGCCGTGCCGCCGGGACGCGGCACATGGCGAATGATACCATGGTTCCCCTGCAACATGGTATCATTCGGGGACAAAGCTTTTGCGGAAAGGCAGTGAAGTTATGCGCGTAGTCGACCTTAGCCACACCATATCCGAAACCATGCCCGTCTACCCCGGCACCCAGCCCCCATCCCTGGCCATAGGGAATACTTATGAAAAGGACGGCTTTCGGGAGACGCTTTTGACCCTTTTCTCCCACACGGGCACCCACATGGACGCGCCCAATCACCTGTTTCCGGAAGGGGCGACCCTGGATAGCCTCCCCGTAAGCCACTTTACCGGTAGTGCCCTGGTGATCGATTGCTGTCATCGTGGCGCCGGGGCGCTGATTACCATGGAGGACTTAGCCCCTTACCGCTCCGGGGCAGACGGGGCGGACTACCTGCTATTTTACACCGGCTGGTCAAAGTTCTGGGGCAGTGAGGACTATTTTGGCAACTACCCCTGCCTGGATGCCCAACTGGTGGAGTATCTTATAGAGACGAAGAAGAAGGGCGTAGGGCTGGATTGCATAGGGATAGACCCCATCGCCGATGCCCATCTCACCAGACACCGCCGTCTCTTACAGGACAGGGCCTTTGTTATCATCGAAAATCTGGCGAATTTAGACCAGGTGGGCGAGGCGCGCTTCACCTTTTTGGCTCTGCCCCTAAAGTTTGAAGCCTCCGACGGCGCGCCGGTGCGGGCTGTGGCGCTGGTGGAATGAAATTGCGGACAGTCCGGCGGTTAGGCCTTGACAGAAAAGCTGTCCCTCTATATAATAATTGATTGTACGGTTACGGGGTGTGGCGAAGTTTGGTATCGCGCTTGGTTCGGGTCCAAGAGGCCTGGGGTTCGAATCCCCACACTCCGACCAGAGAATCCCTTACCCATTTGGTGTGAGGGATTCTTTTTTTATTGACAGATCAAATATGAAAGGGTGGCATGGCAGAAAATGAAGCGGACTAAAGCGAGGATGAAGCGTTGGGGAAAACCCTGTCTTTCCATGGGGCTGGCCCTTCTGGTTTTGCTGACGGCCCCCCTAGGGGCCTTAGCGGCGCAAACCGTGCCCGATCGCAGCCAATACAGCCAGACCTTCTTACAATGGCACGACACCTGGCCCAGCCACAGCGATGAGGCGGAGAGCCTAAAATATCTCGGCCTTTTTCAAGGGACGGAAAGCGGCCTGGAGTTAAGGCGCGCCCCCACTAGGATAGAGGCCCTGGTCACTGTGCTCCGGCTTATTGGCCAGGAAAAAGCGGCAAAGGAGCAGTGCCTGGAAACCTCCTTTTCCGATGTGCCGGCTTGGGCGACGGCCTATGCAGGATACGGTGAGGCAAACGGTCTCGTCCAGGGCGTAGGCGGCGGTCTTTTGGGGGCATCGGACCCCATCACCGCCCAGCAATACGGCACCATGATGCTGCGGGTCTTAGGCTATGATGAAAAAACCGGTGATTTTCAATACCAAAACGCCCTGGCCTTCGCCCATGAGATCGGCCTGGTGGAGGCAAGGGGCTGGCAGCACTATCAAAGCCAAGGGCAGATGCTGCGGGACGACGTGGCCTATTTTATGGAAAGAACCCTGCGGCAGGAGGCGAAAGGGCAGGAGATCCCTTTCCTTTTATCCCTTTGTCAAGAGGGCGTTTTGGACCCCTATCTGGTCTATGGAACCCTGCTGGCCAAAAAGGAGAGCCCCCAGGAGATCGCCCGGGCCCTGAAGAACGGGTACAGCGAATATTGGGTGTCAAGGCTTGAAGAAACCATAGACAACAATGGGGAAATCCTCGCCCTCTTTAACCCTGTGTTTAAGGACTGCGTGTATGGATTGTTGAAGGAGCCCTCCTTGTCCGGTGGGGCGGCACAGCTGGACTACACCTTAGCCCGCCTGAAAACTGCCACCAAAAACGCGACCCAAGACACTGTGTTTAAGAATTCGCCAGAAACGGCGGCATACTTTCTCTACCCCAATTACATCGCCGTGCGGCATGATTTGAACAGCGGGATGATCCTCAGCGCCCTTACCCACGAGCTGCGCCATGCCATTACCAGAAATATCGAAAACAATCTGGTGGAGGAGGGGCTTACCGACCTCTGGAACCAGGAAGTATACAGCGGGCGGCAGGGCTATCCTTACTACTATGTCAACATCGCCAAGGTGTTCACCTTCCTCATTGGCCCCGACGAAATGAACCGGGTGGATTTTTCCGGCGGCATCGAGGCGCTTCTCTACGAGCTGGAGGAATCTACAGGCGTTGCCATGGACAAAAACGAATTTCCCTATGCCCTCTACCTTCTCAGCGAAGGGACACCCTCTGAGGAAAAGCTGAATGCGGTGCGCCAGGTGCAGTTGGCGCTTTTGGAGGGGTACTATGCCAAAAATCAGGAGCAGCTCCAGGCAAAGGCCCAAAGCCCGGAGGCCTATGTAGACACCCTCATTGCCCTGGGTCAGCTGCTTTATTACCCCTCGGCCATGATACAAAACGTGGACGACAGCGTGGTTTCCCAGGCGCCCTCTGCCTTTTATACCAAAGAGTTTGAAGCCTTTGCAGAAGCGCAGTTGGCGGAATATGCAAAGTCGGGAAGCGCCAGCCTCTCCAGCTTACAGGCCTATTACAAAAGTGAGAAGAATCAACGCTACTGCATGAAATTCTGGGGACCGGAGGCAGGGCAAATTCTGAAAAAAGGCGCCATGGCCTATGTGGTTACCTATCAAAACGAAAAGCGGTATTACAGCGCCGACTTCGGCAGCCTGCCGGAAGCCCAGCGTTTCCAGAGCCAGGTGAAATCCGGGGAGATCAAGGAGAAACCCGGCGCAGCCTTTACCGTAAAGGATTATCATTAAAAAAAGCAGCAGGCCCTTTTCATCGGGTCTGCTGCTTTTTCATGGCTTTTAGTTTTTCACAAGCTGATAGTCGCTAAAGGAGGGGAAGGTGATGGTGGGAGCTGTCTGGAGATACTTATAGTTTTCGGAAACCTTGATGGTGAGCTTGATGCCGTTTTCCAAGTCCATGTAGTCGTATTCCAAATAGGTGTCGTCACTTAAGTAGGCCCCGTCGGCGTTAAGGGTGTAGGTGAAGACTGCGCTCTTTACATTCAGCACATAGTCCACGCCTTCCATATCCGCATAGTACTGATCTAAATAATAGTAGGCGGTATCCTTGGCGTACTGGTCAGAGAGGGTGCGTGTAATAACGGTTTTATCAGGAAGCTCCTGGATATCCACCTTGGCATAGGCGCCGATCTGGGAGACGAAGGAGAAATAGCCATCCGCCCATTCATCGGAATCGGGGTCTGTGCTGCCGTCGTCATAGTCCTCAGCGCGGTACTTTCCCTTGGTGCCATCGGTGGATTTTTCATAGATATACCCCTCGGAATAGTAACGCTCATAGCTGTCCCGAGACCCGTCGGGGTAAGTATAGGTATACACCAGGGCCATGCGGTAATCGGTATCCCCGTAGTCGGCCTTAATCTGGGCGTTGGTCTTTAAGGTTCTGGGCTGGTAGCCCGCTTCGCCCAAGGAGAAGGTGCTGATCAGCTCTTCGTTGATAAAGTCGTGGTTGTTTCTGAGATAGTCGGCGTAATTAAGCATAAAAATGGCGTCGACGCTGTCCAGGTAGCCCATGGCCTTATCTGAGGGCACGGCGCCTTCCGCCATGAGCTTTTCGATCATGTACTGCTCCTGGTCCTTCAAGTTGGCGAACAGCGCCTCGGCGGCAATGAGGGCCATGTCGCCCCTGGTGAAGGTGGCCTTTTGCAGATAGGTCATATAGTCGCTGGTAATCACATCCTCCAGCCGGGCAAAGGAGATGCTGTCACTGTACTTAAAGTCGCCCTTGGTATCGCTAAAGCCCAGGGAGCGGAGAACAAAGGTGACAAACATCTGGGCGGTGCAGCTGGCGTTGGCGTCGAAGGTGGTGGCGGAAACGCCCTTAGTCAGTCCCTTGTCATACATGTAGGCGATGTACCGATCCGCCCAATGGGGCACATCGACAAAGGGGTGCTTGGTGGTGCCGGCGAGGGCCTCAGCCTCTTTCCCCAAAAGACGCACCAGCATCACCGATGCCTCGGTACGGTTGGGAACGCGTTCCAGTTCATAGCCCTGATCGGTGCCCTTGAAGAGGCCCAGGGAATTCAGGAGCTCTGCCCCAAAGGTTTGATCGGCCAGGAGCTGGGTAGGCGTGCTTTCTGCGGCGGATACGGGGAAGATTCCGATGGAGAGTGCCATAAAAAGGGCCAGGGCAAAGGCGAGGGCTTTCTTCATGGGTTGCATGGGCAAACAGTCCTTTCCGCTTTTAGTTTTGCCAAAAAGAAACACCGAAACCCGCTTATGGCAAATCACCGGTGCGCTTCCTCCCGGGAAGGATTTCTATTCAGACGTAAGGACAGTATAACAAAGACGCCAGGATTTGACAAGGCCTTGGAGCAGCGCAAACAGGAAAAAACCGCCCGCGAAGGGGCAGTTTTTCAGGGCTCTGTGATGGGCTTTGCCTTCTCCTTGGTGGATTTAGCCTTGCCCTGAAGCTCAGGGACGGGGGGCGCCTCGTTCCTGGGTTTTACGTGGGTGCGCTGGGGACGTTTCATGCCCTGCTTGGCCATATTAATCACCTCAAAAAGAGTTTGCCCCAAGCTGCGGTTATTATGCCACGACAATGATTTCAGCGGGGGCATTCCTTTTAGCCCGCTGGGGAATTGAAAAAACCAGAATTGACCAAATCTGACAGGGGTGTTAAGATGGAAACATCATATTTGGAGGTGCCGGCATGAGAAAGCGTATGAGAAAGACCTTGACATTACTTCTGGTGATGGGCCTGCTGAGTCCTGCCCTAACCGGCCTGTCCGCTTCGGCCAGGGAGACGCACATGCCTCACTTTATCGGTGCGGATGTCATCACTTGGGGAGAGCTGTCAGGCAGAAGCTGGGAGGAAAATGGCGGGAATCTGTATCCCGACATACACGATGGGGTCTACCTCCTCAGCAATAAAGACTTTATCCGCATGGATACCAACCAGGTGGTGACCTTGCCGGAAGGCCTCTATTTCCCCAACATGAGCTACACGACGATGATGATCGAGCCGAGGCCTGTGTTTGGCAACGGCTTAGGCCGCGTTTTCTCTGCAGAAACGGAGCTTTATGGCTTTGTGGATAAAACGGGAAAGCTGGTGATTCCCTGTACTTATTCCATGGCCTATCCTTTTAGTGAGGGCCTGGCCATGGTGGAAAACAGTGAGTGGCAGGTTGGCTACATTGACACCACGGGGCGCCAGGTCATAGGCTACCAATACTCCATGGGATACAGCTTTAGTGACGGGTTGGCGGCCGTTTATAACAGTCAATTAAAAACCCACTATATCGACAAAAGCGGAAAAGCAGTCATTATGGTAGATTATAACATGATCTATCCCTTTTACGACGGTATGGGGGGATTTATCGGTGCCACCGACCCCAAATACCCCCACCACATCCTCTACAGCGCTCTGGATAAAACAGGAAAGCAACCCTTTGCCGTCACCTCACAGGTGCCGATTATCTTCAGTGAGGGTTTGGCGGCGGTTACGCCAGTGGAAGGGCCTTCCGGCTATATCGACAAACAGGGAAATCTGGTCATACCATGGGAAGTGGGTAGCCCAAACGCGCAAAATCGCTTTCATGAGGGCAGGGCCTACCTGCACTATTGCTATATCGACACCACAGGCAGGGTGATTGCCCAAAGCGAAGGTGCCCTGTCTCAAAAATACGGCTATCTGCAATTGGGCGATGGAAGACCCTTTTCCGATGGCCTCTGCGCCCTGAGTTTTGGCAGGTTGGATGGCTATATGAACAAGGAAGGCAAGATGGTCATCTGCCCTGCCGCGCCCCTGGAGGAGGGCTTTTTTGCAAACTGCTCCGGCTTTTCCGGGGGAAAGGCCGTGAGCTACAAGTGGAACACGGAAACAGGCCATGTGGTCTGGGAGATCATCGCCAATCCCCTCTATGTGGACTATAGCAAGATTTCTGCCGCGCCCACCGCCTCCCTGGTTCTCATCGACGGCAAGGAGGTCTCCTTCGATGCGTATAACATCAGGGACAACAATTACTTTAAGCTGCGGGACGTGGCCTATGCCCTAAACGGCACCAAGGCCCAATTTGACACCTTCTGGGACCCGGCGCTCAACGTTGTGGGCGTTCTTCCCGGCGATTCCTACACCCCGGTGGGCGGTGAGATGGAAGGGAAGGGGCAGGAGGCAAAAACCCCTGTGCCCACCACCTCGCACTTTGCCGTTGGTAAGGAGAGAGGGGCGGCCCTATCCTTTAACATAGGCGGAAACAACTATTTTAAGCTGCGGGATCTTGGGCAGATACTTAACTTTGACGTCTCCTGGGACCAGGGGGCCAATACCATCGCCATTGATACCAAAAAGCCTTATACCCCGGACTGATGGGCAGCTTGATAAAATAAACGAATCAGAAAAGAGATAGGAGTTTGAGGATGAAAAAGTGGTTATTTACCCTGGCGGCCTTGGTGAGTCTGGCAGTTCTGTTCCCGGTGTCTGCCTTGGCCATGAACGTTTGGCCTTTTTTCGAAGGAATGGCGGTGATCGTGACCGATGATGAAAAGTATGGCTTTATGGACACTTCTGGTAAGATCGTGGTGGAGCCGATTTATGAGGATGCCAACAATTTTTCCGACGGGCTGGCCTATGTCTGTAAGGATGAGAAATTTGGGTTTATCGACAAAACCGGCCAGTTGGTGATCCCGCTGATCTACGACAATGCCTGCAACTTTTCTGAAGGCTTGGCGCAGGTTTGTATCGATGGAAATTGGGGCTATATCAACAAGTCCGGTGATGTGGTCATTCCCATACAGTATGGATTCTCCTCTCATTTTTCAGAGGGGATTGTCGCCACCAGGACGAGTAATGACTTGAGTAATAAAGAGATTCATTATTATAATGCTGACAATCAGCGTCTTTTTTCAGACCGGTATTTTGCCGGTGAAATTTATGAATTTCATTTTAGCGAAGGTCTGGCCGCCGTTGCGGACAAAGACGGGAAGTTTGGATATATAGACAAAAGGGGAAAGACCGTCATCCCCTTTATTTACAGCAGAGCGGAACCCTTTGAGAATGGCTTTGCCAGAGTAGAGCTGTCCGGTAAGGCAGGGATAATTGACAAAACCGGAAAAGAAGTGGTGCCCTGTAAATATCACTATATTATTGACTCCGACGAAGAGTATTTCCTGGTAGCGGGCTATCAAAGCATGTACTATTGCTTTGATAGTAAGGGAAATCTGCTTTTTGAAACCAAGACCAGGCTTTTGTGGATGGGAGATGGAATCATTAACGCTTGGGATGATAAGGGGAATGAAATCTTCCTGGATACCACCGGTAAGCTTGCCCTTTCCACGCCTCTCGACATTTGCAGTGTCTTTCGCGAGGGGGTGGCCCTTGTGAGAAATGAGGCGTATCAGGAAGGGGTCATCGATAAAACGGGCGCCATCCTGATTCCCTGTGAATACGACTGCATCAGCGTATTCAACGAAGGCTACGCCTCCGCCATCAAAGACGGCAAATTCTGCGCCATCAAAAATCCCCTGGGCCCCCCTGACCCCTTCAAAAACCGTTTCACCGACGTAACAGCAACAGACTGGTTCTACCCCTCGGTGAAATACGTTACGGAAGAAAGTCTTATGACGGGCACCTCTGACAAAACCTTCGCCCCCAACCAGGAGCTGAGCCGTGCCATGCTGGTCACCGTTCTCTGGCGAGGGGAGGGTATGCCGGAAGCAGCTGCACCCGGCGCATTTACCGACGTGACTTCGGGAGCCTGGTACGAAAAGGCCGTCTCCTGGGCGGCGGAAAAGGAGATCGTCCTGGGCTATGAGGGCGATACCTTCCGTCCCGACGCCTCCATCACCAGAGAGCAGCTGATGACCATCCTCTACCGCTACATCCAGCACAAGGGCGGCGGCTTTGAGGGAGCTTGGATGTTCCTCTTAGACTATGCTGACAGGGAGAGCATCTCCTCCTGGGCTTATGAGCCTGTGGCCTACGGTTCCACCAATGGCATCGTCAGCGGCAAGCCCGGCAATCTCTTCGATCCCCAGGGCACAGCCACCAGGGCCGAGGCCGCCACGGTGCTCTATCACTTCTTTGGAGAGAAGGCAGAAGAATAAGGGTTTGCGAAAACTCTACGATAGGTCGATTGCCATTTCTCCCGGCCTTTGTTATGCTCATGAAAACCGCCGCACCAAAAAGTGCGTCAAGGAGAGAGGATCATGAAAGTAACTATATTCAACGGCAGCCCCAAGGGGAAACAGAGCAACACCGACGTATTGGTCCAGGCCTTCTTAGAAGGCGCGGCAAAAGCGGGGGCCCAAACGGATAGTGTCTACTTAGCCCAAAAGGAAATCGCCCACTGCAAGGGCTGCTTCGCCTGCTGGCATCAAACCCCCGGTAGTTGCGTCCAGAAGGACGATATGGCAGCGCTTTTGGAGGCCTACACCCATTCCGACATTGTGGGCTTTGCCTCGCCGGTGTACACCTGGAACATGACCGCCATGCTGAAAAACTTTGTAGATAGGCTCATCCCCTTAAAATCCCCCGTTCCCGCCCAAAAAGATGGAAAGTACGACATGGAGGATACCATCCCCAAGATACAAAAGTTTGTGGTCATCAGCAACGCAGGCTTTCCGGGGGAGCACAACTTTCACACTGTCCGTCAGGTATTCGCTCCCTGCCAGCCCGTGGTGGAGATCTATCGCAACTGCGGCATGATTTTAAGACGGCAGGACGAGCCCCTTCGCAGCAAGGTGGAGGCCTATCTGGAAACGGTACGGGAAGCAGGGTTCGAGCTGGTTTCAACGGGTGCCGTCAGTGAGGAGTTAAAAGGAGCCCTGGATGGAGAGCTGCTGTCCCCCCTAGAGTACATGAAAGCCATAGGCATGGGATAAACAAAATAGCGCCGCTCTCACCGGAAGAGAGCGGCGCTTTTGTATGAAAAGAATTAGGACTGTGGAACGTCAGTTTCTGCTGGCACTTCTGCCGAGGTGTCCACAGTAAGCGCCGTCCCTTTCTTAGGCCGCAGGGCCACGATGGTCTCCGCCGCCACCAGGACGGACAGAACCATGAGCACCAGGGAGACAAAGGGGATGGCAGGATGCCCGCCCTTGTGCAGGACCCAGCCGTCGATGATGGAGATGAGGAGGGCCCAGTTGGACATGAGGAACATCAGCACAGCGGGGATAAAGGTCACCAGCCAAAGCTTCGTCCCCTTGCGGGTATTTACCAGCCAGACGGTGATGCCGATGAGAGCCAGGGCCGCCAAAAGCTGGTTAGAAGCCCCAAAGGTGTTCCAAAAGATGCGCCAGGCAGGAACGGTGTTTCCCGCTGCGTCCTGGAAGGTTTGGAACAGGAAGAAGATAGGTACCCCGGCGGTGAGAAGGGTGCCGAGTATCCGCCCCTTCCAGTTCTTCCAGCCGGTGAGCTCCTCGATGATATAGCGGCCCAGGCGGGTACAGACATCCAGGGTATCGTAAACAAAGGTGGTAAAGGCCATGAGGCCAAAGCTGATGCCAAAAACCGCAGGGATGCCGATAAGCTCCATAAACCGCCCTATGCCCGAGGCGTAGATGAAGTTGGGGGCCTTGGAAACCATGGGAGAGTCGGGAATCAGGATCATCACGCAGGCAATGGACACCACAGCCACCATACCCTCCAGCAGCATGGCCCCGTAGGTCACGGGCTTGGCGTCTTTTTCGCATTTAAGCTGCTTACTGGTGGTGCCGGAGGCGATGAGGGCATGAAAGCCCGAGCAGGCCCCACAGGCTATGGTAATAAAAAGGACTGGGAACATGGGGAACCAAAAGCCCTGGCCCAGGCCGTGGTCAAAGCCCAGCTTGGTAAAGGCGGGATACTCGATGGAAAAGCCGCCAAAAACTAAACCAATGGCAGCCACCACCAGGGCGGCGTAGAGAAAATAACCCCCAATGGCGCCCCGGGGCTGCAAAATCAGCCAGACGGGCATGGTGGCGGCCAAAAAGCAGTAGGCCAGGATGAGAAGGCCCCAGATCTTCTGGGCGGAACCCACATCGCCTATGGGCAGGGTCAGGGGGATATAGCGCCCCACCCAGATGGCAACGCCCACCAGGGGCAGGAAGATGGCCAGAGCTAAGCCTTCCTTCAGCTTAAAATAGCGCATGCAGATGCCCATAATCATGGGGAGGATGAGATATAGCAGGGAGGAGGTGGCAATGGCGCCTCCGGCCACGGTGTCGCCGTTTTCCAGGGTCACCAGGCCCACAAATGAGCTGGCGGTAATGTCGGTAAAGGCCACGATGATGTAAACGATGGCGATCCAGATAAAGAGCATAAAAAGGTACCAGGCCCGGCGGGAAACGTGGAGGCGGATTACATCGGTAATGGAGCGGCCCTTGTTGCGAATGGAGGCCACCAGGGAGCCCATATCATGGACGCCGCCAATGAAGATGGAGCCCACCACCACCCAGATCATGGCGGGCACCCAGCCGAACATGGTGGCGGCTAGGATGGGGCCGTTAATGGGCCCGGCGGCGGCTATGGCGGAAAAGTGCTGACCTAAGAGCATCCCCTTCTTATTGGGGACGAAATCTTGCCCGTCTTCCAGCTCCACGGCGGGGGTTTTGTTGTCGTCATTCAGCTGGAAGACTTTTTTTGCCAGGAAATTACCGTAGGTAAAATAGGCTGCGATGAAGATGGCAGCCATGCCCAAAACGATGAGCAGCAGCATAGGATGTCCCCCTCTTTTTGAAATTCCGCTGAGGAAAGGCCCTGTCCGGGCGCTCAAGGGCTGAATTTCGCTTTTCTCTCTGGAATCTATCATAGTATACGGGGTATGCCCCGTCAAGGCGAGAGGTGATTTTTATGGTAAATTTATGGTTTTAGAGGAATAAGTTGCAGACAAAAGGGGAGGGGAATGGTATGCTGGGAGCAGGACCCTGACAGCAGACAAACTCTGGCGACAGGGGAAACCTTAGCGTATATGGGGAGGGTTTGACTCATGAGAAAAATTCTGCTTTCCATGGCTCTTTTTGCGTTGATTTTGGCCATGTCCTTTTCCGTTTCCGCAACTTCGGAAGATGTCGGCTATCTTCGGATCGAAACAGGGGAGGCGCATGTGGCAGCCCTGAAGGAAGACGGCACCGTTTGGTGTTGGGGCTCCAACTTGGCCGGGGCACTGGGGGACGGAACCACCCGGAGCCGCTATGTGCCATCACAGGCCCTTGGGGTGAGTGGGGCGGTAGATATCGCGGCAGGACGGTACTTTACTGTTGCCCTGATGGAAGACGGCACCGTTTGGGGCTGGGGCAGTAACTATGCCAATCAGCTGGGGTTTGACCAAAATGTCACCTGGGAGGTGCCTATCCCCAGACAGCTGCCTAATCTTTCCAACATTACCGCCATCTATGTAAACGATATAGAATTTTACGCAGTTGATCAGGAGGGAAATCGCTATCTCAATACCCATTACCATTCGCCCGCGTATGAGTATCCTCCACTGACAGACGAAGACGGGGAATACAGAAAAATAGAATTTGGTAGAAATACCCTGGCTCTGGGTATGAAAAAGGACGGCACAGTCTGGCTGCGCAATACCTTCTATTGCCTGAAAAATCCTCACGACTTTAAGGAACTGCCGGAATTTGCAGGCGCAAGAGACCTTGCTGTATTCAGCGGGGATACGGCCTATATCATCGACAGTAAGGGCGTTCTTTACGCCTTGGGCGATAACAAATATGGGCAGCTTGGGAACGGGTTTTCCACCTATTCCTATGTGCCGCACCTGCTGGAGGGCTTTACTGACGCGGTGGCTGTTTCCGCCTCCTATGATAATAGCTACGTGCTCCATGGCGATGGGTCGGTCAGCCTGCTCTATTTCAGAGAAAACGGTAGAATGGATCAGTCCTATCGCCACCGAAAGCTGCCCATCCAAAATGTGAAAAAGATCGTGCAGACATCGGCAGCCGTGTTTGCCCTGAAGGAGGATGGCACCCTCTGGAAATGGAGCCATGGCTGGTTTACATGGGCAGGTGAGGACTTCTTCAAGCCGGAAAAGGTGGAGGGCCTGAGTGGCCTGGTCAATATTCGCGCCAATTATGATAATGTCATTGCCTTCGACCGCAGCGGCCAAGTTTTTGTAAACTCTGTGGGCCGTCGTGCATATGAAACAATTTCAGTTGCAGCCACCAAAGCAGAAGACTTTTTTAGAGTGCTCAACATTCCTCCTGCACGGGATGGAAACTATACAGCGGATGTATTTGTACTATTAACCCTGGATGACAGGCTACTGGTGCAATACGCTAGATTTAAGTACGATGAAAACGGTGATGCGGTTTTGGTCCCGAGAAATTGGCGAGAGGTGGATTTCGGTGGGGCTGTGGCAGAAATCGCGGTGAATACTTCATTTGCTGAGTATGTTGTTGCCCTTCTGGCTGACGGTACCCTTGCGTCTGTTTATGTTACGGAGGGAAAAGCCTTACATTGGGAAGGGATTTCTGACGTAGTAGAAATTAACACGAGCTTTGATGCTGAACTTGCCCTAAGGAAAGATGGAGTCCTCAGGCAGTATGGGGGTAATATGAGCAATATGGGGCTCGATGACAGCACAGCACTGTTTAACTTCTACCCCTTTGACAGGATATATCCCATCAAGTCGATCTCAGCCGACTACTACCACCAATTCGCCATCACCCAAGACGGTGCGCTCTACGCCTGGGGAGAAAACGGCGACGGCCAGCTTTTCGAAAGCCCCCATTACAACAACAGCTATGAGAAATGGCAGCCGGTGAAAAAAAGCGTCCTCCGCTTTACCATAGGCAGCACCACTATGTATGACAATAACCGCCCGGTTACCATCCCCGCCGCGCCCCGCATCGTGGAGGAGCGCACCCTTTTGCCCGTGCGGGAGCTGACGGAGGCCCTGGGTGGCACCGTCACCTGGGAAGTTGGCGGCATGGTGACGGTAAAGCATCAGGAAGTCACCTTGGTATTTCTAATCGGAGAACCACAGGTAATCCGAAACGGCGTTGCGGAACCCCTGGATGTGGCGCCGGCGCTCTTTGAGGACAAAACCTTCCTGCCCCTGCGCTACATTTGCGAGGCCCTGGGGGCCGAGGTTTTGTGGGAAGGGGCAGCAAGAAAGATTACTGTGGTGCAGTAAATGGCGGGGGGTGGCCCGCTGCACAGCGTTCACTAAAAGGGGAGGGATACCGGTGGAGCAGGAGAAAATGCTGACAAAAGAAATTACCTATATCCCCTACACCCGGTTTATCCTGGCATGGGTGGCGTTCTCCTTTGTTCTGGGTAAACTGCCGATTCCGCCTTTCTTATACGCCAACATTGACAGCATTTCCGGCATCTTATACATGGTGATTACCCTGACATATTATGGATCCCGCACAGAGAAATTTCTTTTGTCAAACTACAGGGATTCCTGCGCGGAGGCAATGAGAAAGATTCACCAAATCCCGCCTTGGCATGAAAAGGAAGGGAAAATCTACTTTTCCATGCGTGGATTTGACTATGTTGTGAGAAAAAAGATATTTGAACCAAGAGACGCCATCATCCGCATGATTTATCGCAATAATATTTACAGCGGGATTTTCGCGGGCATTATCTGGGTGAAATCCGGCTTTATCCTGGCCTTACTCTATTTTCGTCTGGGTTAGTGGCCTTTTGCACCCATTTTCTTTACTTTGACGCCGGGGACCAGGGGTTCCCCCGCCCCAAAACCCCATTGACAGGAAAGCACCCTGATGCTATGATGAAAAAAACAAAATAGCCTGAAATGAATGCGGGAAAACTGCAAAGAGGCCAGGCCGGAGCAGCGCCGAAGGGGAACGCGAAACCCTCTCAGAGGAAGGATTGGGCATGTGAAGGCCAAAAGCCTTTCCTGCAGAGGGCTTTCATCTTCCCAATGGGGGAAACGCCTTCATGTTCCATCAGGAGACGCACCGGCTTGGTGTGTCTCCTATTTTGTTTCTTCTAAAAAGGAGTGGTTCGCTATGGAAAAGAAAACCCCGTTGTACGACACCCATGTGGCCCTGGGTGGCAAGATCGTCCCCTTTGGCGGGTATCTTCTGCCCGTCCAGTATTCCGATATCATAGAGGAGCACATGGCCGTGCGCGAGGCTGTGGGGCTTTTTGATGTGTCCCACATGGGAGAGTTTCTCCTAGAAGGCGCAGACAGCCTCAAAACCCTGAACCACCTGCTCTGCAACGAAATGGGCGGCATGGAGGACGGGCGCGTGCGTTACAGCCCCATGCTGAATCCCGAAGGCGGCGTGATTGACGACCTTTTGGTCTATAAGCTGGGGGAGAACCGCTACTGGATGGTGGTCAACGCCTCCAACCGGGATAAGGACGCCGCCTGGGTTAAGGAGCATCTGGTGGGCGACACCGCCATGAAAGACATCTCCGACAGTATTGTCCAGGTGGCCCTGCAAGGCCCCAAGGCAAAGGAAGTCCTGGAAACCCTCGCCGACCCCGCCGCCATCCCCCAGAAATATTACACCTTTACCGAAAGCCTGAAAGTGGGCGGCATCTCCTGCTTAGTCTCCCGCACGGGCTATACCGGCTCCTTCGGCTATGAGATCTACTGCGACGCCAAAGACGGCCCGGCCCTTTGGGATGCCCTTTTGAAGGCGGGTGCAGCCTTTGGCATACTCCCCTGCGGCCTGGGAGCCAGAGACACCCTGCGTCTAGAGGCCGGTATGCCCCTATACGGCCACGAGATGGACGATGGCGTGAGCCCCCTGGAAACCGATCTAGGCTTTGCCGTGAAGATGAAAAAGGAAGACTTTATCGGAAAAGCTGGCCTTGAGGCCAGAGGCGAGGCAAAGATCACCCGGGTGGGCCTGAAGGTCACCGGCCGCGGCATCGTGCGGGAAGAGGCCGATGTGTACTGCGGCGAGGAAAAGGTAGGCACAACCACCTCCGGCACCCATCTGCCCTATCTAAAGGGCGCCTATGCCATGGCCCTCGTTCAAAAGGCCCACAGCGCCCTGGGGACAGCACTCAAAGCCGATGTCCGGGGCAGAAAGATAGATGTAGAAGTGGTCAGCCTTCCTTTCTATCAACAATAAAAACATCATTTAAGGAGAGAACACTATGAATTATCCTGAAAATCTGCACTACAGCAAGAGCCACGAATGGGTCAAGTTTTTAGAGGACGGCACGGCGCAGGTGGGCCTCACCGACTTTGCACAGGACCAGATGGGCAGCCTGGTTTTTGTAAACCTGCCCGAGGTGGATGACGAAGTGGTGGTGGGCGAGCGCTTTGGCGACGTGGAAAGCGTGAAGGCTGTTTCCGACGTATATAGCCCCGTTACCGGTAAAGTAACCGCCATTAACGAAGACCTTTTAGACACCCCCGAGGCCATCAACCAGGCTCCTTACGAAGCTTGGCTCATCGAGGTGGGCGAGGTCACGGAGAAAGACAGCTTCCTCACCGCTGCGGAATATGAAGCCTTCTGTCTGGAGGAGGGCTGAACATGGGCCACTATCTGCCTAACACCCCTCAGCAGCTGGCGGAAATGAAGAAAGTCGTGGGGATATCTTCCCTGGACGACCTCTTCCTGGGCCTGCCCAGCCAGCTGATTTTAAAGGACGGCCCCAACATCCCCGCCGGTAAGAGCGAGCTGGAAACGGGGCGCATCCTCTCAGCCCTGGCCGGGGAAAACCAAGTGTTTCCCACCATCTTCCGGGGCGCCGGGGCTTATCGCCATTATATCCCCTCCATCGTCCCGTCTATTGTGGGGAAGGAGACCTTTTTAACGGCCTACACCCCCTATCAGGCGGAGATTTCCCAGGGCATCCTCCAGGCTATCTTTGAGTATCAGACCATGATCTGCCAGCTCACCGGCCTGGACGTGGCCAACGCTTCTGTCTACGACGGGGCCTCTGCCGCTGCCGAAGCCGCCGCCATGTGCCGCGACCGCAAGAGAGGCAAGACCCTGATTTCCGCCGCCGCCAACCCCCAAACCATAGAGACCGTGCGGACTTACGCCTGGGCCTCTGACGATGAGGTAGTGGTAATCCCCCAGAAGGACGGCAAGACAGACTTGGAAGCCCTGGGTGAGCTTCTGACTCCCGACACCGCCGGCGTTTATATCCAGCAGCCCAATTACTTCGGGCAGTTGGAAGACGCCACAGCCATAGGCGAGATCGTCCACGCCGCAGGGGCCAAGTTCATCATGGGGATTAACCCCATCACTGCCGCCGTGCTGAAAAGTCCGGCGGAGTGCGGTGCTGATATTGCCGTGGGCGAGGGCCAGCCTCTGGGTATTCCCATCTCCTTCGGCGGGCCTTACCTGGGCTTTATGGCCGCTACCGAGGCGCTGATGCGTAAGCTGCCCGGCCGCATCGTGGGCGAAACCACAGACGCCCAGGGACGCAGGGCCTTCGTCCTCACTCTCCAGGCCAGAGAGCAGCACATCCGCCGGGAAAAGGCCAGCAGCAACATCTGCTCCAACCAGGCCCTCTGCGCCATGACGGCAGCGGTCTATCTGGCCGCCATGGGCCCTGGCGGCATCCAGGAGGCGGCCAACCAGTGCTATGAAAAGGCCCACTATCTGGCGGAAGCGCTCTCCGCCATCCCCGGCTTTCACCTGCGCCATAGCGGCCCCTTCTTCCACGAATTTGTCACAGAGTGTCCTGGAGAACCGGAGGCCCTGATGGCATCCCTGGAAGCCTATGGAATCTTAGGCGGCCTGCCTCTTCGGGGCGGGGGCATCCTCTGGTGCGTCACAGAGCTGAACGCCAAGGAGGAAATGGACAAGCTTGTGAACATACTGAAAGGGGGTGCGGGCGCATGAAGCTGCTGTTTGAAAAGAGCGTAGAGGGAAGAGCCTCTACCTACCTGCCCGCCTGCGACGTGAAGGCCAAAACGCCCCTGGAGGAGTCCTTCAAACGAACCCAGCCCTTGGGCCTGCCCCAGCTTTCTGAAACCGATGTGAGCCGCCATTACACGGGCTTAGAGCGCCGCGCCTTTGGCGTGAATCAGGGCTTTTACCCCCTGGGCAGCTGCACCATGAAGTATAACCCAAAGCTCAACGAGGCCATGGCAGCCCTGCCCGGCTTTACGGAGATCCACCCCCTCCAGCCCCAGCGGACAGTGAAGGGTGCTATTAAGGCCCTGGGTCTGGCGGAGGAATACCTCTGTGAGATCACGGGGATGGACGCCATCACCTTCCAGCCCTCTGCCGGCGCCCACGGCGAGTTTGCCGGGCTCTTGCTCATTAAAAAGTATCACCAGAGCCGGGGGGATACGGCTAGAAACAAGATCATCGTTCCCGACTCCGCCCACGGGACCAACCCCGCCACAGCCACCATGTGCGGCATGGACGTTATTAATGTCCCCTCCGATGGTAGCGGCTGTGTAGACCTGGAAAAGCTCCGGGCAGTGGTAGGGCCGGACACGGCAGGCCTCATGCTGACCAACCCCAACACCCTGGGCATTTTTGACCAGAATATCCTGGAGATTACCGACATCATCCACAAGGCCGGGGGCCTTAACTACTACGACGGCGCCAATCTCAACGCCGTGGTGGGCCTGGTGCGTCCCGGGGACATGGGCTTCGACTGCGTCCACCTGAACCTGCACAAAACCTTTTCCACACCTCACGGCGGCGGCGGCCCCGGCAGCGGCGCAGTAGGCTGTAAAAAGGCCCTGGCCGACTATCTGCCCCTGCCTCACCTGGTGGGCGAAGGGGAAGAGATCGCCCTAGATTACAACGGCGCAGAGAGCATAGGCAAGCTCCGGGCTTTTTACGGCAACTTCGGTGTGGTGATCCGCGCTCTCAGCTATATGCTCACCCTGGGTAAGGAGGGCCACCCCGAAACCGCCAAGCAGGCCGTTCTCAACGCCAACTATATGATGAAGAAGCTGGCGGCGCGGTTTGCCATCGTGAACCAGGGCTTCTGTATGCATGAATTCGTCATCACCATGGAGAAAGAGGCCAAGGAAAAGCATGTCACCGCCATGGATATGGCCAAGGCCCTCTTAGATAACGGCATGCACCCCCCCACCATGTACTTCCCCCTCATCGTGAAGGAGGCCCTCATGGTAGAGCCCACGGAGACGGAAGGAAAAGAGACCTTAGACGAGGCCATAGCCACCTTTATCGCCCTCTACGATCAGCTGATGGCAGACCCCGAAAGCGCCCACAGCTATCCTCAAAACACCGTGGTAGGCAGACCCGACGAGGTAGGCGCCGCCAGAAATCCCAAGCTCCGTTGGCGTGAGGCCTAAGCGAGGAGGTCAAATTGGAAAGACAGTATGATCTAATCGTCATAGGTGGCGGCCCCGGCGGCTATGTGGCTGCCATCAGAGGGGCCCAGCAGGGCATGAAAACGGCCCTGGTGGAAAAAAGCCTCTTAGGCGGCACCTGCTTAAACCGGGGCTGCATCCCCACCAAGACCCTGCTCCACGCCTCCGGCCTCTATAAAGCCGTGGAGGAAGGGGCGCTCTTCGGCATCCTAACCCAGGGCGTGAGCTACGACTTAGAAAAAATGCACCAGCGGAAAGATACGGTGGTTTCCGAACTGCGCCAGGGCGTGGCCTCCTTACTGGCCGGCAATGGCGTAGACTGCTACGAGGGCCATGGAACCATTACAGCCCCCGGTGAAGTCCGGGTGCAGGGGGCGGAAGAGTCCTGGAATTTAACCTGCGGGCGCATCCTTATCGCCGTGGGTGCTGTCCCCGGCGTGCCTCCCATCCCCGGGGTGAATCTCCCCGGCGTTATCACCAGCGATGCCCTGTTGGAGGGTACCCCCCGGGACTTTAAGCGGCTCATCATCGTGGGCGGCGGCGTCATCGGGGTGGAAACGGCCTCTATCTACAATAATTTGGGCTGCGAAGTGGTGATTATCGAGGCAGAAGACCGCATTTTACCCTTCCTGGACAGGGAGATCGCCCAGAACATGACCATGATCCTGAAAAAGCGGGGCGTCACCATCCATGGGGGCAGCCGTGTGGAGGAGATCAGGGAAAAGGACGGTGGTCTCGCCCTTCGCTTCTCCCATAAGAAGGGGGAGGAAGAGGTCCAGGGCGACGGCGTGCTCCTCTCCATGGGCAGAAGGGCCAATTTAGCGGGTCTGTTCGCTGAAGGCCTGAAGCCGGAGGGCGCAAAGGGCCTAGGGGTCAACGAAAGCTTTGAAACCAGCATCCCCGGCATCTTCGCCATAGGGGACTGCGTGGAGGGGAGCATCCAGCTGGCCCATGTGGCCTCCGCCCAGGCCACCAACGCCATTTCCATCATGGCGGGCCACGAGGCTGAGATGGATCTTTCTTTAGTCCCCAGCTGCATCTACACCGAGCCGGAGATCGCCTCGGTGGGACTGACGGAAGGGGAGGCCAAGACCCAGGGCATCCCGGTAAAATCCAGTAAGTACCTCATGTCCGGCAACGGAAAATCCCTCATCGAGAACCAGGAGCGCGGCTTTGTAAAGCTGCTGTTCCACGCCGAGACAGAGGCCCTTTTGGGCGCCCAGCTGATGTGCGGCAGAGCCACAGATCTTGTCGGCGGCCTGGCGATGGCCATCTCTAAAGGCGCTACGGCCACTGAACTCTCCCGGGTGATCTACCCCCACCCCACCTTCTCCGAGGGGGTTGGTGAGGCGGTGGAGAGTCTCTTCGAAAAAGCCGTTCACGTGATGCCCAAACGCAAACCAAAATAGGAGTACCAAAACCCCATGAAATGCCTGACCTATATCACAAAGGAAACAAACCCCTATCACAATCTGGCCCTGGAGGAGCTTCTGTTCCAAAAGATAGGCCCCGATGAGGTGATCCTCTACCTCTGGCAGAACCAAAACACCGTGGTCATCGGCCGCAACCAAAACGCCTGGCGTGAGTGCCGCTTAGAGGCCTTTCACGCCCAGGAAGGCCGCCTGGCTCGTCGTCTTTCCGGCGGCGGAGCTGTGTATCACGCTTTGGGCAACCTGAACTTCACCTTTCTGGCCGGGGCGTCTTACTATGACGTGGCCCGCCAGACCGAGGTGATCTGCAGGGCTGTGCAGTCCTTCGGCATAGACGCGCAGAAAAGCGGCCGCAACGACATTTTAGCCAATGGCCGCAAGTTTTCCGGCAATGCCTATCACCAGACAGCAAGAGCCTCCTTCCACCACGGCACCATCCTGATCTCCTCCGATTTAGCCCAGCTGGGCCGGTTTTTGGCCCCTTCGCCGGAAAAACTCCAGGCCAAGGGGGTGGAGAGCGTTCGGGATCGGGTCATCAACCTCCGGGAGCTCTGCCCTGAGATCACCGTAGAGGCCATGGAGAATGCCTTGATACAGGCCTTTTCCCAGGTCTACGGCTGCCAGGCCAGGAGCCTGACCCTATCAGAGGCGGATGTAAAGGGCCTCGCCGCCTTACAGGCGCGCTATGAGAGCGAGGACTGGCGCTTGGGCCGGCTCTCCGCCTTTACCTATGAAATGCGCAGGCGGTTTTCCTTCGGGGAACTGGAGCTTTTGTTCACGGTGGAAAAGGGCGCAGTGCAGGGGGTCCAAGTGTTCTCCGACGCCATGGATGCCGACTGGGTGGACGGGCTGGAAGAGGCCCTCTTAGGCTTGCCCTTCACTGCTGAGGCCCTCTGCAAAGGGGTGCCGGAGAGCAGCATGACCCCCGGCGTAAAAGGGGAAGTGGAAGCCTACTTGCGAGAAGCACTTTAAGAGGACGTTCTCGCCCCACAAAGAAACGAAGAGACTGCGGCAAAGATGCTGCAGTCTCTTTTGCCATATATGCCCCAAGCAGCAGCCCCAAAACGAAAGTTTTCAGGCCGCTGATTTTTCCTTGACAAAGGGAAGGCAATGAGATAGAGTGTAAGTACTTACTTACATAATGAAATCGGGGTGATTCCCATGCGCAAGAATACAAAGGACGCGATCCTCCAAAGCGCCATAGACCTCTTTTCTCAAAAAGGGTTCAACGCCACCTCCACAGCGGAGATTGCCGCGGCGGCCGGTGTGGCAGAGGTAACGGTTTTCCGTCACTTTAAGACGAAAAAGGATATCCTTTTAGCCGTGTTGGAGCAGTTTTTAGAAGCCTTTGGCAGGGAAGTGGTCATCAATCCCATCCGGGCCATCGTGGAAGAAAATGAGGGAAAACCCCAAAGGGATATCTTGGTGATGATGGTCAGGGATAGAATTGCCCTTCTGGAAAAAAACTCCGACATCCTCTGGATCGTCATTACCGAAATGAAGTATCACCCGGAGCTGAAGGAGAGAATCCGCGAGACCTTTGGTGCCGATGCCGCTGCCATCATCCGCCGCGCCTTTTGGCAGGAGCAGGGAAACGACCTTTTCCCCCAGCGCAACACCGAATCGGCTATGCGCGCCTTTGTAGGCACCGTGCTATCCCTTATATTACAGCACAAAGCTTTGCCCGAATTTTTCCCCCGCACGAAAACCCTGGACGAGAGCATAGAAGAAGCCGTAGACGTGCTGCTCTACGGCATATTAAAAGGCGAGGAGCAGAAGTGATGGACAGTAGGGTATTGTTTTTCCATGAGATGGAGGGCGACCAGCTTTCACTCGTAGGCGGCAAGGGCTTGAATTTAGGCATCCTGACCAAGGCGGGCTTTCCCGTTCCGGGGGGCTTTTGCGTCACCAGCCAGGTTTTTGAGGATTTTCTCACAATAAACGAGCTCTCAAGCTTTTTGGCCGAGGGCCACAGCGGGGAAGTGATCCGCGCCAAGCTCCTGGCCGCGCCCCTGCCGGACTATTTGGAGGGGGAGGTCCGCGCCGCCCTGACTCATTTTGAGGAGGGGGAATCCTTCGGTGTGCGCTCTAGCGCCACGGCGGAGGACCTACCTCATGCCTCCTTTGCCGGGCAACAGGACACCTACCTGAACGTGGCGGGCCTAACTGACATTTTAGAGGCCATACGCCGCTGCTGGGCCTCGCTCTATACGGACAGGGCCATGGTTTACAGGGAGAAGCAGGGGATAGACCATAGCCAGGTCTCCATGGCGGTGGTGATACAGAAGATGGTGCTCTCTGAAAAATCAGGCATCCTCTTTACCGCCGACCCGGTAAGCGAAAACCGGCGCCTTCTCTCCATCGACGCGGGTTATGGCCTGGGCGAGGCCTTGGTCTCCGGCATTGTCACGCCTGATCTCTATCAATATGACAAGCGGGAAGACTGCATTACCCAGAAACGAGTGGCTCTAAAAACCCTTGCCATCTACCCCACAACCGGCGGAGGAACGAAACAGGTGACCCTGGAAGAGGAAGTGGCAGTGTCACAAGTGCTGGGTGATGAGGAGATGTTGAATCTGGCAAGATTAGGAAAGAAGATCGAGGAATTTTACGGCACACCACAGGATATCGAATGGTGCGTGGAAAAGGGCCGGCTTTTCATCGTCCAATCCAGGCCCATCACCTCCCTCTTCCCCCTGGTGGAGCCGGTGAGTGACGATGGTAAGCTCCACCCCCACTTCTCCTTTGGTCACGCCCAGATGATGCTGGCCCCGCTCTCTCCAACGGGGATAGACATCCTGCGCATGTTCTTCCGGGTAGACCCCATACCCTTTGCCGCGTACAAACCTGTCTTTATCAAAAAGGCCGCCGGGCGCATCTATATCGACATCTCCTTCCTGCTGCAATACAGAAAATTGAGAAGGCCCTTTGCCAAAATTTTGGGCAATGTAGACCTCTTAGTCTCCCAGGCGGCCCTGTCCCTCATCGAAAGCCCCGGTTTTAGCGCCAGAATCGCCAGGCACCCCGGGTTTTTCCGAAAATTTGTCCATTTTATCTTCCCTGTACCGCTCAAGGCCATCTGGCGGCTGCAATTCGCGGAGACTAAAGACAGTGTTGCGCTACTGGAGGGCTTTGTGGAGGGTACCTTCCAAACCGTGACGCAGAAAATCCAAGCGGCTGACAGCCTTCGCGACAGGCTGGAGGCCATCTATGGCAGCATCAACAAGTTTCGGGACATCATACAAAACGCAGGCCCCTACTTGCTGCCTGGCCTCATATCCATGAAGAAGCTGGAATCCATGGAAAAGGCGCTGTTGGGCTCTGAACACCTGGCCCAAGAGGTGCTGAAAGGGCTGGAGGGAAACGTTACCTCGGAGATGGGGCTGCTCATCGGCGATCTGGCAGATCAGGTGCGAAAGTCACCCGCTCTGCGCCAAGCCTTCCAGCACCGCGAATTTGAAACCTTCTTCCAAAGGGTGGAAGCGCTGGAAGGGGAGGAGGACTTCAAAGCCCGGCTGGCGGCCTTTATGAAAAAGTACGGCGTCCGCGCCGCAGGAGAGATCGATATCGCCATCCCTCGTTGGTGCGAAGACCCCGCGCCCTTCGTAAACGCTGTAGTTTCCATGCTGGACGGGATGACCGAAGGCCAGCACAGGGCGGAATTTTTGCAGGCCAGGAAAGAGGCCCTGGCGGCGGAGGAGGATTTTATCACCCAGGTGAGGCAAACTTGCGGCAGGCGCAAGGCTAAGCAGGTCGCCCGATTCATCAAAGTGGCCCGAGACTGCCTCCCCATTCGCGAGCATCCCAAATACATGATGATGCATATCTTCTACGAAGCCAAAAAGGCTCTTTTGGAAGAAGGGGAGAAGCTGGTGGCGGCAGGGAGACTGGAGCAAGCCGGGGACATTTTCTTCTTCGAACTCTGGGAGCTGGAGGGCCTTGTGGAAAGCGGCGCAGACATGAAAGCCCTGGTGCAGAAGAGAAAAGCAGACTATGAACGATACCAGGCCATGAAGCCGCCCAGATTTGTCACCGGGGAAGGCGAGCTGATTAAAACAGCATACAGGAAGGAAAACCTGCCTCAGGGTGCCCTGGTGGGTGTGGGGGTCTCCGCCGGTGTGGTGGAAGGCATCGCCAAGGTGATCTTAGACCCCAAGGAGGCCAATCTGGAAAAAGGCGAGATTTTGGTGGCCCCCTATACGGACCCCGGCTGGACGACCCTATTTATCAATGCGGCGGGCCTGATTACCGAAGTGGGCGGCATGCTGACCCATGGAACGGTGGTGGCCCGGGAATATGGCATCCCGGCGGTGGTGAGCTGCGAAAACGCCACCACCCTCATCAAAACCGGGCAGAAGATCAGGCTGGATGGCAACAACGGCTTTGTCCTAATCACGGAGGATTGAGATGGTACAGTTTTTCGGCATCGTTCTCACCATGTTCTCTGTAATGTCCATGCAGCTGATCTTAGTCAGCGTTATGCCTGTGATATCCCTGGAGCTGGGTGGGGCGCAGCTTTATAGCTGGGTGTTTTCCGGCTATATGATCGCCTCCCTGGTGACCATCCCCCTTTTTTCCAAGCTGGCGGATGTGTTTGGGCGGCGGCGGTTCTACCTCTCCAGCATCGCGGTGTTTGCCCTGGGCAGCGTCATGGGCGCCCTTTCCGCCACCATGGGCCAGCTCATCGGCGCCCGGCTCATCCAGGGCGCTGCGGCGGGCATTCTCACCCCTGTGACCATCGCCATGATTTCAGAGATGTATCCCGCCGGGCAGAGAGGGAAGATGATAGGCTATTTTAGCATGGTGCAGCTGCTCTCCAATATCGTCAGCCCCATGCTGGGAGAGGCCATTACCAAATACCTCAATTGGCATTGGGTGTTCTATCTCTCCATCGTCCTTTTAGGAGCGGCCTTTTTGATCTTCCTCATTGCCGGGAAGCGGGAGGAGGGCCGCCACGGGGCTCTGCGCCTGAAGGAGATAGACTTGACCGGCGGCCTGCTCTTTGGCGCCCTCTCGGCGCTGATTGTGTTCTTTTTCAATGAGTTCCGCCTGGGAGAGGCCGTCACTGTGCCCTTTGTCCTCTGCCTGGTCGCCATTGCGGTGATAGCCGTCGCCCTGGCGCTGGTGGAAAAGAGGGCGCAAAGCCCCATCATCCGAACGGATTTCTTTCGGGAAACCATCCTGCGCCGGGCCATCGTCAGCGCCATGTTTTCCGGGGCGGTGATGTACGGCTTTGTGAATATGCTGCCCATCCTGGCCGGGGTGATAAGGGCTCATGTTACCGTAAGTCCCAGCGTGGTGCTTCTGACCTTTATGCTGGGGATTACCCTGGGCATGGTCCTGGGCAGTCGCTTTTGCGAAAAACGGCCTGGCCTCACCTTTGCCCTTTGGCTGGGTATGGCCGGGGCGGTTCTGGCGGTAATACTCTGCCTTCGCTGGAATCTTTACCTGCTTCTCTTGGTAGTGAACTTCCTCTCCGGCGCGGCCCTGGGCGGCATTATGTCCACGGTGATGATCTCCGCCCAAAACCACATCAAAAATGAAGACAGAACCCTCCTCAGCGGCATCGTGCAGTTAGGGCGCTACTTCGGCGCGGCTATAGGAGTTGCCCTGATGATTTCCTTCATCCCCAATGTCAACACCGTTTCGAGCCTGGGGGAGTTTTTGGCGGCCTTTGGGGTGATTTTGGGCGTTTGCCTATTGGGCATCGTCAACGAGCGCCTCTAGGGAAGCAGAATTGCCGATGAACGCAGTAGAAACCGCCGCCCGTTGCCATAGGATACCCCGTAGCCCCAGAATAACCCAAAGAGGGAAGCCGCAGATGCAGCCTCCCTCTTTTTTTATAGACAATGATCGCCTTTTAGTCAGGTGCCGGGAACGATCTCTTCTTGCCTTTCTATTGCGCCGCAGTACGGGTAAAACCCGCAGCGCGGCCTACCGGCAGCCCTAAGATATCTGCCGCGCGTTCACGGGGCAGGGGGCTGCTGCACATCATTTTCTACCCTTAGGGTATTACGTCCGAGGCTACACGCGCCGCCATGGGCAAAGGCCTGATTTTTCACATCGCACCAATTCAGGTGTGGTCGCCGTGGGCACCGGGCACCTCATCCGCGGACTGGCCAAAGTCAGAGCCTATACTAACTGTATAGCGACTGCGTCGGGCAGTCCTGCGGCTATGCCGCTTCTTATGCCGCAGGCCACAGGGGCGCTCGAATATTGTGCCAGACATCACGACTACTTTCGTGGAGATAGAAAGAATCTCGCGCTCCATTGACAGTATATGACAAGACAGAAAGGAAGGTGCGGCACTGAAACCCGAGGATCTGCGCCGCGCTATTGACAGTCCATTCATTAAAACGTATAATTATATCAGCGGCGTCAAGCCGTGATTTGGATAAATATTCGCGATATTCACTTGGAAATGGCAGAGGAAAAGACCAGAAGAAACGGAGGGTTTCCCATGAAAAAAGTTCTTAGTTTCGCTCTTTGCGCCGCGCTTTCCATCTCAATGGCAATGGGTCTAACCGCTACAGCCGGGGCAGCAGGAACCCTTCTTAACGAAGAGTTTCGTATGCCTTGGATGAGCGCGCCGGAGGGCAGTCTTGTCTTCTATGTGACCCAGGCAGACACCAACATTTCCAGCATCTCCATCACCAGAAGCATTACCTATCGCCTGTCCGATTTTCTGGATAAGGAAGATAGCCTCACCATGAAGATTTCTAAATATAGCTACAACGATCTCTACGCCTCCTTTCCCAAGGACCCACAAACGGTCATTGCCACCAGCAAGGTCACCATGACAACCCCCGACGGCAGCGACCTTTCTGCCCTGGCTGCAGCGAATGACGGCAGCGAGGTGGTGTTCACCGGTCAGTTTGGGGTCACCCTGGGCTATGGCACCTATCGCGTAGAGCTTTCTCCCAAGGCCGATGCGGAAGATTTGATCGAAATGGGCTGCGGCTTTACCATCTACGGCACAGGCGGCGTGAAATATGCCGATGAGGGCACAGGTGTGGATATCAAAACCTTCTGCATGGGAATGGGCTGCTCCTTTCAGGACGCGGAAGAGCTCTACAAATATTGGGCGTCTGAGTGGCAAGGGGAGCAGGACCGTCTGATGGACGCGGCCAACGCCCGTGCTAAGGCCGAGGAGGCAAGGCGGGCCGCCGAATACGCTGCGAAGCCCATCTCCCTCAAGGTCAACGGTTACATTGTCAAGTGCGACAGCCCGCCTATCATTGAGAGCGGCCGTACCCTGGTGCCTGTGCGTGCCCTGTGCGAGGCCCTGGGCTATGATGTTACCTGGGACCAGGACACCCAAACGGTTTGTATCCTGAGCCACTTCACAGGTGCCGCGGTGATGGATTTCGTGGTGAATTCAAGAGTGGCTTACGTGGCCTATGGCGACACAGACTATACAATTACCATGGACGTACCCGCCAGAATCGTCAACAATCGCGTTTTGATTCCGGCCAGGGCAGTATCCGAGGCGCTGGGCTTCCAGGTGAGCTGGGATCAAAACAGTAAAACTGTCATCATTCAGGGCGCCGGATGACGGGAAGGCAAAAGCCCTGAAACCGATCTTGACGCAGTACAAGAAGTCAGTCGAAATTCAATGAAGCAGCCAAGAGGGCTTGCTGTCTGCAATCGCAGTCGGCAAGCCCTTTCGCGTGGCCTTTTGCGGCGCTTACTGCGTAATCCAAGCAGTCAATATTCTCTGCCGTGGGCCTTCCGCGAAAGAGGATTTAGTATGACAAAGGGGAAGGCAGGGGACGATGATCGTCCCCTGCCTTCGGATGATTTGGTTTGAGTTCGGAGCCTGTAAGAGAGGCAGGCTCCTCAGAAAAAAGAGAAAAGAGAGAAAAAAGAGAGAGTGTTTCGGTTGGGATCTTGTCCCTTCCTGAAATTAAATATACCAGGGAAATATGACAAAACAATTGGTTTCATATGACCAAACTATGAACTCTGTGGCGAAATTGTAAACTTAACCGACCACGCCCAGCTCCACTGCCCACCGATAGTTCTCATAGGCACCGAAAAGGGCCAGCTCGGCGGCGGCCAGGGCAGACTGCGCGGCACCAAGTTCATCCTTCGCCGTGGAAAAGGCCGCATCGGAAAGCTGACCTAAATCGTGGCGCAATTGGGCTGCGGCATACTTTTGCTCCTGGGCGGCCATGGCAGTCTGGGCAGCTTCCAGCTTTTGCTGGGCCTCGGGAACTGCCAGGTAGAGGCTGTGGAAGGAGAGCTCGAAGTTTTTCACTGCGCTGTCATAGTCAAAGACGGCGGCGTTATACTTTTGCTCCTCCACAGCGCGGTTAGAGGAAAAACGCGCATCGAACCAGGCGTCTTTGGCGTCTTCCAAAGTCTCGGTGGCGGCAAAGATGGTAGAGCTGGCAGCCTTGGCAGAAACCAGAGCGTCGGCATAGGCCATGTTATAAACCTTTTTCATCTGCTCCGTCACAGGGGGGAGGGGGGCCAGGGTAAGTTCACCCGTGGGTTTCTCCCCCAGCATATTTTGCAGGTTGGCCTTCATTTTCTCCACGCCAAGCTCCAGGCTCGTGAGCTGGCTCTTGGTGGAGGAATGGGTAGCCTTAAACTCCTGGAGCTGCAGCTGAGAAATCTGCCCCAGCCGATAACGCAGCTCCATCTCACCCAGAGTGCGGTCAAGGCTGGACACCACATTGCGCAGGTCGGAAAGGCTGCCCTCCATGGAGAGAATATTTAAGTAAAGGGCCTGACCGCCGACGAGAACCTGACGGATGGCCCCGTCGATCTGTATGGTAAGGGCCTCCATGGTTTCGGCATAGTTTTCTTCCTTAAGTCCGTCCAGCTGTGCCCGCATAGATTCCGCTTGGGCATTGATACCCATGCCCATCGGGCCTAATGCCCAGGCCAAATCAACCATTCCATTGATGGCATCCACCATATCCTCATAAGCCTGCTCCCGGTCAAAGACCTTCTGGCTGTCCAAAGTCGCCTGAAGGGAGAGAACGGTGGGGTTGCCCTTACGCATACGTTCTTCCAAATTTTCAAAGGAAACCATACCGGCGGTATCGGCAGCGCGGGTGGGGGCGCCCACTGCTGTAGGGGCGCTATAAGGCCCGGGCTTTACATTACCCAGGTAAGCGGCGGAGGCGGGGATGACAGCACCGGCCAGCAGCAGCCCAGCGGTGCAGAGGGAGATAATCGTCTTTTTCATGTGCATACTCCTTTGAGAACATGGTTCCACAAATTAAAAGGATTTGACACATCATTATAACGCTCATTTGTGACAGAATCATGAACAGACGATGAATACAGGCGGAAAGATTCTGGCTGCAGCGCCAGGGTTTCCCTCTGTACCATCCTTGCCGCCTGCCTTAATCCTCCGGCGGCAGCAAGGTCATGACGGAAATTTCATAAGCCGTGTGCTCCACCGATTCCTCCCCCGAGGTTTTGATGTACTGGCGGCTCTGGAGCCGTCCGGAAAAGGCCAAAGGATCGCCCACTTGCAGCTGTGCGCAGTGAGAGGCCAAAGACCCCCAGGCAATGCAGGGCAGATAATCGGCCCTGTGGTATTTGCGGTTCACCGCCAGGAGCATATCGCAAATGTCGCGTCCCAGAGGGGTTCTGCGGAAAATGGGGGGGCGGCAGATCACCCCGCCCAGCTGCACCTCGTTAAAAAATTCCGCATCAGCTTTGGAAAGGTGTTTGGCAAAGAGGGTGATGACTAAGCGGCTTCCCACCCCGCTGCGGTTATTAAAGGAGCGCACCTCCCCGGAGACCTCTACCGGAAGACCGGGGGTCAAGGGGCAATCCTCCAAGAGGGCGCCGGGCGCCAAAATATTCAAAAGGTCTTCCCGGCCCGAGAGGCGGGGCACCGAAAGAGAAAAGCGGTAAAAGGGTATGCCGTGTACCCGGTGTGAAAGTTCCGGCTCCCCGGCCACGATGCCCCGCAGAAGGGCGAAATTTTCCGTTCTGTTTGTCCCCATGTGAAAAGCCTCCATCCATCAATTTCAAGGCATGTATATGCGGGATTGTCCCAGGGTATGCGAATGGGGGCCGGAGGGCAGAATATTTTAATTCGGGGAGAGGGCGGCATTTGATTGAAAAACGGGCCTGGATAGCGTATAATGAATGGGTTACATTGGCGACAAAGGAAATCATTCGATGTAGAATTCAGAGGAAACAGGAGGAGTCTTCCATGAAGTTTACCCTGGGAGAATATCTGCGCTCCATACAAAAGAAATCTGTGGCAGTGGTGGGAATAGGCATTTCCAACACGCCTCTTATCAGGCGTCTTCTAACGGCGGGTATCGCTGTGACCGCCTGCGATAAAAAGGAAAGAGACGCGCTGGGCGGCTTAGCCGCGGAATTAGAGGCCATGGGCGCTAAACTCTCTCTTGGTCAGGGCTATTTAGAAAACCTAAACTGCGATATCATCTTCCGTTCCCCGGGAATCCGCCCCGACATTGCCCCCTTTCAAGAGGCCATAGCCCAGGGCAGCCGCCTCACCTCTGAGATGGAGGTGTTTTTTCAGGTTTGCCCCTCAAAGATCATCGCGGTGACAGGCAGCGACGGGAAAACCACCACCACCACCCTAATCTCGGAGCTACTAAAAAACGCAGGATACCGCGTTCACGTGGGGGGCAACATCGGCAATCCCCTCCTGGTGGAGACGGAGGAGATGCAGCCTGAAGACATGGTAGTTTTAGAGCTGTCCTCCTTCCAACTAATGACCCTAGACAGCAGCCCCCAAATCGCTGTGGTGACCAACCTGAGCCCCAACCACCTGGATATTCACACCGATATGGCGGAATACCGTGGGGCCAAGGAGAACATCTTCCTCCATCAGGGCCCTGAGGATCTGGCGATTTTCAACGCCGATAATGAGGAAACCCTTGCCTACGCCCAGAAAGCAAAGGGGAAGAAAACCCTCTTTTCCCGCAGTCCCTTAGAAGAGGGCGTTTATGTTAAGGACGGCGTCATTTACGTCAGCCGAGAGGGCAAAACGGAGCCCGTTCTGGAAACGACGGACATTCTCATCCCCGGGCAGCACAATGTGGAAAACTACCTGGCAGCCATTGCCGCCACCTGGGGCCTGGTCCCCCGGGAGGTCATTGTGCAAACCGCCAAAACCTTCCCCGGGGTGGAGCATCGCATCGAGCTGATACGCACCCTAAACGATGTGCGCTATTATAACGACTCCATTGCCTCCAGCCCCACCCGCACCATCGCCGGCCTGCGCTCCTTCCAGCAGAAGGTGATCCTCATGGCCGGGGGTTATGATAAGAAGATCCCCTTTGCGGAAATGGGCGAGGAGATCTGCCGCCGGGTAAAAACCGTGGTGCTCACCGGAGCCACCGCGCCCCAGATTCAAGAGGCCATTCTATCCGCCGAGGCTTACCGGGAGGCGCGGCCGGAGATTATCATGGTGCCCGACTTCAAAGAAGCGGCCTTGGCGGCCCACAGGGCGGCAAAGCCGGGAGACGTGGTAATCCTTTCCCCCGCCTGCGCCTCCTTCGACCATTTTGAAAACTTCGCCCAGCGGGGCAGAACTTTTAAGGAAATCATCCGGGAACTGTAAAAAAGGGAGGGACTTTACCCTTGGACATCACCAAAACACTGGAGCAATTTTGCGCCATACCCGGCCCCTCCGGCTATGAGCGGGAAGTTGCCTTGGCGGCGGTGGAGGCCATGAAGCCCTACGCCGACAAAGCCTATCTAGACCGCTACGGAAACGCCGTCGCCTACCGCCTTACGGGAAAGCCTGAGGCAAAGCGCATCCTTCTGGACGCCCACTTAGACGAGATCGGCCTCATGGTCACGGGGGTGGAGGAGGGCTTTCTGCGCTTTCGGACTATAGGTGGCGTAGACCCCAGAATTCTTCCCAACCTGGAGGTTTTACTTCTGACTGACCCGCCCATACCTGGCGTGATCGCCACCCTGCCGCCCCACGTCCAAAAGGCCGGGGAGCAGAATGAGGCGGCGAAGATCGAAGACCTCTGGATCGACGTGGGTATGAGCCAGGAGGAGGCGCAAAGCCGCATTCCTGTGGGCACCCCTGCCGTTTACACCAGCGACTTTACCCCCCTGCAGGGTGACTTTCTGGCGGGGAAATCCATGGATGACAGGGCGGGCTTCGTTTCCCTCCTTTACACTCTGGCGCTGCTGAAGGACAAAACTCTGGATGTCGACCTCTACGTCATGGGCAGCACCAGGGAGGAGGTCAGCGGGGCGGGGGCCGCGGTAGGCACCTTCGCCTTCGCGCCCCACTGCTGCATCGCCGTGGATGTGACCCACGGACGGGTGCCCGATGCCCCCAAGGACGACACCTTCCTCCTGGGGAAAGGCCCCGTCATCGGCATAGGGCCCAACATGACCCGGTGGATGACGGCGCGACTCATAGAAAAGGCCGAGGTTTTGGGCTTTTCCTGGCAGCCCGAGGTCATGGCGGGCAACACCGGAACCAACGCCTGGAAAATGCAGGTGACAAGGGAAGGGGTCGCCACCGCCATCGTCTCCATTCCCCTGAAATATATGCACACGCCCTACGAGGTGCTAAAACGCCAAGATGTGGAGGACACGGCCCGTCTATTGGCAGACTTCATCCAAAACCTGGGTGAGGAAGGCAGGTGGCAGCGGTGAGCGAGCTTTTGAAAACCCTTTGCGATTTAGAGGGCGTTTCCAGCAGGGAAGATGCCATTCGGGAGTTTATCCGCGCCCAGGCCCAGCCTATCGCCGACAGTATGAGAGAAGATGAGATGGGGAACCTCATCGTCTTTAAAAAGGGCAAAAAGTCTACGGGCGAAATGCTGATGCTGGCCGCCCATATGGACGAGGTGGGCCTCATGATCAGGGCTGTGACCGAGGAGGGCTATCTGAAATTCTTCCCCGTGGGCGGCATAGACAGGCGGGTGCTCATCGGAAAAAAAGTGCTGGTAGGTGAGGGGAAAATCCCCGGTATCATAGGCCTGAAGCCCTATCACCTGGTCTCCAAAGACGAGGAGAAAAAGGTGCCAAAACTGACGGAGTTTTATATAGACATCGGCGCGGAGACCAAGGACGAGGCCGCCGCCCTGGTAAAGCCTGGCGATGTGGCGATTTTTGCCGTAAGCAGCGGCAATTTTGGCACAGGCTACTTCAAGGCCAAGGCCATAGACGACCGCATCGGCTGCGCGGTGCTGCTAAAGCTTCTTACCATGCCCCTTCTCATGGACTGCACCTTCGTCTTCACCGTGCAGGAGGAGGTGGGCACCCGGGGCGCCTTTGGGGCGAGCTTTTCCGTGAATCCGGAGATCGCCCTGGTGCTGGAGGGGACTACGGCGGCGGATATCCCCTCCCTAAAGGGCCAAAAGCGGGTCTGCGTCCCCGGCGAAGGCCCGGTGATTCCCTTTATGGACGGGCGCACCGTTTACGACAGAGGTTTTTTCGAGCTACTGCGTGATCTGGCCCAGAGTGAGGGCATCCCCTGGCAAACCAAGCACCTCATCGCCGGAGGGACAGATGCCGCAACCATACAGGGCTCCCGGGGCGGGGTGCGTGTGGCGGGGATTTCCGCCGCGGTGCGCTATCTTCATACCCCCACAGGCTTAGTGAGCCTTTCTGATTACGATGCCATGTGCCGCCTGGCTTACTTGTTTATCGAGGCTGTGGCCGCCCAGGCGAAGGAGGTAACCCATGGATAAAATCAAAACTTTGGAAACGCTCTGCGCCAGTCACGGCCCTTCCGGCGACGAAAGGGAGGTGGCGGCCCTTCTGCGGGAGCTGGTAGCGCCCTATGGCGACGACTGCCGGATAGATACCATGGGGAATCTGATCCTCCACAAAAAGGGAAAGGGCCCGAAGCTGATGTTTGCCGCCCATATGGACTCCATCGGCCTCATCGTCACCCACATTGAAAAAGACGGCTACCTGCGCTTTGGCCCTGTGGGTCATTTGTTCCTCGGCAGCGTCATCCGCCGGGCCTTTCGCTTTCGCAACGGCGTCATAGGCGTTGTGGCCCTGGCGGAAAAGGTGAAGGAAAAGGATATGGAGATCACCGATCTCTACCTGGATATCGGCGCGAAAACCAGGGAAGAGGCCCAGGCCCTGGTGAACATTGGCGACACTGCCGTTTCCGCCGAAACTGTCTTTACCATGGGCAGCAAAATAACCGGCCCCTTTTTGGATAACCGCATCTCCTGCCTTATTCTGGTGGAGGCCATCAAAAAAATTCGCCACCACGACAGTGACCTCTACTTCGTCTTTTCCGTTCAGGAGGAATTAGACCTGCGGGGAGCGAAAACCGCCGCCTTTGCCCTGGACCCGGACTATGGCATTGCCGTGGATGTTACCTGGGGAGACGAGCCGGAATCTATGCACCGGGGCAGCAGCAAGTTAGGCGGCGGCGCGGCCATTAAGGTGATGGACCATTCCGTGGTAGCCCACCCGGAGATGGTGGCGCGCTTGGAGCAGTTGGCCATAGAAAATAAGATACCCTATCAGCGAGACGTTGGGGTTGGCGGCGGCACGGACGCGGGGGCCATACACCAGAGCCGCAGCGGTGTCCTCACTGGGGGGATATGCATTCCCTGCCGTTATATCCACTCCCCGGTGGAAACGGTGGAGTTATCCGACGTGGAGGCCGCCATAAACCTGGTGGTCGCCCTGGCGGAAAGTCACCTGCCCTCTTTACCAAAAAGCGAAGAAAGATAGAAAGAAGGATGTAGAATAACATGGCTTTAGAGATCAGCAGCCGGGTTTTAGATCTAGGCGTAGAGGCCCAGGCGGCCCTTGCCCCTCAGTTTGCGCGCATAGACGAGATCGCGGAGTTTAACACCCGTAAAGTGCTGGGTGCCTTTCAGCAGCACCGGGTGGCGGAGCATTACTTTTACGGCACCACAGGCTACGGCTACAACGACGAGGGCCGGGATAAGCTTGACGATATTTACGCCGAAATCTTTGGAACCCAGGACGCCCTGGTGCGCATCGGCTTTGCCAACGGCACCCATGCCATAGGGGCGGCTCTTTTTGGTGCCCTGCGGCCCGGGGATGTCCTCCTCTCGGCCATAGGCGCGCCTTATGATACCATGCTGGGGGTCATAGGCGTCCGAGGCCACGGCAACGGCTCCCTCCGGGAATTTGGCATTGAATACCGCCAGGTGGACTTGACCCCGGAAAACACCCCCGACCTGGACGGCATAGAAAAGGCTGTGAAGGACAGCAAGGTAAAGGCCGTTCTGATCCAGCGCTCCCGAGGCTATGCCACCCGTGCCTCCCTAGGCGTGGAAGAGATTCGGGAGATCTGCAAGCGCATCCGAAACGCAGGCTCCGAGGCTGCGATTTTGGTGGACAACTGCTACGGCGAGTTTGTGGAAATGCTGGAGCCCACGGAGGTAGGCGCGGACATGGTCATGGGCTCCCTCATCAAAAACCCCGGCGGCGGTCTGGCCCCCAACGGCGGCTACATTGCGGGCAAACACGCCCTGGTGGAAAGCACCGCCATGCGTCTTACCGTCTCCGGTATAGGGCGAAAGTGCGGCGCCACCTTGGGCTATAACCGCGACTTATACCAGGGCCTCTTCATGGCCCCCCACACCGTGGCCCAAGCCCTAAAAACCGCCACCTTCGCGGCGAAGATGGTGGAGCTTTTGGGCTACCAAACCGACCCTTCTTCCGACGCTGTTCGCAGTGATATCGTTCAGATGATACATTTAGGCAACCCTGAGGGCGTGGTGCAGTTCTGTAAGGGCATTCAGGCCGGGGCCCCGGTGGATTCCTATGTGACCCCCATCCCCTGGGACATGCCCGGCTACGACAGTCCCGTGGTGATGGCTGCCGGGTCCTTTATCCAGGGCGCATCCATCGAGCTCACCGCCGACGCCCCCATCCGCCCGCCCTACACCGTTTACATGCAGGGCGGTTTGACCTACGAATCCGGAAAAACCGGCATTCTCCTGGCTATCGAGGAGCTTTTGCGGGATAAATAACCAAGGCAGCACATAAAGTCTCTCAGAGTGTTCTCCTGGGAGGTGTTGCAGTTGAAGAGAAAGGGAAAGCGGCGCAAGAAAGAGAAATGGCCCGGCAGAAGAAGTCGAAAGCCTTTCTCCATCGGGCCCATTCACCTGGACGCGCCCTTGGAGTGGAGCCTTTGCATTGCCGTGGCTGTCATCGCAGCCTCCCTCTTTATGGGCACCCTCCAGCACCACATCGCCCCGCCCCTGATGGCGGAGGGGGAGAAGCAGGCCCGGGCCTATCTTAGCGCCGCCGTGGAAGACTGCGTGGAACAGCAACTCGCTGTCACCTTCGACGACCTTATCCGTCGGGAGGAAGACGCGGAAGGGAAGCTTTTGACTCTCACCACAGACACGGAGGCCGCAAACAACCTAAAACACCAGGCGGCAAAGGCGGTGACAGCCCTGGTGGAGGAGCTGGAGGCCGGCACCATCGCCGTGCCCCTAGGTCTTAGTACCCAGCTGCCTTTTTTAGAAGGACAAGGGCCCCGTATTCCCGTAAAGGTTACGCTGTCCGGCAGGGTAGAAACTGCCCTCCTCCAGGACTATACGGAGTTAGGCGGCGGCAAGCTGCGGCAGAGCCTCGCCCTTCAAATCACCCTGCCGCTGCGGCTTACCGTATTAAAAGAAAGCTGGGAAACCCAATTGGAAACCGCGGTTTTTCTGGGCGAAGCCCTCTATACCGGAACCAATCAAGGGGGATTCTTATCCTCGTTGTTTTCCTAAGACACCGACCCCCGTCAGGCCGGGGCGACACCAATGAAAGGGCAGGTTTATGCCATGAACCCCAAGGATCAAGTGCAGAAATTGCAAGAGCTCCTCAGCTATCACAGTGACCGCTACTATAATCAAGACAGCCCCGAGATCACAGACGGGGAGTACGACGACCTGATGCGGCAGCTGCGGGCATTAGAGGCTGCGCACCCACAGCTGCAATCGCCGGATTCCCCCAGTCAAAAGGTGGGGGGCGTTGCCAAAAGGGAGGCGGGGGTGCTTATCGCCCACCGAGTCCCCATGCTCTCCATGCAGGATGTGTTCTCAAAGGACGAGGTGCTGCACTTTGTGGAAGACGCTATGGAGAAGCTGGGGGAAGGCACAGACTTCATCGTGGAGACCAAGATCGACGGCCTCTCCCTTTCCTTGCGCTATGAGGAGGGAAGGCTGCAAACCGCCATCACCCGGGGCGACGGGCGCAGCTTTGGAGAGGATGTCACGGAAAACGCCAAGGTGATTTCCGACATTCCCCCCGCACTCAAGGAGCCCCTTCCTTACCTGGAGGTGCGGGGCGAGGTCTATATGAAAACCGCGGCCTTTCAAGAGGTCAATACGCGCCAGGGGCTGGCAGGAAAAAAGGTCTTCGCCAACCCCCGCAACTGCGCCGCCGGGACCCTGCGGCAGCTGGACAGCGCCATTACCCGGGAGCGCAATCTCTCCTTTTTCGTCTTCAACATCCAGGATATAAAGGGCAAGACCATAGAGACCCAAAAGGAGGCCTACGACTTTCTAAAGGCCGCTGGGCACACCGTTATGGAGCACTACTTCCTGTGTAAAAGCCCCCAAGAGGTCTGGGAAGCCATAGAGGCTATAGGAGCCCTGCGAGACAGCCTGCCCTATGAAATAGACGGCGCCGTGGTGAAGGTGAACCAGCTGGAGGCTAGAAAAAACCTAAAAGACACCACGAAAAACGCAGGCTATCAGGTGGCCTATAAGTACCCGCCTGAGCGAAAAGAGGCAAAACTTCTGGACATCGAGCTCTCTGTGGGCCGCACGGGGAAAATCACCCCCACCGCTATCCTGGAGCCCATTCGTCTTTGCGGCACGACAGTCGCCCGGGCCATTTTGCATAACCAAGACTTTTTGAATAAGTTCCACATTGCCATAGGCTCCACCCTCCTCATTGAAAAATCTGGCGAGGTGATCCCCAAATGCGTGGGGGAAGTGGAGGCCAAGCGTCCTCCGGGCGCGGAGCCTTTTCAGATCCCCTATCTTTGTCCGGCCTGCGGCGCACCGGCCCAGCGAGAGGCGGACACGGCGGACATCCGCTGCCAAAATCTCGGCTGCCCTGCCCAGTTGGAACGGCTGATCCGCTACTTTGTCAGCCGGGACGCCATGGACATGAAGGGCTTTGGGGAGGCTTATGTCCACGACCTCATCGACGAAGGGTATGTAAAAGACCTGGGGGATATCTTCACCCTCTATCAACACAGGGATGAGCTCATTGCAAAGGGCCTCATTGGGAAGGAAAAGAACACCGATAAGCTCCTTTCCGTCATTGAAAAGGCGAAGAAAAATCCGCCGGAGCGCCTGCTTACCGGCCTTGGCATCTCTAATGTGGGTAGGGCCGCCGCCAGAGACCTGATTCGTCATTTCGGCAGCCTAGAGGCCATAGAGGCGGCAGACGAAGACGCCCTTCTCACTGTGCCCGACATCGGCCCCGCCACCGCCCGCAGCATCACCGCCTACTTCGGGGAGGAGAAAAACCGCGCCCTTTTGAGAAAACTCCAAGCTGCCGGGGTAAACACGGTGGGGGAGAAGCGGGAGGAATCCTCCGGCCCCCAACCCCTCCTTGGAAAAAGCTTTGTGATCACGGGGACCCTCCCCGGGATTTCCAGGGAAGAGGCTGCCGCCTTAATCGAGGGGCTGGGCGGCCAGGTAAAGGGCAGCGTTTCCTCTAAAACCTCCTATCTCTTGGCGGGGGAAGAGGCCGGGAGCAAGCTTGATAAGGCCAAAAGCCTAAACATTCCCGTTTTAGATTGGGACGCATTACAAGAGCTGATATGAAACAAAAAGTGTCTGCAAAAAATGCAGGCACTTTTTCCTTGACAAAATCAAAAAAGAAGAATAAGATAACAATAGTTGAATAACTGTTCACATATTGGAGGCGTTATCTATGGAAGAAAAACTGCCTGTCTGTCAGCCCGACTGCGCAGAAGGTCATGGCCACCCCACCATCCCCGGAGATGGGGAAGAGGGTATGCCGCCCGAGGAAATTCTTTATGATCTGGCAGAGCTTTATAAGATCTTTGGCGACAGCACAAGGATCAAAATTCTTTATGCCCTGTTTGACGAAGAGCGCTGCGTATGCGACATTGCGGGTCTGCTGCACATGAGCATGTCCGCCATCTCCCACCAGCTGCGGGTTCTAAAGCAGGCGAAGCTGGTGAAATTTCGCCGGGCGGGGCGCACGGTGTATTACGCCCTCTCCGATGGGCATGTGCGCACCATTTTAGGTCAGGGTATGGAGCATATTTGTGAATGAAAGGGTGACTATCATGAAGAAAACTTACAAATTAGAAAATTTAGATTGTGCCGCCTGCGCCGCGAAGATGGAGGCAGCCATAGGGAAGATCAAGGGCGTGGAGCAGGCCACCATCAGCTTTCTCACCCAGAAGCTAACCCTGGAGGTTACTGACCAAGAACAGCTTGATTTGATTTTGCAGGAGGCCGGAGCACTTTGCCGTAAGATCGAGCCTGCCTGCCGCATCCAAATGTAGGCTCTGACAAAGAAAAGAGGATTTACGTGAAGCGAAAAGAAAAGATCATGATAGCCAGAATCCTACTCGCGGCAGTGCTTCTGGTTTTATGCAGCCTGGCGCCTGCGGAAGGCCTGTGGCGGCTTCTTTTGTTCCTGGTGCCATACCTTCTTGTAGGTTGGGATATCCTTTGGCGCGCGGTTCGAAACATCCTTCAAGGACAGATCTTTGACGAGAACTTTCTTATGGCCCTGGCAACGGTAGGGGCCTTTGCCATAGGGGAGTACCCGGAAGGGGTTTTCGTCATGGTGTTTTACCAGGCTGGGGAGCTGTTTCAGGACAGAGCCGTGGACAAAAGCCGGGAGTCTATCGCCGCCCTCATGGACATCATGCCCGAATACGCCAACTTAGAGCAGGAGGGCACCTTGCATCAGGTCCCGCCTGAAGAAGTGGCGGTGGGGCAGGTGATCGTCATCAAGCCCGGCGAAAAGATTCCCTTGGACGGACGTATTCTGGAAGGGGCCTCCAGTCTCAACACCGTCGCCCTCACAGGAGAAGCAGCCCCGCGGGACGTGGCCCCGGGGGACGAATTGGTCAGCGGCTGCGTGAATTTGGTTGGCCTTCTCCGGGTAGAAGTGACCCGCCGATTTGAGGACTCCACGGTTTCAAAGATTTTGGAGCTGGTGGAAACCTCCGCCGCCAGTAAAGCGAAAACGGAGAAATTTATTACCCGCTTTGCCAGGTACTACACCCCCATAGTGGTGCTGGCTGCCCTGGGCGTCGCTGTGATCCCGCCCCTCTTCTTTAGCGGCGGCTGGCAGGATTGGGTGTACAGAGCCCTGAGCTTTTTGGTAATCTCCTGCCCCTGTGCCTTGGTCTTATCGGTGCCCCTGTCCTTTTTCGGCGGTGTGGGTGGCGCATCCAGACGGGGGATTTTGGTGAAGGGAGCCAGCTATTTAGAGCGGCTTGCCAAGGCGGAGATCGTGGCCTTTGACAAGACAGGCACTCTGACAAAAGGCACCTTTATCGTCAATGAGATACTGCCCGAGCCCGGCTGGACCAAGGAAAGCCTCTTAGCAGCGGCAGCGGGCGCCGAGGCCTACAGCGATCACCCCATCGCCCAGTCGCTTCGTGTGGCGCTGGGAGATCCCGTAGATATAGAAAGGGTGACGGACACCCGCGTTTTAGCGGGCCTTGGGGTGGCGGCCATTATCGACGGCAGGGAAGTGCTGGTGGGTAACGCCAGGCTCATGGAGGAGTCTATCCCCGGGTTTACAGCAAGAAGCCTTCTGGGTACGGTGGTCCATGTGGCGGTGGAAGGCCGCTATGCCGGCTGCATCCTCATCGCCGATGTGGTGAAGGAGAACGCAAAGGAGACCATAAAGCGCCTGGCCCGGCTGGGCGTGGAGAAGACGGTGATGCTTACGGGCGACAGCCGCGAAACCGGAGAGGCCGTGGCCAGGGAACTCTCGCTGGATGGCGTGTTCTCTCAGCTGCTGCCCCAGGATAAGGTGGGGTGCGTAGAGGCCCTTTTGGGCGAAACCGGCCCGAAGGGGAGCTTGGTATTTGTGGGAGACGGCATCAACGATGCCCCTGTCCTCTCCCGGGCGGACGTGGGCATCGCCATGGGGGCCTTTGGGTCTGATGCGGCCATTGAAGCGGCGGATGTGGTGCTGATGGAGGATGACCTGGAAAAGGTGGTCATCTCCATAAAGATCGCAAAAAAGACCATGGCGATTACCTGGCAGAATATTGCCTTTTCCTTGGGGATTAAAGCCCTGGTGATGCTCTTTGCCTTTTTGGGCCTCACCAATATGTGGCACGCGATCATGGCGGATGTTGGCGTCTGCGTGGTGGCTGTGCTCAATGCCACCAGAACCTTGCACACGGATTCCTATTAAAAAATCCCCCAGGCCTTCCTTTTGAAGCCTGGGGGATTTTTCTTGTAAAGAGATATTATTTGTCGAAGGCTGGGTTCATGAAATAGATGTTTTGCTGGTTCATCTTTTCTCTGGCCCGCTGTACCGCCTCGCCGAAACGCTGGAAGTGAACAATTTCCCGTTCGCGGAGGAAGCGGATCACATCGTTGACATCCGGGTCGTCGGAAAGACGCAGGATGTTATCATAAGTAACCCTTGCCTTCTGCTCGGCTGCCATATCCTCGGTCAAATCGCAAATCACATCGCCCTTCGAGGCAATGGTGGCGGCAGTCCAGGGGAAGCCGGCAGCCGCGGTGGGATAAACGCCAGTGGTGTGATCCACAAAATAGGGGGCAAAGGTGGGGTTGTTTTTGATATCTTCATCGGTTAGGTTACGGGTTAACTGGTGGACAATGGCGGCAACCATTTCCATGTGACCCAGCTCTTCTGTACCAATATCCGTCAGCAATGCCTTCAGCTCGGGGTAGGGCATGGCGTAACGCTGGGAGAGGTAGCGCATGGAGGCGCCCAGCTCTCCGTCCGGCCCACCGTACTGACTAATAATAATCCCGGCCAGCTTGGGGTTGGGGGTTTTGATTCGGACAGGGTATTGCAATTTCTTCTCATAAATAAACATATCAGCCCCTCCTTTAGTCTTTGATATGCCAAGGCCACGGATCTTGAATCCACGTAAAGCTGCTGTTCTTTACGGAATCCGTTTGAAGCAGCGGGCCATTTGCCGCAACATAGGCTTCCCGCGCCTGCTGCTCCAGAGCCACATACTGTTTATAGACGTCGAAGGCTTCCTGGTCGGCCGGATGCATATCCAGGTAAAGCCCCAACTCCGTCACCACAAACTCCAGGGCCTGCAGCTCGCTGAGGGGTGTGTTCACGACGTTATTGCCATTGACCTTCAAGTGGAAAGGCAGATTCAAAGAGGGGAAGAGGGTGCCGTTATTCAGGGCATCCGCAGTGGAAAAGCGATCCGGCATCAGTTCCATCTCCGGGACATAGGGGGTTGCTAGGTCTCCGCAGGGTGGCAGAGTGCCTTGGGTGCCGCCAAAGGTACTGGGATCTCTGCGGCAGCTTGCCTGATTTGCCAAGGTGGTTTCCTCCTTATCGCATCTTACATGAGCCCATTTGGGCTGCAAAAGACATAATATGAAAGCGGGCAGGCCGAAATCGCCATCTTTGTAAGAGATTTGACATAATCGCGCCCGATCCGTCTTCCTTCTATCCTATGCGCAGCCCCGGAAAAGGAGCCTGTCTCCTATTTGGGAATTGACCTTGACCGCAAGGAGAAAGACGTTTGACCGGGAGATGTTTCCGTGTTAAAATAGATGGGAAAATTCACTGGAAGAAAGGTTGATTATATGAATCAGGCAGAGCATCGCGCCTGGGGCAAGGTGGCGGCCAAGGGAAGGCTTCTGGGCCTCGATATGGTATATCGCTGCGAATCAGGCCACTTGGGCGGCTCTTTTTCCGCCATGGACGTCTTAACCGTACTCTACTTCAAAACCATGGAGAACCTGGACCCCAATAACCCGGAGGCCCCCAACCGCGACCGCTTTGTCCTCTCTAAGGGTCACTGCACCCCCGCACTCTACCCCATTTTAGCCCAGCGGGGCTTCTTTGCCGAAGAGGGTCTGGACCTCTTTCGCAGCATAGACGGCCACCTCTCCGGCCACGCGGAAATGCACCATGTGCCCGGGGTTGACATGTCCACCGGCTCTCTGGGCCAGGGGATTTCCGCTGCGGTGGGTATGGCCTTGGCGGGGAAGATGGACGGAAAGTCTTACCGCGTTTACTCCCTGTTGGGAGACGGTGAGCTTGCCGAGGGCCAGGTCTGGGAGGCGCTCATGAGCGCTTCTAAGTATCAGCTCTCCAACCTCTGCGCCATTGTGGATGTGAACGGCCTGCAAATCGACGGCAAGACCGCTGACGTGATGCCCACGGAGCCCCTGGATCAAAAATTCGCCGCCTTTGGCTTCCACGTCCTGAAAGCAGACGGCCACGATTTTGCCCAGATCGAAGCCGCCCTGGAAAAGGCCAAAACCCATTTCGATGCCCCCACGGTGATCCTGGCCAGCACCGTGAAGGGCAAGGGCGTCTCCTTCATGGAAAACGATGCGGGCTGGCACGGCAAGGCCCCCAATCAGGAGCAATATGAAAAAGCACGGGCCGAGCTGGTTTCCACGGTGCAGGAATGGGAGGGCGCATAAGATGGCTGAAAAAATCGCAACCAGAGCCGCATACGGAGAAATGCTGGTAGAGCTGGCCAAGGAAGACCCCAATCTGGTGGTATTGGACGCCGATCTCTCCGGCTCCACCATGACCAAGGCCTTTGCCACGGCGAACCCTGACCGCTTCTTTAACATGGGCATCGCCGAAGCCAACATGATGGGCGTTGCCGCGGGCCTTGCTACCTGCGGGAAAAAGCCCTATGCCAACTCCTTTGCCATGTTCGCAGCCGGACGTGCCTGGGAGCAGGTGCGCAACAGCATCGCCTACCCCCACTTAAATGTAAAGGTCATCGGCTCCCACGGCGGCCTTTCCGTGGGGGAAGACGGGGCCACCCACCAGTGCATTGAAGACCTTGCCATCATGCGGGCCATTCCCGAGATGCTGGTGCTCTGCCCCTGCGATGGCAACGAAATGCGTCAGGCCGTCCGGGCGCTCTTAAATTACAACGGCCCCGCCTATATGCGCTTAGGCCGCTTGGCTGTGGAGACGGTGACAGACGCTGTAGAGGGCTATGAGTTCCGGCTGGGTAAGGGCGCTGTTCTGCGTTCCGGCACAGATGCCACCATAGTGGCCGTGGGTATGATGGTCCAGGCGGCTATGAAGGCGGCGGAGATCCTGGCAGGGGAGGGGGTCTCTCTCCGTGTCATCGATATGCACACCATTAAGCCTCTGGATGAGGAGATCCTTTTAGCCGCAGCTCGCGAAACCGGGGCCATCGTCACCTCCGAGGAGCATAATATCCTGGGTGGCCTGGGCAGCGCCGTGGCAGAATTTGTCTCTGCCAATCTGCCCGTTCCTGTGATCCGTCACGGTGTGGAGGATCAGTTCGGCCGCTCCGGAAAGGCCGAGTCTGTGCTGAAGGCTTACGGCCTCACGCCTGAGGTGTTGGCGGATAAAGTGCGCAAAGTTATTACCATGAAAAGGGCCTAAGTTAAATCCCTGTTAAATCAAAGTGAATAATTGTAAAAAACAAGTAGGATTTCTGTGAAATTTTACTTGTTTTTTATGGCCGGAAATAGTACAATGTTGGACTAAGAATACTCGGCGCACAGAAAAGAGAGAAAAATTCATATTGAAGGAGAGTGACTTATGCAGGCTATTATCAGCTTCATCACAGGGCCGTTAAACTCCATTGCGTGGCTCTACATCCTGTTGCCCTGCGTCTTCGTAGGCGGACTGTTTTTCACCATCCGTACCCGCGGTGTGCAGTTTACCAAATTCGGCTATGCCATGAAGCACACCGCCGGAAAAATGTTTTCCAAGCACAAGGCGGGCGATGGCGCCGTAACGCCCTTCCAGGCCCTGACCACCGCCCTTTCCGGCACCGTGGGCACAGGTAACATCGTAGGCACCAGCCAGGCTATCGCCATGGGCGGCTACGGCGCGGTGTTTTGGCTCTGGATGGCCGCTCTTTTGGGCATGGTCATCAAGTTTTCAGAAGTGACTCTTGCCATTAAGTACCGCGAGCGGGACGCCAAGGGCGACTGGGTTGGCGGCCCCATGTATTACATCACCAAGGGCATGGGCAAGTCCTGGAAGTGGCTGGCTTTCTTCTTCGCCACTTTTGCCGCCCTGGCCTCCTTCGGCATAGGCAATATGTCTCAGGCCAACTCCATCGTGGGTTCCGTGAACAACGCCATCGCCGCCTTCGTTCCCAACGCTGCGGAGTATAGAGGCATGATCAACCTGGTGATCGGTCTGGTGCTGGCTGCTGTTACCGCCCTGGTGCTCTTCGGCGGCATCAAGCGCATCGGCAGCGTCACGGAAAAACTAATCCCTTTTATGTGCGTTTTGTACATCATCTTCGCCCTGGTCATCATCTTTGGCAACCTGCAGCACATCGGCGGCGCTTTTGCCAAGATATTCGAAGCAGCCTTTAATCCCCAGGCCACCATGGGTGCGGCTTCCGGCATCGCCCTGCGTCAGGCTGTGATTTGGGGCCTGCGGCGCAGCGCCTTCTCCAACGAGGCCGGTCTGGGCTCCGCCGCCATCGCCCACGCAGCCGCCGACACCGAGGGCCCCGTGAACCAGGGTCTCTTCGGCATCTTCGAAGTGTTTATGGACACCATCGTCATCTGTACTATGACCGCCCTGGTAATCATCGTCAGCGGTGTGGACATCACCTGGGGCGTTAAGCCCGGCTCCGAGCTGGTGACCGCAGCCTTTGGCACCATGTTCGGCGGGAAGATGGCGGCCCTCTTTGTCGCCATCGCCCTGATGCTCTTTGCCTATTCCACTATCTTAGGCTGGTCTCTTTACGGTACACGCTGTGTGCAGTATCTCTTCGGCCTCACCGGGGCGAAGGTTTACCAGGTGATTTTCATCATCGTCATCGTGGTGGGCTCCGTCAGCTCCCTGGACGTGGTGTGGGACATCGCCGACACCTTTAACGGACTTATGGCCATTCCTAACTTTGTGGCCCTCTTTGCCCTCTCCGGTGTGGTGGCAGGCCTGACCAAAGAATACTTTGCCAACCTGAAGGGCAAAGGCAGCGAAAAACTGCCCGGCTAAGTTTTGACAAAAATGAATCCATGCCCCGGAGCAAGCTGCCGCTCCGGGGCACTTTTCTAAAATTTTCGTGAAATAGACTGTAGAAAGGGCGAAAAAAGGGGAAAAACCTGCCGCTTTGCAGCATTGACGAAAAAGGAGATAGGCGGTATAATTGTTAGCAAGTGCAGATGGCTTTTGTGACTGACGGAAGTGGTTTACCACAGGGGAGCAAATAGCCTTGAAAGTTAGCCGACCGTCTGGGCAGTTCGATTTCCTTTTTAGGGAGAGGACTGTCCATTTTGGTATACAAAAAGGAGGGCTTTTTATGAAAAAGATCGGAATCCTGATGGGCAGTGACAGCGACCTGCCCGTGGTGGAAGTCGCCATCCAAAAGCTGGTTGAATTTGGCGTTCCCTACGAAGTGCACATCTACTCCGCCCACAGAACCCCGGAGGAGGCCAGAGAATTTTCTCTAAATGCCAGAAAAAACGGCTTTGGGGCCATCATCGCCGCAGCAGGGAAGGCCGCCCACTTAGCAGGGGCCATCGCTGCCAATACCACTCTTCCCGTCATCGGGATCCCAATTAAAGCTTCGGTGCTGGACGGCATTGACGCGCTGCTTTCCACTGTGCAGATGCCTGCGGGCATTCCTGTTGCCACAGTGGCCATAGACGGTGCCGCCAATGCCGCTTTGCTTGCCATAGAGATTCTGGCAGTGACAGACGAGGCTTTGGCAGATAGGCTGGATCAGGCCAGAAAGGCCGAAAGCCGTAAGGTTTTGGAGAAAAATGCTCAGGTAGCGGCAAAATATCAACAAGGTTAAACCGTGGGCCGTTTATCCACCTGCAAAACGGCGCATATTTAGCAATAGAAGCAGCAGCTATAGTTTGGGAGGTCAACACAATGAAAAAAATCTACGAAGGCAAAACAAAAACCGTATTCGCTCTGGACAGCGGTAACTATCTCCTCAAGTTTAAGGACGATGTTACAGGAGAAAACGGCGTATTTGACCCCGGCGCCAACACCGTGGGCCTTTCCATCGAGGGGGTGGGCAAGGTGAATCTGCGCATGAGCGTCTTCTTCTTCGAAAGATTGAAGGCAGCCGGCGTGAAAACCCACTATGTCAGCGCCAACCTAGACGAGGTCACCATGGAAGTGCTCCCTGCCAAGGTCTTCGGCAAGGGCTTGGAGGTTATCTGCCGCCATAAGGCTGTGGGCAGCTTCTTCAAGCGCTATGGCGACTACATTGCCGAGGGCGCCGACCTTCCCGCCTATGTGGAGACCACCTTTAAGGACGACGACAAGGGCGACCCCCTGGTAACGAAAGACGGCCTGGTGGCCCTGGGTGTACTCACCGAGAGCCAGTATGACGACATTAAGGCCATGACCCAAAAGGTTGCCAAAGTGGTTGCCGACGGTCTGTTGGAAAAGGGCCTGGTCCTTTATGATATCAAGTTTGAGTTCGGCTATGACGAAAACGGCGGCGTAATGCTCATCGACGAGATCGCCTCCGGCAATATGCGTGTTTACAAGGACGGCATGTATGTCCAGCCCATGACCTTATCAGAAATTTTCTTTGCAGAATAAATAAAAAAATCACCATCCCCGCTGTGTTACACTGCGGGGATGGGATAGCATTTGGAGGTGTCATACTCTTGGGTGGTTTCTTTGGTGCGGTCTCAAAGAGAGACTGCGTTCTGGACGTTTTTTTCGGCACGGATTATCATTCTCACCTGGGAACACGGCGGGGCGGCATGGCTGCCTTTGACGAGGAAAAGGGCTTTCAGCGGGATATACACAATATAGAAAACGCGCCCTTCCGCACAAAGTTTGAGGGGATTACCGACGAAATGCACGGTAAAACCTGCATAGGAACCATCAGCGATACGGACCCGCAGCCCCTTTTGGTTCGCTCGGCCCGGGGGGTGTATGCCATCTCCGTGGTGGGCATTATCAACAACACAGAGGACCTCATCCGGCGGCTTTTGGCCAAGGGCGGCTACCACTTTGAGGCCATGGGCGGCGGCAGGGTTAACTCCAATGAGCTGGTGGCGGCCATCATCAGCCAGAAGGACACCTTTGAGGAGGGCATCCAATACGCCCAAGACAGGGTGGAGGGCACCGTTTCCATTCTCATCATGACGGACGACGCCATCTATGCCGGCCGCGACCGCTACGGCCGACTGCCCATCCTCGTGGGCCAGGACGAGGAAGGCTACTGTGTCTCCTTCGAGTCCTTCGCCTTTCAAAAGCTCGGCTATCACAAGGTCCACGAATTGGGCCCCGGCGAAGTGGTAAAAATCAAGGCCGACGGCTTTAAGCAGCTGGTGCCCCCCGGCCCGGAGATGAAGATCTGCGCCTTTCTCTGGACCTATTACGGCTACCCCAACTCCAACTACGAGGGCATCAATGTAGAAGTGATGCGCAACCGCAACGGGACCATCTTGGCCAAGGCGGACAAGGAAAAGGGCAACACCATGGATATAGACTATGTCAGCGGCGTGCCCGACTCCGGCACCCCCCACGCCATCGGTTACGCCAACGAGAGCGGCATCCCCTTCGCCCGGCCCTTTATTAAATATACGCCAACCTGGCCCCGCAGCTTCATGCCCAACAGCCAGAAGGAGCGCAACCAGGTGGCCAGAATGAAGCAGATTCCCGTCCACGAGCTCATAGAGGGCAAAAAGCTCCTCTTCGTGGACGACAGCATTGTGAGAGGCACCCAGCTGCGGGAAACTGTGGAATTTCTTTATGAAAACGGGGCAAGGGAAGTTCACATCCGCTCCGCCTGTCCGCCTATCATGTTCGGCTGCAAGTACCTGAACTTCTCCCGTAACACTTCGGAGATGGACCTCATCGCCCGGCGCACCATCCTGGAGCTGGAAGGGGAGGAAGGGTTTAACCACCTGGATGAATACATCGACGGGGAAACCGAGCGGGGCAAGAAGATGCGGGAGCACATCTGCAAGAGCCTGCATTTTACCACCCTGGAATATCAAACCTTAGACGGCCTGATGGAATCCATAGGCATAGAACCGGATAAAGTTTGCACCTATTGCTGGAACGGAAAGGGGTAAGAACATGACGCATTCTGCATCCAATAGCTATGCCGCCGCCGGGGTGGATATTACCGCCGGTTACCAGGCTGTAGAGCTGATGAAGGCCCACGTGGCCAGAACCATGATTCCCGGCGCCATGTCCGATATCGGCGGCTTCGGCGGCCTCTTTGAACTGGACTTAGAGGGCATCCAAAAGCCCGTTCTGGTGAGCGGCACAGACGGGGTGGGCACCAAATTAAAACTTGCTTTTATGATGGACAAGCATGACACTGTGGGGATAGACTGCGTGGCCATGTGCGTTAACGACATCGTCTGCTGCGGCGCGAGACCCCTGTTTTTCCTGGATTACATCGCCCTGGGGAAGAACATTCCCGAAAAGGTGGCCTCCATCGTCGCCGGTGTGGCCGAGGGCTGCGTCCAGGCGGGCTGCGCCATCGTAGGCGGTGAAACGGCAGAAATGCCTGGATTTTACCCCGTGGAGGAGTACGACCTGGCTGGTTTCTCCGTAGGCGTTGTCGATAAGGCCAAAATCTTTGATAAAAATAGCATCCGGGAAGGGGACGTGATCATCGGCCTGCCCTCCTCCGGCGTGCATTCCAACGGCTTCTCCCTGGTGCGCAAGGTACTGGACGTGGAAAACCGTGACATGAAGGCCCCCGTGGCGGAGCTGGGCGGCGCATCTTTGGGCGAGACCCTTCTGACCCCCACCAGAATTTATGTAAAAAGCATCCTGGCCCTGTCAAAGGCCGTGACCATCAAGTCCGTCTCCCACATCACCGGCGGCGGCTTTTACGAGAACATACCCCGCAGTCTACCCCAGGGCATGACGGCGAAGATCCAAGAGGCAAAGGTACCCGTGCTGCCCATCTTCCGTCTGGTAGAGACCCTGGGGAATATCCCCCGCAAGGACATGTTCAACACCTTTAATATGGGAATCGGCATGACGGTAGTGGTTTCTCGGGAAGAGGCCGAGGCCGCCATGAAGGCTCTCCAAGATGCCGGAGAGACTCCCTGTCTCTTGGGCGAAATCGTGGCCTCTCCTGAGGGCGTGATTCTATGGTAAAGGCCAGGATCGCGGTTCTGGTGTCCGGCGGCGGAACGAATTTGCAAGCCCTCATCGACGCCCAGGAGAAGGGGATACTCAAAAACGGCGAGATCGTTTTGGTGGTATCCAGCAGCAAAGCCGCCTTTGCCCTAGAGCGGGCCAAAAATCATGGCATCGAAGGCGTTTCTCTGGACAGAGATGCCTGCCCCACCAATGAAGCGTTTGAAGCAACGCTGCGGGCCCTTCTGACAGAGCGGCAGATAGAACTCATCGTGTTAGCGGGCTTCATGCGCATCCTCAGCGAGGACTTTACCAAAAGCTATCCCCGGCGCATCCTCAACGTACATCCCGCCCTGATCCCCTCCTTTGCGGGGAAGGGCTTTTACGGCCTGCGGGTCCACCAAGCGGCCCTGGACTATGGGGTAAAGCTCACCGGCGCCACCGTCCACTTCGTCAACGAGATACCCGACGGGGGTGAGATTTTGCTCCAAAAGGCCGTTCCCATCCGCAAGGGCGACACACCCGAGCGCTTGCAGCGGCGGGTGATGGAGGAGGCGGAGTGGAAAATTCTGCCCCGGGCCTGCCAGATGGTTTCTAAAGAAATACAGAAAGGAAGAGGCGCCCATGGTCGGTTATGAACCCGCAAAACTCGAGACGCTGCTTTCCGAAAACAGCTACCCCGGCCGCGGCATCGTGATAGGCAGAACGGCGGACGGCAAGTCCAGCGTCATCTGCTACTTCATCATGGGCCGCAGCGAAAACAGCCGCAACCGCGTTTTTCTGAAGACGGAAGACGGCATTAAAACCGAGGCCTTTGACCCGGCGAAGCTTCAGGACCCCTCCCTCATCATCTACCATCCGGTGCGCAAAATCGGCGAGGACATCGTCGTCACCAACGGTGACCAGACGGACACCATTCGTGACGCCATAGTGGAGGGTGGCTGCTTCGAGGGGGCCCTGGCTACCCGCGAATTTGAGCCCGACGCGCCTAACTTTACCCCCCGGATCTCCGGCATTTCTTACAGTGGGGGAGACTATACCCTCTCTATCCTCAAGAGCGCCGATGAGGCCGGGTCCGCCTGTGTGCGCCAGTTTTTCTTTTATCCGCCCCTCTCCGGCGTCGGGCATTTTATCCATACCTACCACAGGGACGGAAACCCCATCCCCACCTTTCAAGGCGAGCCCAAACCCGTGGAGATTCCCAATGATCCACAGGCCTTTGCCAAAGCGATCTGGGAGAGCCTCAATGAAGACAATAAGGTTTCCCTCTATGTCCGCTATCAGAACTTAGCGAGCGGGGAAGCAGAGGAGATCATCATCAATAAACACCAGGAGGGAGGCGCGATATGACAAGATTTGAACTGAAATACGGCTGCAACCCCAACCAAAAGCCTGCGGAAATTTACATGGGCGACGGCAGCAGCCTCCCCATAGAGATCCTTAACGGCCGCCCGGGCTACATTAACTTTCTGGACGCCTTTAACAGCTGGCAGCTGGTGAAGGAAATTAAGGAGGCCGTGGGGCTCCCTGCCGCCACCTCCTTTAAGCACGTAAGCCCTACCTCCGCCGCTGTGGGCAGACCTCTTTCCGCCACCTTGAAAAAAGCCTGCTTTGTAGACGATATCCCGGGTCTTGACGAGTCCCCCTTAGCTTGCGCCTACGCCAGAGCCCGGGGCACAGACCGCATGTGCTCCTTCGGCGACTGGATCGCCCTCTCCGATATTTGCGATGTTACCACCGCCTTGGTGATTAAACGAGAAGTGTCCGACGGGGTGATCGCCCCGGGGTTTGAGCCCGAGGCCCTGGAGATCTTAAAAGCCAAGCGGGGCGGCAGCTACAATGTAGTTAAAATAGACCCCAACTACACGCCCAACCCCGTGGAGCGCAAGGATGTTTACGGCGTCACCTTTCAGCAGGGGAGAAACGACTTTCAGATCACCCGCGACCTTCTGGAGAACCTTGTCACCGAAAACAAGGCCATGACTGAGGAGGCGAAGATCGACCTTCTCCTGGCCCTCATCACCTTAAAATACACCCAGTCTAACTCCGTTTGCTACGCGGCAGACGGACAGGCCATAGGCGTGGGAGCCGGGCAGCAATCCCGTATCCACTGCACGCGGCTGGCCGGCGACAAGGCCGACACCTGGCACCTGCGCCAGCATCACAAGGTTCTGAACCTGCCATTTTTAGACAGCATAGGCAGACCGGATAGAGACAACACCATAGACCTCTACCTCTCCGACGAGGAAAGTGGCGACGTTTTGGGAGATGCAGTCTGGCAGCGGTGCTTCAAAACCCGCCCCGAGCCCTTTACCAGGGAAGAAAAGCGGGCCTATCTGGACACCATCACCGGGGTTTCCCTGGCCAGCGATGCCTTTTTCCCCTTTGGCGATAACATCGAAAGGGCCTACCGCAGCGGGGTCAGCTTTGTGGCCCAGCCCGGCGGCTCCGTGCGGGATGATAACGTCATCGAAACCTGCAACAAACGCAACATGGTCATGACCTTTACAGGTATGCGCCTGTTCCATCACTAAAAGGGAGGCGGTTATATGAAAATTCTCCTTGTGGGCGGCGGCGGACGAGAGCACGCCATCGTGAAAAGCCTGCGCAAGAACCCAGCCGTCTCCGAAATTTATGCCCTGCCGGGAAACGGCGGCATCGCCCAGGTGGCAACCTGCGTGGATATTGCCGCAGGTGATATCGAAAAGATCACCGCCTTTGCCGTGGAAAAGGGGATAGACTTTGCCGTGGTGGCCCCGGACGATCCCCTGGTCCTGGGCGCGGTAGATGCTCTGGAGGCAGTGGGCATTCCCGCCTTCGGCCCCAACAAAAACGCCGCCATCTTAGAGGGCAGCAAGGTGTTTTCCAAGAACCTCATGAAGAAATACGGCATCCCCACCGCCGCCTATGAGACCTTCTCTAAGCTGGAGGAGGCCCTTTGCTATCTGGAAACGGCCCCCATCCCCACCGTGGTGAAGGCCGATGGTTTGGCCCTGGGTAAGGGCGTCATCATCGCCATGACCCGAGATGAGGCAGTAGACGCCGTGCGCTCCATGATGGAGGACAAGGTCTTTGGAGAGAGCGGCAGCAATGTGGTCATTGAGGAGTTTATGGAGGGCCCCGAGGTCTCTGTTTTGGCCTTTACCGACGGGGTTTGCATGATCCCCATGGTCTCTGCCATGGATCATAAACGTATTTTCGATGACGACCGGGGCCCCAATACCGGCGGCATGGGCACCATCGCCCCCAACCCCTATTACAGCGACGCCATTGCTGCCCGATGCATGAAGGAGATATTCCTTCCCACCATGGAGGCCATGAACAGGGAAGGGCGCACCTTTAAGGGCTGCCTCTATTTCGGCCTGATGCTCACCAAAGATGGCCCCAAGGTCATTGAGTATAACTGCCGCTTCGGTGACCCGGAGACCCAGGTGGTGCTGCCGCTCTTGGAAACCGATCTCTTAACCGTGATGCAAAAGACCGCAGCGGGTAAGCTCTCGGAAATCGACGTAACATTCAGCAGCGGCGCGGCATGCTGCGTCATCATGGCCTCCGACGGGTACCCCGGCTCCTATGAAAAGGGCCATCCCATCACCGTATCCCCGGACTTCGGCGGAGAGATTTTCGTCGCCGGGGCTAAGTTGGAGGGTGATACGCTAAAGACCTCCGGCGGGCGCGTTCTGGGCGTCACCGCATTGGGTGAGAACCTGGAAGCCGCCATCCAAAACGCCTACCGCGAGACGGAAAAGGTGCAGTTTCACAAGGCCTACTACCGGCGCGACATTGGCAAAAAGGCTCTCTTAGCAACCAGGGAGGTGTAACCGTGGTATATAGAGTATATGTAGAAAAGCGGGAAGGGCTGGCTGCCGAGGCCTCGTCCCTGGCCTCTGATATCCGCTCCCTGCTGCAAATTCAGGGACTTGACTCCCTGCGCCTTTTCAATCGCTACGATGTGGAAAAAATCAGCGAAGAACTCTTTTCTTACAGTGTGAAAACCATCCTCTCCGAGCCCCAGCTGGATCTGGTGACGGAAACCCTACCCCAGGTGGAGGGCTCAGCGGTGTTCGCTGTGGAATACCTGCCCGGTCAGTTTGACCAGCGGGCCGATTCCGCCGCCCAGTGCATCCAGATCGTCTCCCAGGGGGAGCGGCCCTTAGTCCGCAGCGCCAAGGTGTTCCTTCTGACAGGAGCCCTTTCCGACGCCGATCTCGCTGCCATTAAGCACTATGTTATCAACCCCGTGGAGGCCAGAGAGGCATCTTTGGCTCCTTTTGATACCCTGGAGGCCACCTTCCCGCCCCCGCCCGCCGTGGAGACCATCAGCGGCTTCCGGGCCTTGGAGGAAGAGGGCCTTGTGGCCATGCAGAGGGACTTTGGTCTCGCCATGGACTTGGACGATCTGCGCTTCTGCCGGGATTACTTCCGCTCTGAGGACAGGGATCCCACAGTAACGGAGCTGCGGGTGATAGACACCTACTGGTCCGACCACTGCCGCCACACCACCTTCCTCACCACCATAGATGAAGTGGAGTTTTCCGACCCCCTTGTTCAGAAGACCTATGAGGACTACCTGGAGACCCGCAGGGCCATAGGCCGCACCAAGCCCATCAACCTTATGGACATTGGCACCATAGCGGCAAAATATTTACGCCAGAACGGTAAGCTGCCCAATTTGGACGAATCCGAAGAGGTCAATGCCTGCACGGTGAAAATTAAGGTAGACACTGACAAAGGCCAGGAGGATTGGCTCCTCCTCTTCAAAAACGAGACCCACAACCATCCTACTGAGATCGAGCCCTTCGGCGGCGCGGCCACCTGCGTGGGCGGGGCCATCCGGGACCCCTTGTCCGGCAGATCCTATGTCTACGCCGCCATGCGTCTCACCGGGGCTGGGAACCCCCTCAAGGCCGTCAGTGAGACCATACCCGGCAAGCTGCCCCAGCGCACCATTGTCACCAAGGCGGCAGCGGGCTATAGCTCCTATGGCAACCAGATCGGCCTCACCACCGGCCAGGTAGACGAACTCTACCACCCGGGCTACGAGGCCAAGCGCATGGAGATCGGCGCGGTGATCGGCGCAGCTCCGGCGGAGAATGTCCGTCGTGAAACGCCACTTCCCGGCGATGTGGTAATCCTCCTGGGCGGCAGAACAGGGCGCGACGGCTGCGGCGGGGCAACGGGCTCCTCCAAATCTCACACCACCGAGTCCTTGGAAACCAGCGGCGCGGAGGTCCAAAAGGGCAACGCCCCCGAGGAGAGAAAGATTCAGCGTCTCTTCCGCAATAAGGAAGCTGCTCTTCTCATCAAGCGCTGTAACGACTTTGGCGCAGGCGGCGTATCCGTGGCCATAGGCGAACTGGCCGAAAGCCTGGAGATTAACCTGGACATGGTGCCCAAAAAGTACGATGGGCTGGATGGCACGGAGCTTGCCATCAGCGAGTCCCAGGAGCGTATGGCTGTGGTGGTAGCGGAAAAGGACGTTTCCCGCTTCATGGAATTGGCCGCAGGGGAAAACCTGGAAGTCTCCGTGGTGGCTGCTGTTACCGATAACCGCCGCTTGGTGATGCGCTGGCGCGGGGATGCCATCGTGGACATTTCCCGAGACTTTTTAGACACCAACGGTGCGGAAAAGCATCAAAGCGCCCTGGTAGAAGCACCCCAGACCTTTGAAAAGAAGCCCGCAGGCGCCTTTGCCGAAGCTTACAAAGCACTTGCCACTGAGCTCAACGTCTGCTCCAAGCGGGGCCTATCCGAGCGGTTTTGCTCCACCATAGGCACAGGAACCGTTCTGTTGCCCTGGGGCGGCGAAAACCAGCTGACCCCGCCCCAGGCCATGGTCCATAAGATCGCCCTGGAGGAAGGGGACACGGACACCTGCTCCCTGATGTCCTGGGGCTACAACCCCTTCATCGCAGAAAAAAGCCCCTACCACAGCGCCTATCTGGCCGTGGTGGAGTCTGTGGCGAAGCTTTTGGCCACCGGCGCTTCTATGGAAGAGACCTATTTAAGTTTCCAGGAGTATTTCGAGCGGCTGCGCAAGGATAAAAACCGCTGGGGTAAGCCCCTGGCCGCCCTTTTGGGTGCCTTCCGCGCCCAGATGGAACTGGGCCTGGCTGCTATAGGCGGGAAGGACTCTATGAGCGGCAGCTTTGAGCAGTTAGACGTGCCGCCCACTCTGGTTTCCTTCGCGGTCACCACGGACAAGGCCTCTCGCATCCTCTCCCCCGAGTTTAAGGCCATGGGGCAGACGGTCACCTGGCTGCGGCCCCAATACGGCCCCGATGGACTGCCGGAGGCGGCTTCCCTGCGGGAAGTCTTTGAAACCGTCAGCCGCTTGACAAAAGAAGGAAAGCTCTCCGGGGCCTACACCCCGACCTACGGCGGCGTAGCCGAGGGTATCATGAAGATGTCCTTCGGCAATGGGATTGGCTTCTCCTTTGACGAGAAGTGGAGGGAAGAAGACCTCTTCGGCTACGCTTACGGCTCTTTCATCCTGGTGTTTAACCTGGAAGAGGACGCAGTTGGAGAGCCCTTAGGCTTTACCACCTTTGAAAAGAACATCACTTTAGGGGGCGCGACACTTTCCATTGGCGAGCTGCTGTCCGCCTCTGAGGGCGTGCTGGAGCCCATTTACCCCTGTAACATTTCCCAGGACAAAGGCGAGGTTCCCACCTTCGCCACCACGGTGAATACCTGGCCAACACCCAAGGCAAAAACGGCGAAACCCCGCATCCTCATCCCCGTGTTCCCCGGCACCAACTGCGAATACGACTCCGCCAGAGCCGTGCGGGCCGCAGGGGCCGAGGCGGAAGTCATCGTGATCCGCAACCTCACCGCCTCCTACATCGCCCAGTCTGTGGAGCACTTTGCAAAGCGGCTCAAGGATGCCCAGGCGGTGTTCATCCCCGGCGGCTTCTCCGGGGGCGATGAGCCCGACGGCTCCGCCAAATTCATCACCTCCTTCTTCCGTAACGCTGCGGTGAAGGATGAAGTGCACCAGCTGCTGAAAAACCGAGACGGCCTGATGCTGGGCATCTGCAACGGTTTCCAGGCACTGGTGAAATTGGGCTTAGTTCCTTACGGCGAGATCATCGACACCGACGAGAATTGCCCCACCCTCAGCTATAACACCATAGGGCGGCATCAGTCCCGCCTGGTGCGCACGCGAATTGCCTCTAACCAGTCCCCCTGGCTCATGGAGACCAAGGCGGGAGACATTTACACCGTTCCCGTTTCCCACGGAGAAGGGCGGTTCTTAGCCCCCGAGGCCCTAATTTTAGACCTTGCCGCCAAGGGGCAGATCGCCACCCAGTATGTGGATTTAGAGGGCAAGCCCACCACGGATATCCACTTTAACCCCAACAACTCCGCCTATGCCATCGAGGGCATCACCTCCCCCGACGGACGTGTTCTGGGCAAGATGGGCCATTCTGAGCGGGTAGGGAAGTGGCTTTATAAAAACACCCCCGGCACCTTTGAGATGGGGCTATTCCGCAGCGCCGTTTCGTATTTTAAGTAAAGAAGGAGGACGCAACTATGGCTTTATATTACCCCGAACCCTCTCGTACCTTCAGTGAATATCTGCTGGTTCCCGGCTACACGGCGGAGGATTGCAGACCCGATACCGTATCCTTAAAAGTCCCTCTGGCACGCTATAAGAGGGGGGAGGAGCCGGAGCTTTCCCTGAACATCCCCTTAGTCTCCGCCATCATGCAGTCGGTTTCCGATGACAAAATGGCTGTGGCCCTGGCAAAGGAAGGTGGCCTCTCCTTCATTTACGGCTCCCAGTCCATCGAGGACGAGGCAGCCATGGTTGCTAAGGTCAAGGGCTATAAGGCGGGCTTTGTGGCCAGCGATTCCAACCTAAAGCCCGATTCCACCTTAGCAGACGTTCTGACCCTTTTGAAGATCACGGGCCACTCTACCATGGCCGTGACGGATTCCGGGACACCTAACGGCAAGCTCATGGGCCTGGTGACCAGCCGAGACTACCGTGTCAGCCGTATGTCTCCTGAGGTAAGAGTTTCCGAGTTTATGACCCCCGTGGATAAGCTTATCACCGCCCCTAAATCCACCACCCTAAAGCAGGCCAACGACATTATCTGGGATCACAAGCTTAACGCCCTGCCCATCGTGGATGACAGCGGCTTTCTCATGAGCTTTGTCTTCCGAAAGGACTACTCCTCCCATAAGGATAACCCCCAGGAGCTTTTAGACAAGCACAAGCGCTATCTGGTAGGCGCGGGCATCAACACCTTAGACTACGAAGAGCGCATCCCCGCCTTGGTAGAGGCCGGGGCAGACATCCTCTGTATCGACTCCTCCGAGGGCTTCTCTGCCTGGCAGAAGCGCACCCTGGAGTTTGTTCGCAGCCGTTACGGCGATACCGTAAAGATCGGCGCGGGCAACATCGTGGATAAGGAAGGCTTTCTCTTCTTAGCCGAGGCCGGGGCCGACTTTGTGAAAGTTGGCATAGGCGGCGGCTCCATCTGCATCACCCGGGAGCAGAAGGGCATAGGAAGAGGCCAGGCCACCGCCCTTATCGAAGTGGCAGCCGCCAGAGACGAATACTTTGAAAAGACTGGCATTTACGTTCCCATCTGCTCCGACGGCGGCATCGTTCATGACTACCACATGACCCTGGCCCTGGCCATGGGCGCGGACTTCCTCATGTTGGGCCGCTACTTTGCCAGATTTGACGAGAGCCCCACCAACAAGCTGAACATCAACGGCACCTACGTGAAGGAATACTGGGGCGAGGGATCCAACCGGGCCAGAAACTGGCAGCGCTATGACCTGGGCGGCAAGAGCGACCTCTCCTTCGAGGAAGGGGTAGACTCCTATGTGGTCTACGCCGGCAGCCTACAGGACAACGTGGCAAAGAGCCTTTACAAGGTAAAGTCCACCATGTGCAACTGCGGTGTGACCACCATACCCGAGCTACAGAAGAGGGGGAAGATCACCCTAGTCTCCGCCACCAGTATCGTAGAAGGCGGCTATCACGACGTAACCCTACGCGGCACTAACACAACCGTATAAGAAAAGGGAAGGTGACTTTATGAGAAGCGACATCGAAATCGCCCAAGGTACAACCATACGTCATATCAGAGAGATTGCCCAGATCGCCGGGGTAGATGAAAAATACCTGGAGCAATACGGCAACTACAAGGCAAAGCTGGACTACCGCATGTTAGATGACATGAAAGGCCCTGACGGTAAGCTGATCTTAGTAACCGCCATCACCCCCACCCCCGCCGGTGAGGGGAAAACCACCACCACTGTTGGCCTTTCCGACGGGCTGCGCACCATAGGCAAAAAGTCCTTCGTGGCCCTGCGTGAGCCCTCCCTGGGCCCTGTGTTCGGCCTCAAGGGCGGCGCAGCGGGTGGCGGCTATGCCCAGGTGGTGCCCATGGAGGACATTAACCTTCATTTCACCGGGGATTTTCATGCCATAGGCGCGGCCAACAACCTTTTGGCCGCTATGCTGGACAACCACATTTTCCAGGGCAACAGCCTGCAGATCGACCCCAAGCGCATCACCTGGCGCCGCTGCGTGGATATGAACGACAGACAGCTGCGGAGTATCGTGGACGGCATAGGCGGCAGAGTCAACGGCGTGCCCCGTGAGGACGGCTACGATATTACCGTGGCTTCCGAGATCATGGCCATCCTCTGTCTGGCAACCTCCATGACTGACCTCAAAGAGCGCTTAGGCCGCATCATCGTGGGTTATACTTATGAGGAAAAGCCTGTCACCGCCAATGATCTAAAGGCTGCCGGGGCCCTGGCTGCCCTCCTGAAGGACGCGCTGAAGCCTAACCTCGTCCAGACCCTGGAAGGAACCCCCGCCTTCATCCACGGCGGCCCCTTCGCCAACATCGCCCACGGCTGCAACTCCATCATGGCCACCAAGGTCGCCTTAAAGCTGGGTGACTATGTGGTCACCGAGGCCGGGTTCGGCGCAGATCTGGGCGCGGAGAAGTTTATGGATATTAAATGCCGCATGGCGGGCCTCACCCCTTCCTGCGCCGTGGTAGTGGCCACCGTCCGGGCCTTAAAGCATCACGGCGGCGTGGCCAAGGCCGACCTGGGCACAGAAAACCTGGAGGCATTAAAGCGCGGCCTTCCTAACCTTCTGCGCCATGTGGAGAATATCACCAAGGTCTTCTGCCTGCCCTGCGTGGTGGCCATCAACCGCTTCCCCATGGATACCGAAGCGGAGCTGGCGCTCATCGCCCAGGAGTGCCGCGCCCTGGGGGTCAACGTGGCCCTTTCCGAGGTGTGGGGCAAGGGCGGCGAGGGCGGACGTGCTCTGGCGGAAGAGGTGGTGCGCCTGTGCGAAGAGCCCAGCCGCTTTACGCCCTGCTACGACCTGGGCCTTTCTATTGAAGAAAAGCTGGAGACCATCGTGAAGCGCGTTTACCGCGGGGCTGAAGTCCAGCTTTCCCCTCAGGCAAAAAAGGCCGCCCAGCAGCTGACTGCCCAGGGGTTCTCCAACTTCCCCATCTGCATGGCAAAGACCCAGTACAGCTTTTCCGACGATGCCACCCTCTTAGGCGCGCCGGAGAACTTTGTGGTTTCCGTAAAGAACCTGAAGGTCAGTGCCGGAGCGGGCTTCATCGTGGCCTACACCGGGGATATTATGACCATGCCGGGCCTTCCTAAAGTCCCTGCGGCGGAGCACATTGATGTGGATGCAAACGGCGTGATTTCCGGCCTGTTTTAAGGAGAAAATGGGGAAAGGGCCTTGACTATTTCGCCTCTTTCCTGTATACTATCAGCTAATGTAAAGGGCGCTGTCTTTCGGATAGCGCAGGATTAGAATTCCATACCCCGTCTGGTCCGCCAGACGGGGTATCCCAAAGAATGTGAGGATGCGAGGTGAAATCCGTGAGAATACTACTATCCGGCGCTACGGTTTGTACCAATGAGGGGGCCCTTCAAGCCGACGTTTTGGTGGAGGGTGGCCTGATTGCTTCCATTTCTCCCAAAATCCCGGTGGAAGCTGATATGCAGGTAATTTCTTTACAGGGTCTTCATTTATTTCCCGGTTTCGTTGATGTTCATGTTCATCTTCGAGAGCCGGGTTTTTCTTATAAAGAGACCATGGAAACAGGGACCCTATCGGCGGCCAGAGGCGGTTTTACCAGCCTTTGCACCATGCCGAACCTAAACCCCGCGCCGGACTGCGTGGCCAATTTGAAAGAGCAGCTCACCCGCATTCACGAGGGCGCAAAAGTTCGGGTTTACCCCTACGGAACCATCACAAAAGGGGAACGTGGGCAAGAGCTGGCCGACTTGGAAGACTTAGCCCCCCTGGTCTGCGCTTTTTCAGATGACGGTAAGGGCGTGCAAAATGACGCCATGATGGAGGCCGCCATGATAAAGGCCAAGTCCCTGGGAAGGCTCATCGTGGCCCACTGCGAGGATGAAAGCCTTCTCCACGGCGGCTATATTCATCAGGGTAACTATGCCGAGGCCAACAGGCATTTAGGCATCTCCTCCGAGAGCGAGTGGAAGCAGGTGGAGCGCGACCTTGCCCTGGTTGAGAAAACCGGCTGCGCCTATCACGTTTGCCACGTTTCTACCAAGGAGAGCGTGGCCCTGATTCGCGAGGCTAAAAAACGGGGCTTGGACGTTACCTGTGAAACAGCCCCTCACTACCTATTCCTCACCGATCAGGATTTGCAGGATGACGGGCGCTTTAAGATGAACCCGCCTATCAGAAGTGAGGAAGACAAGCAGGCTCTCATGGACGGCCTAAAGGACGGAACGGTGGACATGATTGCCACAGACCACGCGCCCCACTCCCCAGAGGAGAAAGCCCGGGGCCTAAAAGACAGCTACTTCGGCGTGGTGGGTTTAGAAACTGCCTTTCCCATCCTCTATACCCACCTGGTAAAAACGGGAAAGGCCGGCTTAGAAGAGCTCCTATCCTGGCTCCAGGATAAACCCAGAAAACGTTTTGGTATAGGCAGTCCCCTGAAGGTGGGATGCCCTGCTGATTTAACGGTGTTTGATCTCCGGCGGGACTACGAGATAGACCCATCGGATTTTCAGTCCCTAGGCCGCAGCACCCCCTTTGAGGGAATGCGGGTCTGGGGTATAAGTAAGTTGACTATGGTAAACGGAACGATCGTTTGGGAGGAATAACGCATGGCAAAGAGAACGGATATTAAAAAAGTACTGGTGATCGGCTCCGGCCCCATCATCATCGGCCAGGCGGCGGAGTTTGACTACGCCGGCACCCAGGCCTGCATCGCCCTGAAGGAAGAGGGCTACGAGGTGATTTTAGTCAACTCCAACCCCGCCACCATCATGACGGATATTTCCATGGCGGATAAGGTTTATATGGAGCCCCTCACCCTGGAGTATATCGCCAAAATCCTGCGCTACGAGCGGCCCGACGCCATCGTGCCCGGCATCGGCGGCCAGACGGGTTTGAATCTGGCCATCCAGCTCCAGAAGAAGGGGATTTTGGAAGAGTGCCAGGTCGAGCTTTTGGGCACCTCGGCCGAGAGCATCGAAAGAGCCGAGGACAGGGAGCAGTTTAAGGATTTCTGCGTCTCCATCGGCGAGCCTGTGCTGCCCTCCTTCATCACCCACACCATCCAGGAGGGCGTGGAGGCCGCGGAAAAGATCGGCTACCCCGTGGTGCTGCGCCCCGCCTTTACCTTAGGGGGTACAGGCGGCGGCTTTGCGGATAACGAAGCCGAGCTGCGGGAGACCATGAAAAACGCCCTGGCCCTGTCTCCCGTGGGCCAAGTTCTGGTGGAAAAGAGCGTCAAGGGCTGGAAGGAAATCGAGTTCGAGGTGATGCGCGACGGCACTGACGCCGCCATCGCCATCTGCGACATGGAAAACATCGACCCGGTTGGCGTCCACCCCGGCGACTCCATGGTGGTGGCCCCCTGCCAGACCCTGAATCAGGATGACCTTTCCATGCTGCGGGAGAGCGCCCTGAAAATCATCCGTGGCCTGAAGATTGCCGGCGGCTGCAACGTTCAGTACGCCCTTTCTCCCACCTCCTCGGAGTACTACCTCATCGAGGTAAACCCCCGTGTGTCCCGCTCCTCGGCCCTGGCCTCTAAGGCATCCGGCTATCCCATCGCCCGGATCACCGCCAAGATCGCCGTGGGCATGAACCTTGATGAGATCATGATAGGCGACAAGTGCGCCCTCTTTAATCCCTCCTTGGGCTATGTGGTGACCAAGATGGCCCGGTTCCCCTTCGACAAGTTCGCCAGCGCCTCCAACAAGCTAGGCACCCAGATGAAGGCCACAGGGGAGACCATGAGCATAGGTAAAACCCTGAAGGAGAGCATGATGAAGGCCGTCCGCTCCCTGGAAAACGGCGCAGTACACATGCATCTGCCCAAGTTTGACGATATGGAAAAGGAAGCGCTGCTGAACTATGTGAAGGACGGCACCGACGATAGAATCTACGCACTGGCCCAGCTCTTCCGCCTGGGGTCTACCATAGAAGAAGTCTACGCTGCCACCATGATCGAGTCTGCCTTCCTCAAAGTGGTACAAGAAGTCGCCCAGGAGGAAGAGGTGCTGAAAAAGGCCCCGGGCGATCTTGCTGTGTTAAAATCCGCCAAGGCCTCGGGCTTTTCCGATACCTTCATCGCCACCCTGTGGAACATGAAGGAGGAGGCGGTCTTCGCCCTGCGCAAGAAGGCCAATATCTTCCCCCAATACCTGATGATAGACACCTGCGCCGCCGGCCCCGACAGTTATATCCCTTACTTCTACTCCTCCTACCACGGAGAAGGCAGACATAAGCCCAGCGATAGGAAGAAGATCATCGTTTTAGGGTCCGGCCCCATCCGCATCGGTCAGGGGGTGGAGTTTGACTATTCCACCGTCCACGCCGTCCAGACCATTAAGGAATTCGGTTACGAGTCCATCATCATCAACAACAACCCAGAAACCGTCTCCACCGACCACACCACGGGGGACAAGCTCTACTTCGAGCCCCTCACCGTGGAGGATGTGATGAATATCCTGGAGCTGGAACAGCCCCTGGGCGTCATCGCGACTTTGGGCGGCCAGACAGCCATCAACTTAGCAAAGCCCCTCCATGAGCGCGGCGTTACCCTCATCGGCACCGGGGTGGAGGCCATAGAGCGGGCAGAAAACCGAGACAGCTTTGAAAAGCTCATGGAATTTTTAGGCATTCCCCAGCCTAAGGGCCGCGCTGTTACCAACATTGAAGACGGTGTGGTCACAGCCAATGAGATCGGTTACCCCGTCCTGGTGCGGCCCAGCTACGTCTTGGGCGGCAGAGCCATGCAGATCGTCAACAGCGAGGAGGCCCTGCGCAGCTATCTGAAAAGCGCCGTGGCCCTGGGAGAGGACCAGCCCGTTCTGGTGGATAAGTACATCTCCGGCAAGGAGCTCGAGGTAGACGGCATCTGCGACGGCAGGGAAGTGTTCATCCCCGGCATCATGGAGCATGTAGAGCGCACAGGCATCCACTCCGGAGACAGCATCAGCGTGTATCCCACCTTTAGCATCTCTGACAAGGCCAAGGGGAGAATTTTGGAGTACAGTAAGCGCCTTGGCCTTGGCATAGGCATCATCGGCCTTTTTAACATCCAGTATATCGTAGACGAGGCGGAAAACGTTTACGTCATCGAGGTGAACCCCCGCTCCAGCCGGACTGTGCCCTTCCTCTCTAAGGCCACAGGCTACCCCATGGCAGACATCGCCACCTACGTGAGCCTGGGCCGCAGCCTCAAGGAGCAGGGCATCTTCGATATCTACCCCACAGAGAAAAAGCGCTGGTATGTGAAGGTCCCCGCCTTCTCCTTCTCCAAGCTGCGGGGTATGGACACCTACCTCTCTCCCGAGATGAAATCCACAGGTGAAGCCATCGGCTACGACAACCAGTTAAACCGCGCCCTCTATAAAGCTCTCCAAGCCTCGGGCATGAAGCTAATGAACTACGGGACCGTTCTAGCCACCATTGCCAACAAGGACAAGGAAGAGGCCCTGCCCCTGATGCGCCGCTTCTATAACCTGGGCTTTAATATCGAGGCCACCAGCGGCACCGCCGCCTTCTTAAAGGGCTATGGCATCCGTACCAGAGTGAAGCGGAAGATCAGCGATAACAGCAATGAGATCTTAGACTCCATTCGCCAGGGCCACGTCACCTACGTCATCAACACCCGGGACTTAAACTCCGTGAGTCAGGAATATGACGGGCAGGAGATCCGCCGCTGCGCTGTGGAAAACGGCGTTTCCATGTTCACCTCTCTGGATACCGTTCGGGTACTGCTGGACATTTTGGAAGAAACCACTCTCTGCATCTCTACCATAGACGCGTAAGGAGGACAGACCATGAAAAAAGGTCTTTTTACCATCGCTGAAAACACCCCCCTCACCCAGGATGTGTTTCAAATGGTCCTGGAGGGAGACACCTCAGCCATCACCAAACCCGGTCAGTTTGTGAACATTGCCCTAGACGGCTTCTACCTGCGTCGGCCCATCTCCGTCTGCGATTGGGACGAGAAGACCCTCACCATACTCTATAAGAAAGTAGGGGAGGGGACGGGGTACATGTCTGGCTTAAATCCCGGTGGTGTGTTGGATGTTCTCACCGGCCTGGGTAACGGCTATGATACCTCCAAAAGCGGCGAAGCCCCCCTCCTCATCGGCGGCGGGGTGGGAATCCCGCCCCTCTTTGGTCTGGCAAAGCGCCTCACCGCGGAGGGAAAGCGCCCGGCGGTAATCCTGGGCTTCAATACGGTGAAGGAAGTCTTCTATGAGAACAACTTCTTTCTAGCTGGGGCCAGGGTGACCATCACCACGGTAGACGGCAGCTTAGGCCGGGAGGGTTTTGTGACAGACGCCATGGCAGGCAGAGAGCCCAGCTACCTCTACAGCTGCGGCCCCGAAGCTATGCTCAAGGCCGTTTACAACGCCACGGAGACAGACGGGCAGTTTAGCTTCGAAGAGCGCATGGGCTGCGGCTTCGGCGCCTGCATGGGCTGCTCCTGCAAAACAAAATACGGCTACAAACGCATCTGTAAAGAAGGCCCGGTACTGGAAAGGGGGGAGATCTTATGGTAAACACCAATGTAAAACTCAGCGGACTGATTTTGGATAACCCCGTAATCCCCGCCAGCGGCACCTTTGGTTACGGCTACGAATTTGCCGAGCTGTATGACATCAATATCTTAGGCTCCCTCTCCTTTAAGGGAACCACCCTAGAGCCCCGCTTCGGCAACCCCACCCCTAGGATCGCCGAGTGTACCGCAGGCCTTATTAACTCCGTGGGCCTTCAAAACCCCGGCATCGACCAGGTGATCGCCACGGAACTGCCCAAGCTGCGGGCTTTCTTCAAAAAGCCCATCATCGCTAATATTAGCGGCTTTACCCTGGAGGAATACGTCACCTGCTGCCAAAGGATGGACGGGGAAGACCAGGTGGCCATTTTAGAAGTAAACGTCAGCTGCCCCAATGTCCATAACGGGGGGATGACCTTCGGCACCACCCCCGAATCCGCCGCCGAGGTGACAAGAGCCGTAAAGGCTGTCACCACCAAACCGGTCTACATCAAGCTGACCCCCAATGTTACCGACATTGCCTCCATTGCCAGAGCCTGCGAGGAGGCCGGGGCAGACGGCATCAGTATGATTAACACCCTTTTGGGTATGCGCATTGATCTCAATAAGCGCGCCCCGGTGATCGCCAATGTAAAGGGTGGCTTCTCCGGCAGCGCCATACTCCCCGTGGCCCTGCGCATGGTCTATGAGGTCTACAAAGCCGTGCGCATCCCCATCATCGGCATGGGCGGTATATCCTCCGCCCGAGATGTGCTGGAAATGATGATGGCAGGGGCCACAGCCGTTCAGGTGGGTGCCGCCAACCTGGTGAATCCTTTCGCCTGCAAGGAGATCATCGAGGCCCTGCCCCAGGAGATGGAACGCCTGGGAATCAGCTCCCTGCGAGAAATCATAGGAGGTGCCCACTGATGGGAAAAGACGTTATCATCGCCTGCGACTTTGCCGACAAAAAGGCTTGCCTGCGCTTTTTGGACAAGTTTACCGAGGAAAAGCCCTTTGTGAAGATAGGCATGGAACTTTTCTACGCCGAAGGGCCCGCCATCGTCCGGGAGATCAAAAAGCGGGGCCATAAAATCTTCTTAGACTTAAAGCTCCATGACATTCCCAACACCGTGGAAAAGGCCATGTCCGTCCTCTCCGGCCTCTCCATCGACATGTGCAATGTCCATGCAGGAGGGACAAAGACCATGATGGAAGGCGCACTCCGGGGCCTCACCAGACCCGACGGCACACGGCCTCTCCTCATCGCCGTGACCCAGCTCACCTCCACCAGCCAGGCGCGCATGGAGGCTGACCTGCTCATCGAAAGGCCCATGGCCCAAGTAGTGCGCCACTATGCCAAAACCACCCAGGAGGCCGGTCTGGACGGGGTGGTCTGCTCCCCTCTGGAGGCGGGCGAAGTCAAGGAAGCCTGCGGCAAGGCCTTTCTCACCGTGACCCCCGGCGTGCGCTTTGCCGATGGAGACGTGGGCGACCAGGTGCGTGTCACCACCCCTGAGGGCGCAAAGACCCTGGGCTCCGACTACATCGTGGTGGGCAGACCCATCACTGAAGCCGGCGACCCCGTGGCGGCATATAGACGCTGCGTAACCGAATTTGTGGACTAAGAAAGGGAAAAATCTATATGGAACGACGAGTTGCAGAGGGCCTATTATCCATCGGCGCGGTGTTTCTCCGCCCGGAGGAGCCCTTCACCTGGGCCAGCGGCATTAAGAGCCCTGTCTATTGCGATAACCGCCTCATACTCTCAGCCCCCGCAGTACGAAACACCGTGGAAGAGGCCATCGCCGAAACCGTTAAACGGGAATACCCCGGCTGCCAGGCCCTTATGGGCACCAGCACCGCCGGAATCGCCCACGCCGCCATCTCCGCCCACCTCATGGGCATTCCCATGGGCTACGTTCGCGCCGGGGCGAAGGATCACGGCAGGCAGAACCAGATCGAAGGCCGCTTGGAGCCCGGTACCAAGGTAGTGGTCATCGAAGACCTGATTTCCACCGGCGGCAGCGTTATTGAAGTGGTAGAGGTGCTAAGAGCCGCCGGAGCTGAAGTCCTGGGCATTGTCAGCATCTTCACCTACGGCATGAAAAAGGGCCTGGATCGTCTGGAGGCGGCCCAGGTGAAGAACGTAAGCCTGACAAAATTCGACACTGTGGCTGCCGTTGCCGCAGAAAAGGGGTATATTCCACAGGAGGACATTGGCCGTCTATTAGCCTTCCGGGACAATCCTTCCGACGAAGGCTGGATCGCGAGGGCATAGCCATGCGTCATCTCATTGATATTTTAGATTTAACCAAGGAAGAGATCGACAGACTCATAGCAGTGGCCGGGGATATCATGGAACAGCCCCAAAAGTACAGCGAAATCTGCCGGGGCAAAAAGCTTGCCACCCTCTTCTTTGAGCCCTCCACCCGTACGCGCCTCAGCTTCGAGGCCGCTATGTACGAGCTGGGCGGCAATGTGCTGGGCTTTTCCGAGGCGGGCAGCTCCTCCACGACTAAGGGCGAGAGCGTTTCCGACACCGTAAAAGTGGTAAGCGGCTACGCCGATATCATCGCCATGCGCCACCCCAAGGAGGGCGCGCCCCTGGTAGCCTCCATGCGGGCCAGCATTCCTGTTATCAACGCAGGAGACGGGGGGCATCACCACCCCACCCAGACCCTTTCCGACCTCATCACCATCAAGCGGGAAAAGGGGCGCTTCGAGGGCCTCACCGTGGGTCTCTGCGGCGACCTGAAATTCGGCCGTACGGTACACTCTCTCATCGGCGCCCTGTCCCGCTATGAGGGCATCCGCTTTGTTTTGATCTCCCCCGACGAGCTGCGCCTACCTGACTATGTGAAGCAGGAGACCTTGGACAAGCTGAACATCCCCTATGAGGAGACAGGGAACTTGGAGGCGGTGATTCCAGACCTTGATATCCTCTATATGACCCGGGTACAGAGGGAGCGGTTTTTTAACGAGGCGGATTATATACGCCTGAAGGACAGCTATGTGTTAACGCCCCAAAAGCTACTGGCGGCCAAGGACGACATGTGCGTTCTGCACCCCCTGCCCCGGGTCAACGAGATCTCCGTCTCCGTGGATGACGACCCCCGGGCCTGCTACTTTAAGCAGACTTACTATGGGAAATTCATCCGCATGGCCCTTATCCTCATGCTCTTGGAGGTGACACCATGATCATAGGCACTATCGTAGACGGCATCGTCATCGACCACATTCCCGCAGGCCGGGGGATGGACCTTTACCGGGACTTGAAGCTGGATCAGCTGGAGTGCGAAGTGGCCCTCATTAAAAACGCCTCCAGCCGCAAAAGAGGGAAGAAGGACATCGTCAAGGTCAACGAAGACATAGCGCTTAATTACGAGGTGTTGGGCTTCTATGATCCCAACATCACGGTGAACATCATCCGTGGTGGGGAAAAGGTGAAAAAAGTTCACCCGCCCCTGCCGGAAACCCTCACTGATATCATCGCCTGCAAAAACCCCCGCTGCATTACCTCCACGGAGCAGGAGCTCTCCCACGTGTTCCGGCTGACAGACAGGGAAGCAGGGACCTACCGCTGCCTCTATTGTGAAACCAAAGCCGAGCGCAGATAAAAAAACTCCTGCGGAGAAGAAAATCATCCGCAGGAGTTTCACTTTTTGTTTGCGATTCTTACTTTGCCTGAATATAGCCCTCAGCACAAAGAAGCTCCGCTAAAAGAACCGCCCCACCGGCCGCGCCGCGCAGGGTGTTGTGGGCCAGCCCCACGAACTTATAGTCAAACTGACTGTCGGGACGCAGGCGGCCTAAGGTCACCGCCATGCCGCCTTCCAAGTCGCGATCTAAGCGGGCTTGAGGACGGTCAGGCTCCTCAAAATAGCGCAGGAACTGCTTGGGCGCGCTTGGGAGATTAAGCTCCTGGGCCCGGCCCTGAAAGCTTTGCCAGATGGCCTTGATCTCCTCTTCCGATGGTTTCTTCTCAAAAGAAACAAAAACGGCGGCAGTATGCCCGTCGCTGACAGGAACCCGGAAGCACTGGGCGGTGATGGCGGGGCTCTGGGCAGTCTGGATGACGCCGTCCTTTACCTCGCCCCAGATCTTCAGAGGCTCTTTTTCCGACTTTTCCTCCTCGCCGCCGATATGGGGGATGAGGTTATCCACCATCTCGGGCCAGGTTTCAAAGGTTTTACCAGCGCCTGAAATGGCCTGGTAGGTGCAGACCAGCACATTTTTTAGCCCAAAGTCACGCAGAGGATGCAAAGCGGGGACATACCCCTGGATAGAGCAGTTGGACTTCACGGCGATGAAGCCCTGCCGGGTGCCAAGGCGGGCTCTCTGGGCGGCGATGACGTCTAAATGTCCGGCGTTGATTTCAGGGATCACCATAGGAACATCTGGTGTCCAGCGATGGGCGCTGTTGTTGGAGACCACGGGGCATTCCAGCTTGGCATAGGCCTCTTCCAGTGCCAGGATCTCCTCTTTTTTCATGTCCACGGCGGAGAAGATGAAGTCCACCTCTTGGGCGATGGCTGCCATGTCCTTTTCCGCATCCAGTACCACGAGGCCCTTCACCTCTTGGGGAATGTCGCCTTCCATGGCCCAGCGGCCCTTTACGGCTTCTTCATAGGTCTTTCCGGCGGAACGGGCGCTGGCGGCCACTAAGGTAAGTTGGAACCAGGGGTGCCCGTTTAGCAGGCTGACGAAACGCTGGCCCACCATGCCGGTGCCGCCCACCACGCCCACGCGATACTTCTTCATAAAAATCCCTCCACATTCGATTTGAAAAGGCAAAATCTGGCCTTTTTCAACCCACAGTTGAAAACACTGGGGTTTTTGTATTATAATAGGGAAGGCGGGAGGGTGTTCCTCCGGCCGCATCGTGAAAAATATAGCTTTCATCATAGCACGCAGGCACTTTCGTGTCAATGTGCCCTTATGAATTCTTAAGATATGAGGTATCGTATGAAAAGGACAGGAAAAGCCTTGGCCCTCTGCCTCGCCCTTCTATTGGTGGTCTTACCCCTTAACGTCAGCGCGGATACAGACAGTAAAATGGTGCGGGTGGGCCTATATTACGGCAGCAACGCCCTAGCCTCTGCCAACCTGGAAAACAGCGTGGGCAGCGGCTATCAGTTTGGCTATTTCGACGGCAGCGACTTTGAGGTGCTGGGCAATACTGCGGAAACCCAAATCTCCATGCTGAAAACCCAAAATATTTACTTAAAGGGCGGGACCTATTCCGCCAGCAACCCGGGCAGTCCCGACGGGGTTGTCGGTTGCTATCATATTCAGCTGCCGGGAAACTATGCTGATTTTTCTGCTGCAAAAAGCGCGGCCTCGTCTATCTCCGGGGCGTTCCCCGCCTGGATTCTGGGTAAGTATGTGGTGCGGGTAGGGGCCTATGAATCGAATGACGCCGCCGAATCTGCCCGGAGCAACCTGGGCCTTTCCGACGGTGTGATCGCGGGAACCACCTCTTACGGCTTTACCGTGACCCAAACCAAAACCACAAAAATCCTCTTCCAGTTTGACAATGGCGGTACCAATGCCTTTTCCGTGATCCCCAGCGGCAGCAAAACCGTCACTTGGTTTAAGGGCTATAAGTATTACGGAACCTTCCTATACGAGCGCATCAGCGGCGGGGATATTACCGTTTCCAACTATGTCAGCATGGGGGACTACTTAAAGGGCGTGCTGCCCTATGAGATGAGCGCCTCCTGGCCCCTGGAGGCGCTGAAGGCCCAGGCTGTCTGCGCCAGAAATTATACCCAGATCATCTCCAAAAGCAAGCACCAGAGTCAGCACTTTGAGCTCTGCAATACCGACTGCTGCCAGGTTTATCGGGGCCTTAACAGCGCCTCCTCCAGCAGCGACAAGGCGGTGGATGAAACGGCGGGGGTTTCCGCTTGGTACGACGGCAAACTGGCAGAAACCTATTACTACTCCTCCAACGGCGGCGCCTCGGAAGATGTGCGTAACGTTTGGAGCAGCTCCTCCAGCCTGCCCTACCTTTGCGGCGTGGTTGACCCCTATGAGGCGACCATCGAGAGCACCATCCCCAGCTACCGCTGGACAAAAACCTACACAGGAGACGAGCTGGCCACCACCCTATCCGGCAAGGGTTACCCCTGCAACACCATCGTGGATGTGAAGCTGAGCTTTACCGATATGGGGAATGTGAACAACATCACCTTTACCGACAGCGCGGGAAAAACCCTGTCCTTCTCCAAGGAGCGCTCCCGCACGATTTTGAACTTTAAGTCCATGCGCTATCAGGTCTCCGGCGGCGGCGCTGTTCAAGGTGCCGGGCAGTACTATGTGGACCCCGGCGGAGGCAGCATTGCCAAGCTCTCCGGGGTTTGGACCATAGGAGAAAAGGGGGAAACCGTGAAGCAGAGCGGCGCGGAAGGCCTCTTCATCCTCACCGATACCAAAACCCAGGCCCTCACAGCCCAGAGCGCCCCTGCCGTCACGCCTGCGGGCAGCTTTGTGTTCAGCGGGGCCGGGAGCGGGCATAATGTTGGCATGAGCCAGTGGGGCGCCTACGCCATGGCCAAACAGGGGAAAACCTACGAAGACATTTTGAAATTTTATTATATTGGGATTGATCTCTATTAAAACATCTGATTACCATTTCGACCTGCCGCCAAACCTCATCGCACAAACCCCCATCCTCCGGCGGGATCAGTCTAGGCTCCTGACCCTGGATAGGAAAACGGGGGAGATAGGGCATAAACATTTTCACCAGCTGCCCAGCCTGCTGCGGCCGGGTGACTGCCTAGTCCTCAACGACTCCCGGGTCCTGCCCGCCCGGCTCATCGGGAGGCGGGAGCCCTCGGGCGGCGCGGTGGAGGTGATGCTCCTTTCCGACAAGGGGGAGAAAACCTGGGAGTGCTTGGTCCGCCCGGGCCGAAAACTGCGGGAGGGTGCCCAGGTCACCTTCGGAGACGGCGCCTTAAAGGCGACCATCACGGCTGTGCTGGAAAACGGCAACCGCTTAGTAAGCTTTCACTACGAGGGCATCTTTTTAGAGCTCTTGGAGCGACTGGGAAAAATGCCGCTCCCACCCTATATCCGGGAGGAGCTTTCCGACCAGGAGCGCTATCAAACGGTCTACTCCCGCGCTTTAGGCTCCGCTGCCGCACCCACGGCAGGCCTGCATTTTACCCCGGCCCTGCTGGAGGAGATACAGGCTCTGGGCGTGAAGCTTGCCTATGTTACCCTCCATGTGGGCCTGGGTACCTTCCGCCCCGTAAAGGTGGAGGACCCTTTGAAGCACGAGATGCACAGCGAATACTGCACTATGCCCCAGGAAACGGCGCGGGTTATCAACGAAACCAAGGCCCAGGGCGGCCGGGTGATCTGCGTGGGTACCACCTCCTGCCGGACCTTAGAGAGCTTTGCAGACGGGGAGGGAAGGGTAGCCCCCGGCAGCCGCGACACCAATATTTTCATCTATCCCGGCTACCGTTTTCGGGCCATGGATGCCCTTATCACCAACTTTCACCTGCCGGAATCCACCCTGATTATGCTGGTGTCCGCCTTTTCCACCAGAGAACAGGTACTGCGCGCCTATGGGGAGGCCGTGGCCCAGGAATACCGCTTTTTCTCCTTTGGAGACAGCATGATGGTTTATTAAGGAGTTTTTTTGTGTTTGAACTGTTAAGAACCCAGGACAAAGCCCGAAGAGGGCGCTTTACTTGTGCCCACGGTGTGGTGGAAACCCCGGTGTTTATGAACGTAGGTACCCAGGGGGCCATCAAGGGGGCCGTTTCTGCCCAGGATCTACGAGAGATCGGCTGCCAGGTGGAGCTTTCCAATACCTATCACCTTCATCTGAGGCCCGGGGACGAGGTGGTGAAGGACTTTGGCGGCCTCCACAAGTTTATAGACTGGCAGGGCCCCATGCTGACAGATAGCGGCGGCTTTCAGGTTTTTTCTCTTTCTGGTCTGCGAAAGATCACCGAAGAGGGGGTCACTTTCGCCTCCCATATCGACGGGCGGCGGATTTTTATGGGCCCGGAGGAGAGCCTGCGCATCCAGGCAAACCTAGGGGCAGACATAGCCATGGCCTTTGACGAATGCGTGGAGAATCCAGCCCCTTACGACTATGTAAAAGCCTCCTGCCAGCGGACCCTGCGCTGGCTTTTGCGCTCCAAGGAGGAGCATGAGAGGCAAAAGGCCCTGCCTGACGCGGTGAACCCCGGGCAAATGCTCTTTGGCATCAACCAGGGCGGCACCTGCCCCGACCTGCGGGTCTGGCATATGGAGGAAACGGCAAAGATCCCCTGCGACGGTTATGCCATAGGTGGCCTGGCGGTAGGGGAGGAGACTCAGGTAATGTACGACATCATTGATGCCGTGGAGCCCCATATGCCCACAGACAAGCCCCGCTACCTTATGGGGGTGGGAACGCCCTCGAACCTCATTGAGTGCGTGGCCCGGGGCATAGACTTTTTCGACTGCGTCATGCCCGCCCGCAATGCCCGCCACGGGAGGCTCTACACCTGGGAGGGCAGCATCAACATCAAAAACGAAAAGTATAAAAAGGACGATAGGCCCATAGACCCTCTCTGCACCTGCCCCGCCTGCCGCAGCTTTTCCCGGGGCTACCTGCGCCACCTTTTTGCTGCTGGAGAGATGCTGGCCATGCGTCTTGCGGTGCTGCACAACCTATACTTTTATAATTCCCTTATGGCGCAAATCCGAGAGGCCATTGAGGCTGAAAGCTTTTCTGCATTTCGTCTGGAATTTAGCGAAAAGCTGGATCGCCGCATCTGAATTTTTACAAAAAGGCTTGTCAAATGGACTGGCATCCATTATAATAGCCAAGATAGACTTTTCACCGAATTCAAAAAATCAGATCACTGAAATATTGGGGGACATAGCAAATGGACGGTATGACAATGGTTCTAATTTTAATGGCAGTTGTGTATTTTCTGCTGTTTTACTTCCTTAAAATGCGTCCTGACCGCCGGAAGCAAAAGGAAAAGCAGGACATGAAGCGCTCCCTGGCGCCCGGCGACGAGATTACCATGATCGACGGCGTTGTTGGCACAGTTTGCGCTGTGAAGGACGGCACTGTAGTAGTAGAGACCGGCGCTGATCGTGTGCGCATCGAGTATGCCAAGTGGGGCATTCTGGAAAAGGGCATCAACATCAAGTCGGAAAAGGGCATTGAGAACTAATTTTCAAACAAAAGAATAAGAAAAAACCTCCTCGCATAGTTATGAGAAAGACAAACTATGCCGGGAGGTTTTTTTATGCCGAATCAAGACGGAAGACCCAGCATCAACTTGCAAGGACTTATCATAGCAGTGCTATCCGGCGTGCTCTTTGCCCTTATTACCTGCTGCGTGGCGCTCCTTTTGCTCTCTGTGGCTGTGGCCTCCGGGCTGATTCCTGAGAACACCATGGAAGGGCTGTGCATCTTCCTCTGCGCCCTCACTGCCATGATGGGCGGGCGATATGCCGTGAAGCGGGGCGGCGTAACTCCACTCCTCACCGGGGTCTTCACAGGCCTTGCCCTCTGCCTTTTGATCCTGGTGATCGGTTTTTGCGGGTATGATCAGCCCAACCTGGGGGAGGGTGGCCTTTGGGTACCTGTTGCTGCCATGGGCGGCGGCACCCTGGCCGGCCTTTCCGGCCCGGGCAAAAAGGCGAAGCGAAGAAGAAAAAAGTAAAGATCAGGTGAAACTATGAAAATAAAGGATAGAGGGCAGCTGCTTTACAAGGCGGACCCCAAAAACATTGCCCTGCTCCTGGTGGGCGGCGGATTCTTTTTGGGCGCTCTTTCCGGCTGTCTTTTTGCGGCTTCTGTGTCGGGCTTGGGAAGTGACGCAGTCGGCGCCTACATACAAGGTTTTTTAGGCGCCTTGCAAACCGGTACGGTGAAATCACCCGGCCTTTTGGCCGCGGCTTTTACCGTGCTGCGCTGGCCCCTTTTGGTGCTGCTTTTAGGTGCCACAGCTCTGGGGGTTGTGGGCATTCCGCTGCTTCTCTTTTTCCGGGGTTTTTTGCTCTCCTTTTGCGTGTCCTCCCTGGTGCAGGTGCTGGGTGGGCCGGGGGTGCTCTTAGCCTGCCTGCTTCTGGGGGTGGGCAGCCTGCTCTCGGTTTCCGTTCTCTTCGTGATGGGAACCCACGGAATCGTAGCGGCCACGGGCAAAAGAGGGGAGAAGGGGAAGAAAAAACCCTTCTCCGCCCTGCTCCTTCACCAAGCCAGCCCCGGCGTGAACATGATTTGCGGTTTGATCCTGCTGTTTTGCATCGTCTGGGAGCTGCTCTTCGTCCCCGGCATCTTGCGCAGCATCGCACATTTGTTCGTTTTGTAGGAAAAGGGAAGAGGGGAGGGAAGAGGGGGCGTTTTTGAATGACAACGTGGCTCTTTCCACATGAAAAGCCAGGTGAATCACCTGGCTTTTCCACATCTATTCCTCTTTTGTCTTTTCCTTCCGCCGTCTGCCCATGGGATTTGCCGCCGCGGCAACCCGCAAACCTTCGTTATCCACATGGGTGTAGATTTGCGTGGTGTTCAGGTGCTCGTGGCCCAAAACTTCCTGCAAGGTGCGGACATCCACGCCGTTTTGCAGCATCAGGGTGGCGGCGGAGTGACGCAGCTTGTGGGGGGAGTATTTGCCAGCGTCCAGGCCGGCCTTTAGAAGGGTTTTTTCCACCATCTGTTGCACACCCCGGCTGGAGATGCGCCGGAAGTTTCGGCTGATGAAAAGGGCGTCTTTTTCTGCATCGGGAATCCTGGGGTCGTCTCGCACCAGGAGGTAATCGTCTATGGCCTCCAGGACTGCCTCTGTGAGAAAGAGGATGCGCTCCTTGTTGCCCTTACCCTGAATGCGCAGGGCTTCACCCCGGAGGTCTGAGAGATTAATGCCCACTAACTCCGAGATCCGCAGGCCGCAGCTTAAAAAAATTAGAATCATGCAGTAGTCCCGTTCCGGAAAGGGCCCGGACACCGCGTCCAAAAGCCTGTTACACTCTGCCTCGGTGAGATACTGGGGCAGGGATTTTTTTTGCTTGGGCGTGTCCAGAGCCAGGGCGGGATTGTTTTCCAGCAAATGCATGGTTTTGGTCAGATAATTAAAAAAGGAACGGATAGAGGCCTGCTTTCTGGCCTTGCTCTTGGCGTTGAGGCCCTGGTGAGCATTGCCGCGGCTGTTTGCGCCTTTGATACCGCTGCGCCCGTGGGAGAGAAAATTCATGTAGCCTAGGATATCCGAAACTGTGACACTGCGCAGAAGGTCGATATTCACGTCGGCAATACTGATTTCATCAAAGTGCGCATTGCGCAGGCTGTGATCACGCTGCATCTTCAAAAAGCGAAAGAACATCCGCAAATCTAAAAAGTACTCCTGTACTGTTTTCGCTGAGTGAGACTTAATGTTCTCGTGATAGGATAAGTAGTCCAAAAGCACCGGAGGGAGGTCATCATAGTATTCCATGGCATATTTAGCCTCCTTTCCAGGTGATAACTTCGCAAAACTTATATTTTGCGAAGTTATATAAATTTATGATACACCCTCTCTTCTCTTTTGGCAAGGACTTTCAGAAATATTTCCAAAACATATTTGAAGAGAAGAGACGCCATACTAAGCCTTAGATTTTGCCACGTGGAAAGGATGATGCGCCCATGAGCCTCATTGCCTGTACCGATCCCTGTGTGTATCAAAAGGATGGTTATTGCAGCCTGACCCGTTCCGTTTCCGGCGGCTATCCTTCGGATGAACAAAGCTGCGTCCATTTTCTCCCCAGAGGCGCTTCACAAGGAAGCGGCCAGAGCCTCCCGAATATTCCCCACAGGAACTAGCTGCACGCCCTTGGGAATCCGCAGATCTCCTGCTGCCTGCTGCTTGGGCACCATGCAGAGAGAAAAGCCCAGGCGCTTTGCCTCGGCCAGACGCTCCTCTAATTTTGAAACGGAGCGCAGCTCCCCGGCCAGGCCCACTTCGCCCACAGCCATGAGATGCTCCGGCAGAGGCTTGTCCCGAAAGCTGGAGGCCATGGCCAGGATCACGGCCAGGTCTATCCCCGGCTCACTGAGAGTAAGGCCGCCCACCACATTGAGATAGGCGTCGCAGGAACCGATGAGGAGCCCTCCCCTTTTCTCCAAAACCGCTTGGAGGAGAACGGCTCTTTGGTAGTCCAAGCCGTTGCTGGTCTTTCTGGGATTTCCAAAGTTAGTGGGAACTAATAGTCCCTGAATCTCCGCCAGAACAGGGCGTATCCCCTCCATGACGCAGGTGACGCAGGTGCCCGGCGCGTCCTTCACCCGGCCGGAGAGCAGCAGCTCCGAGGGGTTGTGGACTTCTCGCAGGCCCGTGTCCCGCATTTCAAACATCCCCATCTCGTGGGTAGCGCCAAAGCGGTTTTTGGCAGCCCGGAGGATGCGATAGGCGGTATGCTGCTCACCTTCGAAGTATAAAACGCAGTCTACCATATGCTCCAGGACTTTTGGCCCGGCGATGGAGCCCTCCTTGTTGACATGCCCGATGACGAAAACTGTCACCTCTTCCCTCTTGGAAAGCTGCATCAGGGCCATGGTACAGTCCCGCACTTGGGAAATGCTCCCCGGCGCGGCGCTGTTTTCCTCCTGGTAGAGGGTTTGAATGGAGTCTACGATGAGCACATCGGGTTTCAGCTCCCGGACAGCCTCTAAAAGGCTTCCCAGGCTGTTTTCCGCAAAGAGATAGAGGTTTTCGCTCTCCACGGAAAGACGCCCGGCCCGCAGCTTTAGCTGCCGGACAGACTCCTCTCCCGATACATATAATACCTTGGCGCTTCTTGTTAAGGGTGCGCAGATCTGCAGCAGCAGGGTGGATTTACCTATCCCCGGCTCGCCGCCCACTAGGATCAGGGAGCCCCGCACCGCGCCGCCGCCTAAGACTCTATCCAGCTCGGTAAGGCCTGTGGAAAAGCGCACTTCGTCCTGGGTCTCGATTTCAGACACCCGTTTGGGTCTGTTTTGGAGGGTGCTTAGACCGCCGCCGCCAAAGGAGGATGGGGCGGATTTTTTTGTGGTGGTCTTGGGCTGCTCCACCATGGTGTTCCAGGTGCCGCAGCCGGGGCATTGGCCCTGCCATTTGGGAGTTTCCTGGCCACATTCCGTACAGAAAAAAACTGTTTTTACCTTCATTTGTGAAGCACGCTCCTAAGGCTTTGGTGTGGTGAGGCAGGCGGCGGCGATGGTAAGGGCCACCCTGGTCTGGTAGGGGCCCTCCTGGAGCAGCCGCGCCTCTGTGGGGTTAGATAGAAAGCCGCACTCCACCAAGACGGCCCGGCAGGTGATGTGGCTCATAAGATAGTTGGCGTTGGGGACTTTTAAGGGCGTGCGCTTGTTGCTGGTATCCAGAAAGGCTGAAACGTTACCCTGGATGGCCTGGGCCAGGGGCAGCGAGGTTTCCTCCTGGGCGTAAAACGCCTGCATCCCGTGGTATTTTTCCACCGGGAAGGCGTTTTGGTGTATGCTGATGAGGGTGGCCTCTTCCTGCGCCGCCACCAGGGCCACGCGGTTGTGCAAATCGGAAACCTTCTTCTCCCGCAGTGTTTTGGCGTCTGGGCTGTGGATGGAAACGTCTTCATTCCGGGTCAAGATCGCATGCTGTCCGCAGAAATGCAACAGGGCGTCCAGCCGCTGGCTGATGGCTAAGTTTACCTGACTTTCAGGCACGCCGGCGGCGGAAACGGCCCCCCCGTCTTCCCCGCCGTGGCCCGGGTCGATGACATAGGCCACCTCCCTGCTTGGTTGGGCGGTAAAGGCGGGCAGCGCCTGGTTTTTCCCATAAAGAATCACCCCCAGGGCGAAAAGCAGCAGGAAAAACAGCAGCATTAGGCAGAAAACCCTGCGGTTTTTGGGTCTGGGCATCATAATCCTCTCCCCTTTCTCCTGGAATTTATGAGAAAAGTGAGTGGGATATGCAAGCCCGGACTGGGGCCGCCCGAAACCATCAAAAAGGCGGGACAACGACACCGCCGCCCCGCCTTGGATTTACGCCTTTCCGTCGCAGCCTAAGACATTGACGAGCTTGTTTTTCACCAGGGTGTGAATCAGCTCCCGGCCGGGCTTAAGATACTGCCGGGGATCGAAATGACCGGGGTTTGCCGCCATGTGCTGACGAATCCCGGCGGTCATGGCAAGGCGCAGGTCGGAGTCGATGTTGATTTTGCAGACAGCCAAGCGGGCGGCCTGACGGAGCATCTCTTCGGGGATGCCCACAGCGTCGTCCAGCTTGCCGCCGTTTTTGTTGATGATCTCCACGTATTCGGGGATTACGGAGGAGGCCCCGTGGAGGACGATGGGGAAACCGGGCAGGCGGCGGCTCACCTCTTCCAGGATGTCAAACCGCAGCTGGGCCTTCTGCCCGGGCTTGAACTTAAAGGCTCCGTGGCTGGTGCCGATGGCGATGGCCAGGCTGTCGACGCCGGTGGCTTTTACAAACTCCTCCACCTGGAGGGGGTCTGTGTAGGAGGAGTCCTCCTGAGAGACGTTGACGTCGTCTTCAATACCGGCAAGGCGGCCGAGTTCTCCCTCTACTACCACACCGTGGGCGTGGGCATACTCCACCACCTTGCGGGTGACCTCAATGTTTTCCTCGAAGGAGTGGTGGGAGCCGTCTATCATCACAGAGGTAAAGCCCCCGTCAATGCAGGCCTTGCAGATCTCAAAATCCTCGCCGTGATCAAGGTGGAGGCAGATAGGAAGGCCGGTGTCTAGCACGGCGGCCTCCACCAGCTTCATCAGGTAGGTGTGCTTGGCATATTTTCTGGCGCCGGCGGAAACCTGCAGGATCAGGGGGGCACCTACCTCCTGGGCGGCCTCGGTAATGCCCTGGATGATCTCCATATTGTTGACGTTAAAGGCGCCGATGGCATAGCCGCCCTCATAGGCCTTTTTGAACATTTCAGTGGATGTGACAAGTGCCATAGGAATCTCTCCTTTTATTCGTTTTCCGGTAAGGTTTGGTTGGCTTCCCTTCCGGTCAGTTCAAACACTAACAGAATAATTTTACCAGTTGTCATTGCGAAATGCAAGGGGGCATGGTATGATTGAGCCGTATATCAGTTTTTTTGAGCCGAAGGAGGATTTTTTATGGAAAACTTAAAAGGTGCCTGCATCATCGGTCAGTCCGGCGGCCCCACGGCGGTGATTAACGCCAGCGCCCAGGGCGTGATTCAAACAGCCCTAAAAAGCGGCGCCATCACCCGGGTATTGGGTGCGGCCCATGGCATTAAGGGCGTTTTGTCCGATAGTCTTTACGACATGTCCGCAGAAGATCCTATGGAGCTGGATCTCTTGCAGTTTACCCCCTCTTCCGCCCTGGGCTCCTGCCGCTATAAGCTGGCTGACCCTGACAAGGACGATACGGATTATCAGCGCATCCTGGAGATCTTTCAGAAGTACGATGTCCGCTACTTCTTCTATAACGGCGGAAATGACTCTATGGACACCTGCAACAAGATCAGCAAGTACATGCAAAAGGTGGGCTACCCCTGTAACATCATCGGCGTGCCCAAGACCATAGACAACGACCTAAACGGCACGGACCACTGCCCCGGTTATGCCAGCGCCGCCAAGTACATCGCCACCTCCTGCATGGAGCTTTACGAGGACGCCAGAGTGTACGACACCGGCACCATCGCCGTGGTGGAGATCATGGGCCGTCACGCTGGCTGGCTGGCTGGGGCTGCCGGTGTGGCCACCTGGGCCGGTGCAGGGCCTGATCTGGTCTACCTCCCGGAAGTGCCCTTCGACATGGAGGCCTTCCTGCGTGATGTGGAAGAGGTCTACCGCCGGACGGGCAACTGCCTGGTGGCTGTATCCGAGGGCATTCATTACGCAGACGGAACCTTCGTTTCCGAGGCGAAGACCTCTGCCACCGACGGGTTTGGTCACGCCCAATTGGGTGGCCTGGCCGCCATGCTGGCCGAGGCAATAAAAAATAAGCTGAATGTAAAGGTCCGCGGCATCGAGCTCTCCCTGCTCCAACGCTGCGCCGCACATCTGGCCTCGGAAACAGACCGGGAGGAAGCCTTTGAAGCCGGTAAGGCGGCGGTAGAAGCGGCTGTTTCCGGCGTGACAGATAAGATGGTGGCCTTCGACTGTCAGCGAGGCCAGGATGGCTATCGCTGCGACATGAAGCTCATCGACCTCACTGTGGTGGCCAATGCGGAGAAAAAGGTGCCCCTCAGCTGGATTAACCAGGCTGGAAACGGCGTCACCAAGGAGTTTATCGACTACGTACTGCCCCTCATCGAGGGCGAGGTCTCCCGCCCGGTGGAAAACGGCGTCCCCCGCTTCGCACGGCTTAAAAAGCAGCTGACCCGCTAAATCTAAAAACACAGCGCCCGAACTTTGAACAAGTTCGGGCGCTTGCTTTTTAGGAAAAGAGTACCAGGTAAACCGTCAGGTCATGGGTTTTCAAAAAGGCTTCGATGGTCGCCTTGGCGATGTCCAGGGCTTCCTCCTTGGGGTAACCGTAAATCCCGGCGGAGATTAGGGGAAAGGCGATGGAGGAGAGCCCCTCTGATGCCGCCAGAGCCAGTGATTTTTCATAGCAGGAGGCCAGAAGCTGCGCCTCGCCATTCCCGCCGCCCCGGTAAATGGGCCCCACGGTGTGGATGACGTAGGAGGCGGGTAGCTGAAAGCCCGGCGTGATCACCGCCCCTCCGGTGGGGCAGCCACCCAGGGCATTGCAAACCGCCTGCAGCTGGGCCTCCCCTGCCTTGCGAAAGATAGCCCCGCAGACACCGCCGCCCATTTGCAGGGCTGTGTTGGCGGCATTCACGATGGCATCGGTTTTCACTTCGGTAAGATCGCCGTATATGATTTGAAAGGGCATGGACCTCTCTCCTTTCATGGTTGTGTCAATGCTATTCTCCCAAAATCTCTTTCTGGCGTTTTTTCGAAAGCGAGCCCAAGATCAATGCATAGGAGCGGTCTATCATGTCCTTTAGGGCCTCGTCGGGGACGCTTCCTTGGGTGAGCACCGAGTTCCAGTGCTCCTTATTCATGTAGTAGCCGGGCACCACCTGGCCGGGGTATTCCTGGCGCATCAGGTTGCCGAAGGCCGGCTCCAGCTTTAAGGAGACGATGGGCTCCTTCTCCTTGTTTTCTCCCTCCATGAGGAACATTTTACCGTCTATCATGTAGCGGGTGGCCTCCCACTCGGGTTTATAGTCTTTCTCGGCGCCCTTTTTTTCCAGGCAATAAGCGTCCATCCAGGGGTAGTTCATCCCTTCACTCCCTTTGCATTTTTTTATATCATAGCACAATCCCGGCGGGAAGAAAAGTGGTCTTCCGCCGGGATTGTGATTTTTCGAAGCTATTTATCCATCATGGCTTTTCAAGGGCAGGGTAATATGAAAGCTGTTCCCTTCTTCCCCGCTCTCCGCCCAAATCTTGCCGCCGTAGTCAGAAACGATGATTCTCGCAATGGAAAGCCCCAGACCGAAGCTGCCTTCCCCGCTTCTGGCCTTGTCCACCCTGTAAAACCGCAGAAAAATCTGCTGCAGCTCCTCTTTGGGAATGGGGTCACCTTGGTTAAAAACGGTGAGGAGTAGGCTACCCCTCTCCCCTACCCTCAGGGTGACGGCTATGGTGCCCGTGGGCTTTGCGTACTTTCTGGCGTTGTCCAAAAGGATCGACACCAGCTGGCCCAGACGCTCTTCGTCTCCCGAAACGGTCAGGTTTTCCTCCGCCTTCCAAGTGAGGGTTTTCCCCTCATCATAAACCAGGGGCTCAAAGGTGAGAAGGGACTTGGTGAGAAGCAGGCTGAAATTCACCGGAGCAAAGACCCGGGCCTCCTCTAAACTGTCTGCCTTGGCCAGGGTGAGCAGGCTCTCCACCAGCCCCTTCATTCGCAAAGCCTCGGCGTGGATGTGTTCCAGGCGCCGGGCGTCTGTTTCTTGGTTCGAATCCCTGCCGCCCTTTAGCATTTCCGCGTTGGAGAGGATTACGGTGAGGGGCGTTTTCAGCTCGTGGGAGGCGTCGGCCACAAACTGCCGCTGCCGCTGCCACGAGAGCTCCACAGGCCGCACAGCCCAGCGAGAGAGGTGGAGACTCACGAAGAAAAAGGCAAGCAGTGCGCCTGTTCCGATGAGCAGGCAGTGCAGCACCAGCCGATTGAGGATCTCCTGCTCGAAGGAGGCGTCAGTTAGGGCCACGCAGCTATCGTCTTGAGACTTTAAATAGCGCAGATTGCTCTTGGTGAGAATGCCGCCAAGGCGCTTTTCTCGGAGTGCGGCGTCCACAGCCGCCGCGACCTCTTCCCCTTCCATATAGTAAAGCTGATTATCCAAAATGATGATATTCCCATTGGGGTCTAGCTCCGCCACTAAAACAGGCAGTCTCCCCTTAGGTGGGAGGATATCCGGCCCACCTGCCCACTCTCCACCCCTCGGCGGCATCCCCTGGGTTGCATGGGCCATGGCAATGGCCTGGCGAAGCATATTCTCGCTCATGTTTTTGGTGTTGTTCCAGGTGGATAGCAGCATGGACAGGAACACCAGAAGAAGGATGAGACTGACCACAGACATGAGGATAAGAATAAACTTCCGCCTTAATTTCACGATCATTCCGCCATCTCCAATCGATAGCCCACCCGGCGCACCACAGAAATCTTTACCCCAGAGCCCACGTGGGCAAGTTTTTTTCGCAGGAAGGAGAGATAAACCTCCACAATACTGTCCTCCGCCTCGCTGTCGTAGCCCCAGATCTTGAGATAGATGGTCTCCTTGGGGAGCAGGATGCCCTTGTTATCTAGAAGAAGCCGCATCAGGGCCAGCTCCTTTGCCCCTAATCCCACACAGCGGCCTTGGCAGGAGAGTTCACCGGCGGTGAAATCCAGCTGAACATCTCCAAAGGAGAGGCACTCGGTTTTCATGGTTTCGCCCCTGCGGAGTATGGCCCGAAGGCTGGCCAAAAGCTCGGCCCGTTCAAAGGGCTTGGTGAGGTAATAATCGGCCCCGGCGTCCAGGCCTGCAACCTTGTCTCCGGTTTCGCCTCGGGCGGTGAGCAACAGCACAGGGGTTTGGCACCCTTCCTGCCGCAGCCTTTTCACTACCTGGAACCCGGAGAGTTTGGGGAGCATCACGTCCAGGATGACCGCGTCGTAGATGCCGGACAGGGCGCAGTCCAGCCCTTCTTCCCCATCGTGGCAGATATCAGCCTGGTCCTTATTTTGTGTCAGGATGTCGGCCAGGGTTTCTGCCAAACGTTTTTCATCCTCTACAATTAAAATTCGCAATTTGCTCCCCCTCCTTTCCGTTTTCATTATATCATACCAAGAAAGCTTAACGGAAACTTAATTTCCAAGCAGCCGCACGAAAAAAAGTTTTTAGGTGGTTTAAGCTTCCCTTAAGCTTCCCTTTGTATCATGGTCCCAAAGGAGATGATACCCATGTCAGAGCCCAAATTTCGCCACGAGTTTAAGCATAGCATCACCCCCCTGGACTACCACGCCATACGGCAGCGGCTGAGGCAGGTTGCAAGCCCCGACCGCCACGTAGACCCGGAGGGACGGTATCACGTGCGCAGCCTCTATTTTGATAACCTGGAGGACAAGGCCCTGCGGGAAAAGCTATATGGGCTGAGCCGCCGGGAAAAGTTTCGCATCCGCCTCTATAACGGCAGCAGGGCGCACATTCGCCTGGAGAAAAAAAGCAAGGAGCGTGGCCTTTGCCGTAAAGAGTCCGTGACCTTAACGGAGGAAGAAACCGCTAAAATCTTGGCTCTTGACCTCCACTGGATGTCACACTCCACCCATCCGCTCCTCTTAGAGCTTTACAGCAAGATGAAAGCCCAGGGTCTGCGGCCCAAAACCATCGTTGACTATTCCCGAGAGGCTTACACCTACCCCTTTGGCAATGTGCGCATCACCTTTGATTTCGATGTGAGAACGGGGCTCTATTCCCGGCAGCTTTTTGACTATGATAGCCCCACCCTAGCTGTTTCCGAGGGTTCCGCGCTGTTGATGGAGGTGAAGTATGACGCGTTTCTGCCCGATCTCATCCGCGACCTGATTCAGACCAATACCAGGCGTACAGAAGCCTTTTCAAAATACGCGGCCTGCCGCATCTATGGATAAGGAGTATTTTTATGAATTTTGCAGACCTGTTCAAATCCAGCTTTTTAGAAAACCTCCAGAGCTTTTCTCCCCTGGATATTGCCATCGCCATGGGACTTGCTTTTGTCATCGGCCTTTTTATCTTCTTCGTCTACAAGAAAACCTTTTCCGGGGTAATGTACTCCGCGAGCTTTGGCGTTTCCCTCATCGCCATGACTCTTATTACCACCCTGGTAATCTTGGCGGTCACCTCCAATATCATCCTCTCCCTGGGCATGGTGGGCGCCCTGTCCATCGTTCGCTTCCGCACTGCCATTAAGGACCCCCTGGATGTCTGTTACCTCTTCTGGTCTGTGGCCGCAGGCATCGTCATCGGCGCGGGCCTGCTGCCCCTGGGGATTCTCGGCTCCCTTTTCATCGGCATCATCCTGGTGATTTTCGTCAACCGCAAAAGCGTGGATTCCCCCTACATCTTCATCGTAGGCAGCGAGGGCGACGGGCAGGAAGACGCCATCATGAGCCTGGTGAGAGAAAACGTAAAGCGCTTTAGCGTAAAGTCTAAGACCGTTTCCACTGCCGGGATGGAGCTTACCCTGGAGGTGCGGCTGAAAAGCGGCACCACGGGCTTTGTAGGAGCTGTCCGGGGGATCTCCGGCGTAAAGAGCGCGGCGTTGGTCAGTTACAACGGGGATTATATGTCCTAAAAGGAGGCGGTACTATGATTCGGCGCAAAGGAATCGGAATCGCCGCGGTGCTCCTCATGGCGGCGGCCCTGGTGCTTTTAGCCTTGGCTTACTTAAATCCCACCGCTCTGCCGGCTGCTTCCTATTCGGTAGAGGCGAAATACGTCTCCACTATGGATAAGACCCAAGTTCTGGAGATTCAAATCCTGGCAGCGGAGGAAGACTGGGCCTCTATGCTGGAAAATGCCGCGGCGGAGGAGTACATTCCCGCCACTGTGGTCATAAACGGCACTACCATAGAAAACGTAGGCATCCGACCCAAGGGCAACTCCAGCCTCAGCATGGTGGCTCAGGACGAGACCACGGACCGCTATAGCTTTAAGATAGAATTCGACCACTACATCGAGGGCCAAACCTGGCTGGGGCTGGATAAGCTGGCAGTGAACAACATGCAGGGCGACGCCAGCTATCTCAAGGAATACCTATCCTACGACATCATGCGCTATATCGGCGTGGATGCTCCCCTCTGCGCCTTTGCGGATATTTCAGTCAACGGCGAGACCTGGGGCTTTTATCTGGCCGTGGAGGCCCTGGAAGAGAGCTTTGCCACCAGGGTCTACGGCAGCGGGCACGGGGCCCTCTATAAGCCCGAAAGCATGGGGATGCGCGGTGAGGGGCGCATGAATGTCTTTGTGGAAGGACAGCCTCCAAGGGGCGAAAACCGGGACGCTGGGGCGGGAGAGGCCCAAGGTAATTTCACCCTGGGGCAGGGTCGTCCCCAAGGTCAATTCCAGGGCCCCATGCCGACGGAGTTTGAAGGAGGCGCTTTCCCGCCGCAAGAAGGCGCTGCGGAAGGGCCGGAAGGTGGCCTTGGCGGTTTGATGCTGGGTGGAATGGGCGGCATGTCCTCCGGCGGCGTGGCCCTTCAATACACAGATGACGACCCCGAAAGCTACTCCGCCATTTTTGAAAACGCTGTTTTCGACACTGACAGCGGGGATGAAAGGCGCGTGGTAGAGGCGCTGAAAAAGCTGTCACTGGGGGAGGATTTAGAAAACACCGTGGATGTAGAGGCGGTTCTACGTTACTTTGCCGCCCATACCGTCTCAGTGAATATGGACAGCTACGTATCAAACATGGGCCATAACTACTACCTCTATGAAAAGGACGGGCAGCTTACCATCCTCCCCTGGGACTATAACCTGGCCTTTGGCGGCTTCCAGTCGGGCGGGGTCTCCCAGGTGGTGAATTTCCCCATAGACACCCCGGTTTCCGGCGTAAGCCTGGCAGATCGACCTCTTTTGGGAAAGCTCTTAGAAGTGCCGGCATATTTGGAGCTCTATCACAGCTATCTCAGCGAAATTGTAACGGGGTATTTTGAACGCGGCGCCTTTGTGCAAACAATGGACCAAATCAGCGCAATCATCGCCCCCTATGTGGAGAAGGACCCCTCGGCCTTTTACGACTTTGAGACATTTGAGCATGCTGTTTCGGCGCTGCAAGCACTGTGCCTTTTGCGGGCGGAGAGCATACGGGGACAGCTGGATGGCAGCATCCCCAGCACCACAGAGGGGCAGCAGGCAGACAGCGGCACACTGGTAGACACCTCGGGGCTAGACCTTGCCACCCTGGGCAGCCAGGGCCTTGGCGGCATGGTAGAGGTCGGCGGTGCGATGCCCCAAGGGCAAGCTGTATTTGGCGGGCAGAGACCAGGGGACATGGACGAACCCGGCAACGTAACTTTTGACCCAGCCATGGTGCGGCAAGGCGCGCCCGGGCAGACTGAGAGCCTGACTGCGGGTGATCTCCAAGAAGAACTGCTGCTTCTAGGCGGTGCCTTACTCCTACTCTTCGGCGGTCTGGCCTTTACCCTGCATTATAAACGGCGCGGCAGAGGTTAAAACCGGGCCGAAATCGGAAAAAGGGAGCCACCCTTAGGTCGCTCCCTTTTTCCGTGGATTTTTTGGTTTTACGGCACTTCCATCACCTTTAAGATCTCCTTCTTCAGCCTGGCGATGATGCGCTTTTCCAGCCTTGAGATGTAGGACTGGGAGATACCTAAAAAATCTGCCACTTCCTTTTGGGTGTGCTCCGTTTTCCCGTCCAGGCCGAAACGCATGCTGATGATTTCCCGCTCCCGGCCCGAGAGCTTATCCAGGGCGTCGGAGAGGAGCTTGCGGTCTACATCAGCCTCAATGGGGCGCAGGACCAGATCGTTTTCCGTGCCTAATATGTCTGAAAGGAGCAATTCGTTTCCGTCCCAGTCGGTGTTAAGAGGCTCGTCGAAGGAGATTTCATTCTTTTGGGCAGCGGTTTTACGCAGGTACATGAGAATCTCGTTTTCAATACAGCGGGAGGCGTAGGTAGCCAGCTTGATATTCTTATCCGCCTTATAGGTCCCCACGGCTTTGATGAGGCCTATGGTCCCGATGGAGATCAGGTCTTCGATGTTGATCCCCGTGTTATCAAAGCGGCGGGAGATGTACACCACCAGGCGCAGGTTGCGCTCGATAAGCAGGGTAGAGGCCTTGGGGTCACCCTCCATGAGCCTGGCTATAAGGGCGCTCTCCTCAACCCGGGAGAGCGGCGGCGGCAGGGTTTCGCTGCCTCCTATGTACATAATCTTTCCGGGCAGCCTGACAGACAGGCGGGAAAGCCAGATCTGCAGCCTTACGTACCATTGGATTTTATTCATGCTCCCATCCTCTCCGGGCACGCTCTGCCCTGCTGACTGCCCACCAGGGCGCTATATCCCCCACCGTCTGAGAGGGGCGTTGGGGAAAGGGCCACCAACTGCCCACGATAAGTTTCGCCCCCCATCTCCATCAAATCAACCCTGAGGGCTAAAAGCATACCGCAATCCACCCCCACCGCCCGATAAGGCAGCAGCCGAAACACAGAGGGCCCGGCTGTGTGGGTCAGGCGCTCTATGGCTAAAATGGGCGCTTCCATGGCCCTTTTGTCCACCTGCCACCCCGGGGGGAAAAGCTCCTTCAGCCGCGCCCCCTCGGCCACCAACACCTGCCTGCCGCTCACCGGGTCCAAAAGGGTGTTGCCGCTGTCCAAGAGGGCGGTGAGGTCCACCTTGCGCGCCCCTAAGCGAAGGGTGATGGGCCGAAGCTCCTGCTCTCTCACATGGTGCAATCCAGCCCGAGGGAAAAAGAGAGCCAGGATGCCGTAGCAGAATGCGGCGGAGATCAAAAGGCCCTTCACATCCAGGGCGGAATAGACCACGCCGTCCTTCATGTAGGAAGCGCCCTTTAGAAACTCGATGGCAAGAATCCCGCCGCAAAAGGCACAGGAAAGCCCTAAAAAAATGGCGGAGATCCGTAGAAGCCGCCTGGTTTTCCCAAAGGCAATGAGGAGCATCACCAGGGCGATCCCCACCTTATAGGCCGGATGCAGGGTAAAGCCAAAGGCCGGGAAAAAGGTAAGGGCCCCGTATCCCGCGCCAATGAGGGCCCCTAAGGCCATGCGCCATTTGACCCGCGGCTCCCCCGCCAGCTTTCCGCAGGCTAAGAGGAGGAGAAAATTCAGGATAAAGTTAATCAGAAGGTAGGAATCCAGATAAACAACAGTCATACGATCCCCTTCCCTTCCTGCCCGGCGCGGCTTCTTGGTAGTCCCTATTATAGGGGGTCGTCCCATCAAAAAAAGTCAAATCGGGCAAAGAAAAAAAGAGTTTCCCCCAAGAAAAAACGCCCACATTTTAGCCTATCAGGGCTAAAACGCAGGCGTTCTCCATTTTCACTCACAGAGCGCGGCCAAATTCGCTGCGGATTCCGCTTCGGCCCTCCAGGGCGCTGTCGATGATTTGCAAAAACTTTTCCCTATCCTCAGGAAGGCTGCCCTTCAGCGGCAGGTAATTGGAAGCGTGGTTACTGGTAAAGTGAAGGGGCGCTACGGTAAGGCCCTCCACCAGCATACGGGTCTCTAAGAGGGACTCCCGAGCGTCTAAAAGCTGGAAGCGCCCTTCCTTTACATCGCGATAAAGGCTGGTCTTCGGCTCGGGGATCAGGGTTAGGGCCGAGAGATGCCGGGGCTTCATCTCATTCATCATGGTAACGGTCTCCTCCATGTGGCGGCGCGAGGGCTCACCGGGACCCGCAAGGCCCAGGAGTATCATCACCCAGAGGTCTATCCCCGCTTCTCGCAGCCGGACGCCCGCTTCCAGCATTTGGGCGGCGCTGCAGCCCTTGTTCACCTGGGTTAAAAGCGCCTCCCAGCCGGATTCCACCCCCAGGTAGGCCCTGGTCAGGCCTGCCTCTCGGAGCTCTTTCAGCTGCGCCGGGGTTTTGGTCATGGTGCTACGGGGGCCGGCATACACCGTTACCTGCCGCAACGCCGGAAATGCCTTGTAAAGAGCGTCCAAAATCTCTAAAAGCTGGGTCTGACGCATGACGATGGCGTCCCCATCGCAGAGGAACACTTTGTCTACCTGGCCACCGTAGTAGGATTTCGCCATGGCGATGTCCTCTAAAATATCTTTCATGGGCCGAATGTGAAATTTTTTATCCTTATACATCCCGCAAAAGGTGCATTTGTTGTGGGAGCAGCCCACGGTTACCTGCAAAAGATAGCTTCTCCACTCTCCCGGTGGGCGATAGATACTGCCTTCATAGCGCATAGGAAATCCTCCTGGTTAACTTAGTTCTGTTCCTGCTCTCCGGCTTGGGAGAGCATATGTTTAATGCTGGTCTCAGCCTTTCTGCGGGGGAGCATTACCTCGTGGCCGCAACCCTGGCAGCGAAGGCGAAAGTCGGCCCCCACCCGCAAAACCGTCCAGCGGTCGCTGCCGCAGGGGTGCTTTTTCTTCATCTCTAAGGTATCGCCCAGAGAAATATTCATGGGGAAAACCGCCCTTCTTAGTCCATTCTATGTCAATTTCTTGTCCTTCTTTGCATATAGTATGAAACCTGAAAAAGAAAGGAAGGGGTTTCATGCCCATAAATTTTCTGCCGGAAGGGCGTCTTTTGGAAACACCGGAAAACCAAGGGGCCACCGGCTCCTTGGAGGCAATACTGCGGGCCATGAAGGAGAACACCATTCTGGAGGGTGTTTCCCTACTCTGCACGGCGGAGCACGACCTTTTGGTGTCTTTTGGCGGCTTTCAGGGAAGAATTCCCCGGAAAGAGGCTGCCATGGGGATACGGGAGGGCGTCACCCGGGAGATCGCCATTTTATCACGGGTGGGAAAGCCCACCTGTTTTTGTGTGACCGATATTTCGGTGGAAGACGGCAAGCCCCAGTTTACCCTCTCCCGCAGAGTATGCCAGGAGGCGGCCTATCACCACTTTTTGAAGGAAGCGGCAGCAGGCAGAATCCTACCGGCCACGGTAACCCGGGTGGAAAATTTCGGGGTATTTGTGGATATAGGCTGCGGCTTTGTATCCATGATAGGGCTGGAGAACCTTTCCGTTTCCCGCATTTCCCATCCCAGCCTGCGCTTTACGGTGGGGCAGGAGATCCACGTTTTACTCACAGGCGCAGACTTAGAACGCCAGCGGATCCTGCTCTCCCACAAGGAGCTGTTGGGCACCTGGGAGGAAAACGCGGCGGCCTTTACCCCGGGGATGACAGTTTCCGGCTATGTCCGGGGCATCAAGGAGTACGGCACCTTCATCGAACTGGCCCCAAACCTCACCGGCCTTTCTGACCAGACAGAGGGCTTTCGCGAGAATGACAGGGTCTCGGTTTACATCAAGTCCATTTTGCCCCATCGCATGAAAATTAAGCTTTTACTGATCCAGAAGCTGGCGTCGGAGCAAAGTCCCGGGCCCCTGCGCTATTACCGCACAGAGGGCTGCCTGAAAGACTGGCGCTATGCACCGGGAGAGCGAGTTAGTCCCGCCCCTTGATGGCCTCCCAATAGGCTTTTGCCGCCTGCTCCGCTTTATTGTCGCCATATTCGTAATACTTGCGGCCCACTAAGGCGTCGGGGAGATACTGCTGCTTTACATAGTTGTGGGGAAAATCGTGAGCGTATTGATAGCTAAGGCCTCGTCCCAGCTTCTCCGCGCCTTTGTAGTGGCTGTCCTTCAAATGATCGGGCACTTCCCCGCCCAGGCCCTTGTGAAGGTCTCTGGCGGCGGCGTTCAGGCCCATAAAGGCGGCGTTGGATTTCGGCGCCGTGGCCATGAGGACGGCTGCCTCGCAGAGGGGAATCCGCGCTTCGGGCAGACCCAGCATGTGGGCGGCGTCCACGCAGGATTTTACGATGCCCGCGCATTGGGGATAGGCAAGGCCCACATCTTCCGCGGCGATGACCAAAAGGCGGCGGCAGGCGGAGATCAGGTCTCCCGCCTCCAATAGCCTTGCCAGGTAGTGAAGGGCCGCGTCGGGGTCTGAACCGCGGATGGATTTTTGCAGGGCGGAGAGGATGTCGTAATGGCTGTCTCCGTCCCTGTCGTAGCGCAGGGCGGAGCGCTGGGCGATGAGCTGGGCTTCCTCCAGGGTGAGGGTGTAGCCCTCCTGGTCCAGCTGATGGGCGGAGAGCAGGGCCTCCACTGCGTTCATGGCCTTGCGGACATCTCCTCCGCAGGCTGCGGCAATATGGTCTATGACGCCGTCCTCCAGCTGAAAATCGGCCCCTCTCCCCTCCCGGGCCAGGCGGAAGGCACGCTCCAGGGCTATGGCCACGTCGCCAGCGTCCAGAGGCTTAAACTCGAAAACTGTGGCCCGGCTAAGGACTGCGTTATACACGTAAAAGTAAGGGTTTTCCGTGGTGGAGGCGATGAGGGTGATCTTTCCGTTTTCCATGAACTCCAGAAGGGACTGCTGCTGCTTTTTATTAAAGTACTGGATTTCGTCCAGGTAAATCACCACCCCTTCTGGGGCCAGCATAGTGCCGATATCCCCCATGATGTCCTTAATGTCGGAGATGGAGGCGTTGGTGGCGTTGAGCCTATGGAAGGGGCGGCTGATGCGGGAGGCCACGATTTCCGCCACGGTGGTCTTCCCCGTGCCCGACGGCCCGTAGAAGATCATGTTGGGGATGTTGCCCCCCTCTATGACACGGCGGAGGATGCCCTTTTCCCCCAGAATATGCTTTTGACCCACCACATCATCAAGGGTAGTGGGGCGCAGCTGGTCTGCAAGAGGTCTGTACAAAAAAATCACCTTCTTCTCCCATAAGGAAAACAGTCAAAGAAATAGGAGGACGATTGAATCGTCCTCCTATCATTTTATCAGCCGGAGCCTTAATCGTAAAGGGGATATTTCTCGCAAAGGGTCTGCACGCCGGCGCGGATGTCGTCCTGCTTCTGGTCAAAGGCGGTGGCAGTGTCCCAGATCAGGCCGCCGATGACCTTCATGTCCTCTTCCTTAAAGCCGCGGGAGGTGGCGGCGGGGGTGCCAACACGGATGCCGCTGGTGACAAAGGGAGACTGGGGATCGTTGGGGATGGTGTTTTTATTCACGGTGATGTGCACCTCGTCCAGGCGCTTTTCCATCTCTTTGCCTGTGATGCCCGCACGGCGCAGGTCCACCAGCATCAGGTGGTTGTCCGTTCCGCCGGAGACCAGCTCGAAGCCGGAAGCCATAAGGCTGTCGGCCAGGGCGGAGGCGTTTTTCAAGATTTGAGCCTGATAGTCCTTGAATTCGGGGCGCAGGGCCTCGCCGAAGGCAACGGCTTTGGCGGCGATGATGTGCATCAGGGGGCCGCCCTGGGTGCCGGGGAAGATGGCCTTGTCTATCTTCTGTGCGTGCTCAGCCTTAGAGAGAATCACGCCGCCACGGGGGCCGCGGAGGGTCTTGTGGGTGGTGGTGGTGACCACGTCGGCATAGGGGATGGGCGAGGGATGAAGCCCAGCGGCAACCAGACCGGCGATATGGGCCATGTCCACGAAGAGGGTGGCCCCCACTTCCTGGGCGATCTCCCCAAAGGCCTTAAAGTCGATGATACGAGGATAGGCGGAAGCACCGGCGATGATCATCTTGGGCTTGTGCTCCCGGGCGAGATCCCGCAGTCTGTCGTAGTCGATGCGGTGGCTCACGGGGTCCACCCCGTAGGTGACCATCTTATAGTTGATGCCGGAGAAGTTTACGGGGCTGCCGTGGGTGAGATGACCGCCGTTGGCAAGGTCCATGCCCAGAACAGTATCGCCGTATTCACAAAAGGCCTGGTAAACGGCAAAGTTGGCAGAAGCGCCGCTGTGGGGCTGCACATTGGCGTGATCCGCGCCGAAGAGGGCCTTCACACGGTCCCGGGCCAGGTTTTCCACCACGTCGACACATTCGCAGCCGCCGTAATAGCGCTTGCCGGGATAACCCTCGGCGTACTTATTGGTCAAAACAGTGGAAGCGGCAGCCAACACGGCGTCGCTGACAAAGTTTTCCGATGCGATGAGTTCAATGTTTCTGCGCTGTCTGTCATATTCCGCTCGGACGGCCTGTCCCAGTTCGGCGTCCTGCTGCTGAAGAAAATCGATTACCTGCTTAACCAAAATACCCACTCCTTTGATTTTTGCCTCACATACAAATGTAGCCGAGTTACATACAATCTAAACACGTCTATTATACAGCATAGAGGCCTTTTTGCAATTCCTTTTTGCAAAGATTGTCAGGTAGGTGTATAATGCCTCTTAGGAGTTGATAAAATTGAAACACCCTGACGAAATTATCGCCATCATAAAGGCTCTAAAAGAGGCCTATCCCGATAGTATATGCTCCTTAGAGTATCAAAAGGACTACGAGCTCCTCTTCGCCACCCGCCTGGCTGCCCAATGTACAGACGAGCGGGTGAACCAGGTGACCCCCGCCCTTTACGCCCGCTTTCCTACCCTGGAGTCTTTGGCAAAGGCCGAAGTCTCCGAGGTGGAGCATTACATCCACTCTTGCGGCTTTTTCCGCAGTAAGGCCAGGGATATCGTGGCCGCCTCTCAGATGCTTTTGGCGCAGTTTGGGGGCAAGGTGCCCGATAATATGGAGGACCTGCTAAAGCTGCCCGGGGTGGGCCGAAAGACCGCCAACCTGATTTTAGGAGACGTCTATCAGATTCCCGGCTCCATCGTTGTGGACACCCACTGCATTCGCATCACGGCACTTTTGGGCCTTACCGACGGGACTCGCGACCCCGGCAAGGCGGAAGTGCAACTGCGAAAGATTCTGCCGGCGGAGGAATCCAACGATTTTTGCCACAGGCTGGTGCTCCACGGAAGAGCCGTCTGCAAGGCCCGAAAGCCGGATTGCGGGGCCTGTATTCTAGGGGCCTATTGCGACCACTACCTGGGCACGAAGGAGAACACATAATTCCAAAATAAACAGTGGGCTGCCTGCGCTATTACGCGGGCGGCCCACTGTTTTATGGATTCATTGTTGCGCTACCTTGTACTTTTGGTAAATCATCCGCAGGCCGTCCAGAATCAGCTGGCTGTCTACGATGTCTATCATGCCGGTGTTGTCGGCAAAGAGGCGGGCAAGACCACCGGTGGCAACCACCTTCACGCTGTCGCCGTAGCCCATTTCCCTTTTGGTCTCCCGGATAAGAAACTCCATGGCGCCGATATAGCCCGCCACGGAACCGGCCTGGATTTGCTCCACGGTGTTGGTGCCCAGCATGGTGCCCGGGTGAGCCAGCTCGATGCGGGGCAGCTTGGCAGCCTTGGTGAAGAGGGCCTCGGTGGAGATTTGCAGCCCGGCGGAGATGCTGCCGCCCATGTACCAGCCGGAATCGCTGATGGCGTCTACCGTGGTGGCTGTGCCGAAGTCCAAGACGATGAGGGGCTTGCCGTACTTTTCGATGGCAGCGTCGCAGGAAACGGCTCTGTCGGCACCCAGCCTTTCATCTCCCTCGTACATGATGGAGGGAAACAGGTCGTCGTCGATGATGAGGGGCTTTTTACCCAAGTAACGCAGCATGGCGTTGGTGAGGGTGTACATCACCTGGGGCACCACCGAGGCGATGACCACGTCTTCCACGGCCTCGGGGTCTAGGTTAAAGCGGCGAAAATACTCGCAAACAGTAAGGCCTATCTCGTCTGAAGTGCGGTTGGCGGCGGTCATCAGGCGAAATGTGCCGATGAGCTCATCTTCTTTGAAGATGCCGAATACCATGTTAGTATTTCCCACGTCTATCGTCAGCAGCATGGCGATCTCTCCTCTATACAGGCGCTCTGGCAATGCCTGATTAAAAGTCAAGGAGAAGTATAGCACAGTTTTGCCCGATTTACCAGACTTTCTTTCTCTTTTCTCCACAAAAAGGGGAGAATATCTGTCACTGACTGCGACTTTGGGACATATAATACCATAGCCATATTGGTAATCACGATTATGGGAGGCACATTATGAATCAACTGCCCAAGAATTTAGAACAGCTATTAGGCTCTCCGGAGGCCGCCAAATTAATGGGAAATAAAGGCGCGCTGGACGCCATTACCAAATCCCCCGAGGCCCAAAAGCTGATGCAGCTGCTCAATCAAACCAGTGGAGGAAATCTTCAGGCCGTCACAGAAGCCGCCAAACGGGGCGACACTTCTCAACTGGGGAAGCTTTTAAGCGAGGTATCGAAAAATCCCGAGTTATCCAAAACCGTGTCTGACCTGGGGCAAAAGCTTAGCAGATAAGAAAGAAGAAACCGCTTTCTAAGGAGGGATATCCATGTCTGAATTCGAGGCGTCCTTAAACGCGATTTTATCCAACCCGGATGCCATGGGGCAAATCCTCTCTCTGGCCCAGTCCCTGGGACAAGGCGGCCAAAAGGAGGACGCACCTTCGGAGGAGACCTCTGCCTCTGAGACAGAAAGCGGGCCCGGCACCCCGGAAACAGGCGAGGTCCTCCCCGGCTTTCCCTTGGACCCCTCTATGCTGCGTTTGGCCTCGGGGGTGATGGGTGAGCTGCAAAAGGGCGGCAGCGATAAAAACATGACGCTCCTCTCGGCCCTGCGCCCCTTTCTAAAAGAGAGCCGCCAGTCGAAGATAGACCAGGCGGTGCAGATGGCCCAGCTATCCCGGGTGGCCAAGGCGGCCTTTCGGATGATGAAGGGCGGTGGGGACACTGTATAACCACTACATACCCAAGGATATGGTTTACCAAAGGATTCCTTGGGAGCCACAGGAGGAGCCCCGCCGCAGCTCTTTTGGCAGCGCATTTAGCGGCTCCCTTGGAAGCCTCTTTGGTTTTGGCGAAAAGGGCGAAAAAAATGCCGGGCTTTCCGGCATTTTGAAGAAATTTAAGTTAGAGGATATCGACCTGGGAGACCTGCTCCTGCTGGCCATCCTGGTTCTGGTGCTGCTGGAGGGGGACAATTGGGAGCTTGCCATTATCCTGGGGCTGGTGCTCTTTTTAAGCTTTACCTCAGAGGACGGTGTGTAGCACCTTACCGTTGGGCAGGGCAAAGGAGGCGGCATTTTCCGCCAGTGTGGTCTGGAGCCGTTCCTCCATGCGATAGAGAATAGCCCCGTCCTTCTCCGTTTCCGCCGCCACTAAGAGGCCGCTGTCTACAGAAACCCAAAACCGCTCGGTATAACCCAGGCTCTCTACCAAAACGTCTACCCGGATACAGTTCTTTTCGTTTTTTGTTTCGAAAGAGGCTGCCAGAATCTGGCTGGGCTTTAGGCTGAGGATGTCCTCGTAGCTAAGGATGCGCACGGCCAAATCCCGCTCCCCTTCCGCCGCCGGGAATTCGTACCAGTTTCGGTCGCCGGCGTACCAAAGGTAGGCGGTTTCGTCCACCACCAGGTGATATTGCAAGGTGCCGTCGGGGGACATGATGGCGGACTTGGTGACGCCCTTGTCCTCCCACACCTGCACCACGCTTTGGAAGCTGCGGCCTGTGGGGTCGGTCTCCTCTATGCTAAGCTCTCGGTAAAAGCTCTCCTGACGGTGCAGGGTGGCAATAACCTCCTGCACCGTTTCCAGCGTGACCTGCACTAGGACAAGCTCCTCTCCGTCGGGGAGAAAAAAGCTGGAGCCCCCCTGGGGGTCGGGGCCTTCTTCGTCACGAGGCAGGGAAAGGTCGGGCTCACGATAGAAAAAAGGCAGGCCAAAGCTGGCGATGATGCCGGCGATGATGGTGAGAGCGATGGCAAACACCAAAACATTACGCTTTTTCGGCTCCATCTCTGCGGCCTCCTTCCCTATCCTTGCGGTTTTTTATCCTGCAACAAATTCATCTGGCGGCGCACTCTTCTCCCCGCTCCACCACTGGATGGCATCTACAATTCTGAGGCAGGCCATGCCGTCTCCATAGGGGTTCACCGCCCGGGCCATTTCCTGGTAGGCGGAGGGGTCCTCCAGCAGCTTTTTGGCCTGGGCATAGACGGCCTCCTCCTCCACCCCGGCCAGGCGAACGGTTCCGGCTGCCACGGCTTCCGGCCGCTCTGTTTCCCGGCGGAGGACTAAGGTGGGCTTACCCAGGGCGGGGGCCTCCTCCTGCAGTCCGCCGGAGTCGGTCATGATAAAGTGGGCCTTAGCCATGAGGTTGTGCATCTCGTCGGGGGTCACGGGGTCGATGAGGTGGATGCGGGGATGTCCGCCCAAATGCCGCCCCGCCACTTCCCTCACGATAGGCGACAGGTGAACGGGATACACCAGCTGAATGTGGGGGTAATCGTCTGCCAATCGGCGCAAGGCGGTCATGATGGCCTCCATGGGCTCCCCGTAGTTCTCCCGGCGGTGGCAGGTGACTAAGATCACCGGGCTCCCGTCAAAATCCAAGCTGTTAAGTAGGGGCGATTTGAAGGTGTATTCCTTTTGCACCGTGGTTTTCAGCGCGTCTATTACCGTATTCCCCGTGACAAAAACCCCCTGGGTAATGCCCTCTTTCAAGAGGTTTTCCCGGTTGGTGGGGGTGGGGCAAAAGTGCAGGGCCGCCAGGTGACCCACCAGGGTGCGATTTGCCTCCTCGGGGAAGGGCGAATAGCGGTCGTAAGTACGAAGGCCCGCCTCCACATGGCCTACGGGTATCTGCTGGTAAAAGGCCGCCAGGGCGCTGGTGAACGTGGTGCTGGTGTCTCCATGGACCAGGACCAAATCGGGCTTCGCCTCCTTGAGCACAGTCTCCAAGCCCAGAAGGCATTTTGAGGTGATGGTGGACAGGCTCTGATTGGGCTCCATGATGTCCAGATCGTAGTGAGGGGTGATCTCAAAGAGGGCCAGTACATCGTCCAGCATTTGCCTGTGCTGGGCGGTGATGCAGCAGATGCTTTGGATCCCCTCCCGGCGCTCCAGCTCCTTTACCAAGGGGGCCATTTTTACCGCCTCAGGTCTGGTGCCAAAGACGGTCATGACGCGCAGTGCCATACACACTACCTCCTAACTATGGTTTTGTGATTGGTCGTCCTCCGCGTCCTCTTCCCCCTCCAGAACCGAAGGGTCTAAATCCGGGGTGATGCGGCTCTTTGGATGGAAGAGGTAAATGCGGGACACCACTGCCGCCGTGATAAAGAGAGCGATGAGCAGTGCCATGGCCTTCAGTTCTCCGCTGGTGGTGAGCACCACGGCAGAAAGGCCCAAAATGGCGCTAATGACATAGAGAATGGCCACCACCTGCTTTTGGTTAAAGCCCATATCGATGAGTCTGTGGTGGACGTGGCTGCGATCCGGCGACATGGGGTTCTGCCCTTTAGAGAGCCGCCGCAACACAGCAAAGCAGGTATCGAAAAGGGGCAGGCCCAGCATGAGGAAAGGCACGGCGAAGGAAATGATGGTGTAAAACTTAAAAAGACCGTTGATGGAAAGGGTGGCCAGGACAAAACCTAAAAAGGTGGAGCCTGTGTCCCCCATAAAGATCTTGGCGGGGTTTAGGTTATAGGGCATAAAGCCGATGCAGGAGCCTGCCAGGGCCGCCATGAGGATCACCATGACCCCCTCGCTGAAGAGCATGGCCACCACCAGCATGGTTAGGGCACTGATGGCGGCGACACCAACAGCCAGGCCGTCCAGCCCGTCGATGAGGTTAACAGCGTTGGTAATGGCCACAATCCAGAAAACCGTGAGGGGGATGGAAAGGCCCCCTAAGACCCAGTAGGGGTTATCGCTGAAAATATTGGGGTTGGAGAGAACGGAGATCACGTTCCCGTGAAAGACCGCCACCAGAGCCGCCACGATCTGCACCAAAAACTTGGGGACTGCGGGCAGGGGGTGGATATCGTCCACGATGCCCAAAACAAGGATAATGGTGCCGCCCAAAAGTAGGCCCCTAATCTGCATGGTCATAGGGACAAACAGTAAAACGCTGAGCACAAAGCCTAAGAAAATGGCAAGGCCGCCCATTCTGGCAATGGGTCTTTTGTGCATGCGTCTTTCATCTTTGGGAATGTCAATGGCGCCTACCTTATGGGCTAAGGCCTTTACCGGCGGGGTGGCTATAAAAGACACCAGGGCGGCAAAGAGCAAAACCAGCCCCACTTGCAGGATGGGCGGCAGCTGAGTTAATATCGTCATAGTAAATGGCTACTCCTTTGGTGAATCCTCAGCGGGGGACGAAGCCCACCTTTTTGTACACCTTTTGCAAGGTCTTGTTGGCAACATAGGCAGCCCGCTCGGCTCCCTGGCGGTAAACGGACTCCAGATAGGCCTTGTCAGACAGGAGACGGTTAGTCTCCTCCTGGATGGGCCGCAGGGTATCGGCCACCACCTGGCCCACGGCGGGCTTAAAGGCGCCGTAGCCCTGCCCCTCAAACTCTGCTTCGATTTCGGTAAAGCTCTTTCCGGTGACTGCGCCGTAAATCTGCATCAGGTTGGAAACGCCGGGTTTTTCTTTCGGGGCGTAGTGGACGCAGCGCTCCGTGTCGCTGTCGGTAATGGCTCTTTTAAACTTGCGCAGGATATCCTCGGGCTTTTCCAAAAGATAGATGCAGCCGTTTTGATCCTGGTCAGATTTCGACATCTTCGAGGTGGGAGTGGAAAGGGACATGATCCGGGCGCCCACGGGGGGGATATAAGGTTCAGGCACTCGGAAGGTATCGCCATAGAGACTGTTAAAGCGGGTGGCAATGTCGCGGCAGATCTCCACGTGCTGCTTTTGATCTTCGCCCACGGGGATAAAATCAGCCTGGTAGAGGAGGATATCGGCGGACATCAGGGCCGGATAAGTAAAAAGGCCCGCGTTGATATTATCGTTATTCTTAACAGATTTATCCTTAAACTGGGTCATGCGGGAGAGCTCGCCAAACATAGTATAGCAGTTTAAGACCCAAGAAAGCTGGGCATGGGCCGGCACGTGGGACTGAATGAAAAGCACGTTCTTTTCCGGTTCCAGCCCGCAGGCGATATAGGCGGCCAGCTGGCTTAGGGTCCTCCTGCGCAGGTCGGCGGGGTTCTGGCGGACGGTTATGGTGTGCATATCGGCCATGAAGTAATAGCAATCAAATTCCTCCACCCGGGCGGGCCAGTGCTTAATGGCCCCCAGGTAAGAGCCTAAGGTCAGCTCTCCGCTGGGCTGTATGCCCGAGAGCATTACTTTTTTCGTTTCTGCCATATTATTGAAACTCCTTGCGTCTATCGAAATGGCCCGTTTCATACAGAAAGGGCATGAAAATCCACAGTAAAAAATTATATCACATCTATTACGCCTTGACAATGCTGCCGGGGAAAATATACAATGGTTTTGTTGCACTGGGATTTTTGGAACGTCTCTTTATATAAGCGGCGCTCTTGCATCATATAAGGAGGGTATCATTTTGGATATGACAACGATTTCTCGGCTGGAGGCCGCCATTCCCAAAGGGGAGGTGCGCACCCGTTTTGCCCCCTCACCCACCGGCTATATGCACGTGGGGAACCTGCGCACTGCCCTTTACACTTGGCTGATTGCCAAAAAAAATGGCGGTAAGTTCATCCTGCGTATTGAGGATACCGACCAGGAGCGGCTCATTGAGGGGGCGGTGGAGATTATCTACGCCACCCTCCATAAGTGCGGCCTGACCTGGGATGAGGGCCCCGATGTGGGCGGCCCTGTTGGCCCCTATATCCAGACAGAGCGCCGGGGTATCTATGGGCACTATGCGGAGCTTTTGATGGAAAAGGGCGGGGCCTACCGCTGCTTCTGCGGCAAGGATCATGCCGAGGCCACGGAAGAGACGGAGGAAAAGGTCATCGCCAAGTACGACGGACGCTGCTCCCGGCTCACTTCTGGAGAGATAGACGAAAAGTTAGCCGCCGGGGTTCCCTATGTGATTCGCCAGCTGATCCCACGCAGCGGCTCCACCACCTTCAAGGACGCGATCTTTGGGGAGATCACCGTGGAGAACGAGACCCTGGATGACAATGTGCTGATTAAATCCGACGGGCTACCCACCTATAACTTTGCCAACGTCATCGACGACCATCTCATGGGCATCACCCATGTGGTGCGCGGGTCTGAATACCTCTCCTCCGCTCCTAAATATAACCTTCTTTACGAGGCCTTCGGCTGGGAGATCCCCACCTATATCCACTGCTCCCCCGTGATGCGGGACGCCAGTCATAAGATGTCCAAGCGCCATGGAGACCCCTCTTACGAAGACCTGTTAGCCCAGGGGTATCTTTCCGAGGCTGTGGTGAACTATGTGGCCCTTTTGGGCTGGAGCCCCGGCGGTGAGGAGGAGATGTTTACCCTGGAGGGCCTGGTTGAGGTCTTTGATATTAAGGGCATCTCCAAGTCTCCCGCTATTTTCGACAGGGACAAGCTGAACTATTTTAACAGCACCTATATCAAAGCCCTGTCTCCCGAGGCGTTTTACCCCATGGCGGAGTCCTACCTGAAGGAGGGCATCAAAACCCCCGGCCTTGACCTTTCCTTAGTGGCCCCCTTAGTCCAGACCCGGCTGGATGTGCTGCCTGACATTTTGCCCCTGGTGGACTTTTTCGATGTCCTCCCCCCCTACTCCAACGAGCTTTACGTCCACAAGAAGATGAAAACGGACGAGGAAAACTCTCTGGAGGCCCTTCAGCTTACCCTTCCGGTGTTAGAGGCCCTGGAGGACTGGAGCTTTGAGGGGATACACGACGCACTGATGAGCCTTGCCGCTTCCTTGGAGCTGAAAAACGGGCGCATTATGTGGCCTCTCCGTGTGGCGGTTTCCGGTAAGCCTGCCACCCCCGGCGGCGCGGTGGAGCTGTGCCAGATCCTGGGCAAGGGGGAGACACTGCGGCGCATTGCAGTGGGCATCGCCCAGCTTTCCTGATAGGTTAAGAGTAAAAAACAGACTGAGATCACTTTCGCGGTGACCTCAGTCTGCTTTTTGTTAGTTCAAAAAGTCCTTTAGCTTTTTTGAGCGGCTGGGGTGGCGCAGCTTTCTCAGGGCCTTGGCCTCGATCTGGCGTATGCGCTCACGAGTCACGTTAAACTCCTTCCCAACCTCTTCCAGGGTGCGGGTTCTGCCGTCCTCGATGCCGAAGCGCAGCTTTAACACCCGCTCCTCCCTGGGGGTCAGGGTGCTCAGAACGTCTACCAGCTGCTCCTTGAGCAGGGTGAAGGAGGCGGCTTCCGAGGGCTCAGAGGCGTCCTCGTCGGGGATGAAGTCACCTAAGTGAGAGTCCTCCTCCTCGCCTATGGGGGTCTCCAGGCTCACGGGCTCCTGGGCGATCTTTAAGATCTCCCGGACCTTATCCACAGGCATGCCCATCTCTTCGGAAATCTCTTCAGGAGAGGGGTCGTGGCCCAATTCCTGCAAAAGCTGACGGGACACGCGGATGACCTTGTTGATGGTCTCCACCATGTGGACGGGAATACGAATGGTACGGGCCTGGTCGGCGATGGCTCTGGTGATGGCCTGACGAATCCACCAGGTGGCGTAGGTGGAGAACTTATAGCCCTTGGTGTAGTCGAACTTTTCCACGGCTTTGATAAGACCCAGGTTGCCCTCCTGAATGAGATCCAGGAAGAGCATACCACGGCCCACGTAGCGCTTGGCGATGGAGACCACCAGACGCAGATTGGCTTCGGCCAGTCGCTGCTTGGCGGCGTTTCCCCTCCGGATCAGCTGGCGCAGCTCGGCCTCGTCGGGGATGACACCTTCGGGGTCAGATTCCAGACGCTCCTCGATCTGAACTCTGGCCTCGGCACCCAGCACCATGGCCCTGGCCAGCTTCACTTCCTCGTCGGAGGTGAGAAGGTTCACTTTGCCGATCTCTTTCAGGTACATGCGAACGGGGTCGTCTATGCCGAAGGAGTCCACCAGGGTGTTGGGGTCCACGATCTCCTCCTCGGGAATATCCTCCAGCTCCTCCAGGGGCGGAACAGAGTCCTCCGTCAGGTCGGGGAGATAATCCTCGCCTACTGTTTCGATGCCCAGGTTTTCCAGGGTATCGTAAATCTTATCCATCTGCTCGGATTCCAGCTCCATCTCTTCCAGCACGTCCATAAGCTCGGCAGCGGAAAGGTTACCCTTTTTCTTACCCCGCTCAATGAGCTCTCCCAGTTTGTCCGCGCCCTGAACGCCGGAGACCACCTTTAAGACCTCCACCTTACCGGCCTGCATCTTTTCTTCGTTGCTGCGCTGGGCCTCGCCTGTCACCTGCTGTTCTTCCGTCATTTTTTTCTCTGCCATGTTTCACATCTCCTAGCTTTTTCTTTTCTTCAATACTTCCAGCGCAGACAGTAAGGCTTCTTCATCCCTGTCTCCTGCTCGCGTAATTCTCTCTGATTCCATAATTTTCTGATAGTCGGCCATGGCTTTTTTTCCGTTTGCCAGGCTTTCCGGTTTTTCTAAAATCCCCGCCAGGTGAGAAATCTCCTCCGGGGTCAGGCTCTCCGCCAGGTTATCCAGGGAGATGCGCCGCCCCTCCCGCCAAAGGGCCCGAAACTGGGTGAACACCCTGCCTAAAAAGGGCGAGGAAAAGGTCTCTTCCTCCCAAGGCTCCACCAGATGAAAGAGGGTTTCGTCCAGGGTGAGCAGCCGCAAAATCCCCTCCTCGGCCAGGGCGGAGCGCAGGTTTTCATAGCGCAGGGCCCGGGCGGCGGGCTGGGCCTTTTGGGTGGGCAGCAGGTCTTGCCGCTCCTGCTTTTTCTTTTCTTTCGAAACCCGCCGCTTAAAGGCACGGCTTACCTCTTGGAGGATGGCGTCCTTCTCTATCCCGGCGATGGCCGCTACCCGTCCGGCGTATACCTCACGCTCTACGGGGCTACCTAGGCCTGAGATCAGTTCCGCCGCTTCCTGAGCGAAGGTGATCTTCTCGCTGTCTTCCTCCAGACGATACTTTTCCCGTATCTTGGCGATGCTGTAATCCACATGATCCTCAGAGCGGTCCAGGAGGGCGGCAAAGCTCTCCCGCCCGTAGGTTTTGATATATTCGTCCGGGTCTTTGGCGCCCTGTATCTGCAGCACCCGGACAGAGAGCCCCGCCTTTTCCAGAAGGGGGATGGCCCGGCCTGCAGCCGTTACCCCTGCCTGGTCAGAGTCGAAGGCGATAATGACTTCTTTGGTATAGCGGGATAAAAGCTTTGCATGCTGCTGGGTAAAGGCGGTTCCGAGGCTGGCCACGGCGCAGTCGAACCCCGCCTGGTAGAGGGCGATGGTGTCCATATAGCCCTCTGTTAACAGGATACGCCCCAGCTTGGTTTTCCGCGCTAGGTTCAAAGCGAAGAGCTGGTTGCTTTTATTAAACACAGGCGTGTCCGAGGAGTTGAGATATTTGGGCGTACTGTCGTCCATGACCCGTCCGCCAAAGCCCACCACGTCGCCCCGCAGGTCTATGATGGGAAACATCACCCGGTTGCGAAAGCGGTCGTAAATGCGGCCCTTGTCGCCGCTCACCGCCAAACCCGCCTCCACAAGATCCCTCTTATCATATCCAATTTTGCCCATTTCAGTCAAAAGGCGATCCCAGCCGGGGGGGGCGAATCCCAGGCCAAAACGGGTGAGGGTATTCTTTGAAAGGCCGCGCCCCTGTAAGTAGGCCAGTGCTTCTGCGCCTTCACCGTCGTAGAGCTTACTGTAAAAGAATCGGGCGGCCTCTTTGTTCAGGGCTAAGAGCCTGTCCCGCTTTTGCCGATAGCGGCCGTCCTCCTCCTCTTCGGGCATGGTCAGGCCCGCTCGCTTGGAGAGAAGGCGCACCGCCTCGGGATAAGGAAGGTTCTCCATCTCCATGACAAAGGACAGCACACCGCCGCCCTTGCCGCAGCCGAAGCAGTGGAACATTTGCCTGTCCCCCTGAACGTGGAAGGAGGGGGTTCGCTCCCCGTGGAAGGGGCAAAGGCCCCAGTGGCTGCCGCCCTTTTGGTGGAGGGGTACATAGTCGGACACCACGTCTACGATGTCGCAGCGTGAAACCAGCTCATCTATGAACCGTGCCGGAATTGCCATAGTCTCCCCCTCCCCTTTCTCTCTGTCCTCTGGATGGAGGCAGCTGCGTTACTTCACCGCCCAGGCCGTGGGGATGAAGGCCTCGTGAAATTTTTCCAGGGCGTAATTATCCGTCATGCCCGCTATGTAGTCGCAAACTGCCCGGTCTGCGCCTTCCCTCTCGCGGATCTCCTGAAAGTCGTTAGGCAGCTTGTCCGGGTTTTTTTGATAGTGCTCAAAGAGGCGGCGGATGAGATCCTCGGCCTTATGCTCCTCCCCTTTTGCCACGGGGTTGCGATAGACAGCCTGAAACATAAAGGTGCGCAGCTCCTGCATGGCGCTTTTTCTGGCCGGTGACTGCGAGATGCCGCCTTTCCCCCGGCTGGCCTCGATGATGTCCAGCACTAGGGTGTTGATCCTGCTGCCGTGGTCAAAGCCCAGGCTTTGGGATATCTCCAGGGGGATGTCTATGGGGTAGATGATATGGCCCCGGATGGCGTCGTCTATATCGTGGTTGATGTAGGCGATCTGGTCAGAGAGGCGCACCACATGGGCTTCGAGAGTTTCCGGTTGGATGCTCCCCGTGTGGGTGAGAATGCCTCTACGTACCTCTAAGGAGAGGTTTAGCCCGTCGCCGCCGTTTTCCAAAATCTCTACCACCCGGAGGGACTGCTCGTTGTGATGAAAGCCTCCAGGGTGGATTTCCGCCAGGATTCGCTCTCCCGCGTGACCGAAGGGGGTGTGGCCCAAATCGTGGCCTAAGGCGATGGCTTCTACCAGGTCTTCGTTGAGCTCTAAGCCTCTGGCAATGGTGCGGGCGATGCGGGAGACCTCCAGGGTGTGGGTCATGCGGGTGCGGTAATGATCTCCCTCTGGCTGCAAAAATACCTGGGTTTTGTGCATGAGCCGACGGAAGGCTTTGGAGTGGATGATGCGGTCGATGTCCCGCTGAAAGGCGGTACGCACAGAGCAGTCGGAAATGGGGCGCACTCTGCCCTGGGATTGGGCCGCCCGGGCAGCAAAGGGAGAAAGACCGGCCTCCCGCCCTTCTCGTTCCTCACGAATGGTCATAGGCAGCCCTCCTTTCTCCCAAAATACGCGTTGTAACATAGCAAATGCTCTGTTTAAGGCATTGGCTTAATCTCGACTTATGTATATACGCAGAGAAAACAAAAAACCCTGCAAATTTTGAAAAATATTTTATTTTGTGCGGGGAACCGCCTGAAAACGCTGGCCTAACACCTCTGGCCTTAGTTTGCCCGCCGTGAGCTCCGTCACCTTTTGGCAAAAGGGCTTCACCTGCGCCTCCAGAAACAGGAGGAAGAGCGTCACCTCGGCCTCGTAGCTGATGTCTGAAACCACGCCGCCGATGTTCTCCGCCTCCAGCTTTAGACGCTCCAAGAGGGCATAAGGACAGGTGAGGCCCACCTCTACCCACCTGGATACCACAGAGACTCCCGCGTCCGCCAGAGCCTCCTTGGCGGCCAGGGTATAGGCCCGCAAAAGGCCCCCTGTGCCCAGCAGGATACCGCCGAAGTAACGGGTCACCACGCAGCAAAGGTTCTCTATCCCCTCTCGGCGAAAAACCTCCAGCATGGGCTGTCCGGCGGTACCTTGGGGTTCCCCGTCGTCTGAGTAGCGGAGGATGCCGCCTTCCCTAATGATATAGCACCAGCAGTTGTGCCGGGCGTCGTGATATTTGGCCTTGGTTTCGGCGATGCGGGCTCTTGCCGCCTCCTCGGAATCCACCTGCCAAATCTGACCGATGAAGCGGGAGCGTTTTTCCACCAGCTCAACCTGTCCATAGGCGGTGGGCACTAGATAATCCCTCATCCTATCCCTCCTGCCTTCGTTATTGCAGCTCTTCCGGCGGCGGAGAGACCTGATACTGGGATACCTGCCCTAATACCTTTTCCGTACAGAGGGCGCTGATCTCAATAGTCTCGCCATACTCCACCTTGGAAACCTTGGCCTCCCGGTAGAGCATATCTAAAAGGCCGCCGTTTTCGTAGGGGACGTGCAAAAACACCTTATGATAGCCCTTATCCAGCCGCTTTCCTATCATGGCGATGAGCCGACCGAGACCCTCACCGGTTTTAGCCGAAACGGCAACGATATCCTCCCCGTGGGGCTTTACGTCCCCCCGGTAGATATCGGCCTTGTTAAACACCTCGATGCGGTCAGTGGCCTCAGCGCCTAATTCCCGCACTAGGGCGTCCACCACGGCAGCCTGATCCTGCCACTCGGGGCTGGAGGCGTCGATGACGTGTAC